>JAKEHZ010000340.1 GCA_022614735.1 Acidobacteriota bacterium | reverse complement strand
TCTCCAAAATCACCTTTTTTGCGGTATTTGTCGGGTGAAACCCCGAGTTTGCGACGGAAAAGAGAGCTGAAGGAGCCCAGGCTTTCAAAACCGACGGTGAGGCAAATATCTGTGACGGTGAGATCAGTGCGCAGGAGGAGTCTTTGAGCTCTTTCGAGGCGTTTGCCCGTGAGGAATTGATGTGGTGTTTGGTGAAAGGCTTGCTGGAAAGTACGCAGAAAATGGTTCGGTGACAGGCAAGCGACCCGGGCCATATCGTCGATGCTGAGCGGTTGGTCGAACGAAGCGGTGATAAAATCTTTTGCCCGATGGAGCCTGCGATAAAGCTCTTCGCGAGTTGTGGCGCGCATTGCGGGCAGAGATTCAATCTCCCGATAAACTCTGCGTTGAACTCGCAAAAGCCTGTGAATTATTTCGTGAAGCTGCTGGTTGATCCATACTTCATCGTCTTTGTTGTTTGGCAGAGAGGCTTTTAATCGGCACAACGCAGGTGAAAGAATATCGTCGTGAGGATAGTTCTTCTCGAAGTAATAGATCGAAGATTGACGGGTACTGTCCGGGTTATCGAGCAGCATGGTGGTCGGTACGGTCAGGCTGTAGTAGACTTCTTCTGCGAACCCGTCTTCAAAAAACACACAGAAAGATTCGAACGACTTTTCTGCATCGACTTTAATTTCGTACGGCTGACCCTGGTTCAAAATCAGATATGAGTCTTGATCAACTCTGAAACGGCCTCGCCCGACATTATAGAGCGCTTCGCCCCCGGAGAACGATTTGACGGACAAACAACCGGCGCCCGACCAGTAATGCTGCTGCGACTTTTCGTGAATAATAAAACTGAATTTGCCCAGCGCACCGGGCTGATCAGTGGAGCGAGGGCGGAAAAATCTTGGTTTGAGAACGATAGTCATAGAGGATTGATAATAGCCAATGATGAAAGCTGAGACAACACTTAGACTTATTGAAACCGGGCGTGTGATTGCGATCATGCGCGGTCAATTCGGCGGCCGTGAGGAGGACATAGTTGCGGCAATTGTCGAAGCCGGGGTGACTGCGGTTGAAGTCACTCTAAATTCGCCGAACGCCATCGATTCGATTGAAAGACTCGCCAGGCGATTCGGTTTGAACACTGCGATCGGCGCAGGCACTGTGCTCAGACCCGGAGATGTCGAGCGCGTTGCTGATGCCGGCGCTCAATTCATCGTCTCGCCAAACCGCAATCTTGAAGTGATTGCAACGACGAAGCGACTTGGCCTCGTATCATTGCCGGGATGCTTCACACCATCTGAGACAATTGAGGCGATTGAGGCAGGCGCAGATGCGGTGAAGCTATTTCCAGCGGTCTGTCTCGGCGTGAATTTCGTGAGAGCTTTGCGAGGGCCTCTACCTGACGTGCGTCTTGTGCCGACCGGTGGCGTTACACCGGAGGCGGCGAGAGAATACTTTGCCGCAGGAGCGTGGGCTGTCGGCGCCGGCTCCGAGTTGATAGGGAAAGACGTGATGCTGCCGGGAGGGATGGAAAATTTGCGCACACGGGCTGCCGAATTCGCCGCCGCAAGACAGGATTTGGTGAGACCCCAATTGAAGATCAGCTGAAATGAATGATTCGTGCACAATCTATGTAGATACCGGAACCACCAATACGCGGGTCTGGCTTGTTTGTGGTGAACGGATTATCTCTCGTGCCAGTGCGATGGTTGGCGTACGTGACACAGCGCGTGACGGCACACCTGCTCGTTTGCGCGCATCGCTCGGCCAATTGATAACTGAGGTTTTGGCCGTTCCTGAAGCGCAGGAATGTGAACCTGAATTTGTTGCTGCCGCGGGAATGATTACGTCATCACTTGGACTTGCCGAAGTTCCACACATCCCGGCTCCGGCGGGAATCAGCGAACTTTCCGCAGCCGTACGTCGATACGATTTCCCCGACATTACACATCTGGAAGTATTACTTGTTCCCGGAGTGCGTACTGGCCCGCAGGAAGCTGATTTGAACACCATCGAATCGGCGGACCTCATGCGCGGAGAAGAGACGATGTGTCTTGGGCTCCTTGCGTCAGAACTGGCGACAGCGCCCTGCACAGTCATCAATCTCGGCTCGCATTGGAAAGTGATCAGCATAGATGCCAGCGGCCGGATTAGCGGTAGCACTACCTCGCTTTCAGGCGAGATGATTCACACCACGCAAACACAGACAATTCTGGCGAGCGCGGTGCCGCAGACGAGGCCGGAATCTCTCGATCCTCATTGGGTCGAATCTGGAATGCTTGAGCAGCGTAAAACGGGTCTGGCACGGGCGTTATTTTGCGTGCGGTTGTTGGAGCAGGGAAGACAATCAACATCGGAGGAAAGATTCGCATTCATGATCGGATCATTCATTGCATCTGATCTCGACCCACTGATTGCACACCGGGCGATTGATGGAGAGGTGATCATTACTGGCGGTGGCCCAATCGCGAAAGCATGGCAACGCGCTCTGGCGCGGGAGTCGTTGAATGCCACAGTGATTCCTGATGGAGAGCTTGAACGGGCGCTTTTGAGAGGATTGGATAGAATTACGTCGTGGTGGAGGTATAGGGATCAAGAAAAGTAATCTCACCGCCAAGACGCCAAGAGCGCCAAGAAAGGCGGAAAATCTTGGCGTCCTTGGCCTCTTGGCGGTTGAAGGCTATGGAAACGGTCATTAACCTGGAAGAACCGGATGAAAATC
The DNA here is from genome assembly GCA_022614735.1 of Acidobacteriota bacterium. GTDB lineage: Bacteria > Acidobacteriota > Blastocatellia > RBC074 > RBC074 > JAKEHZ01. Next base: position 8,355 of record JAKEHZ010000340.1, on the reverse strand, counting down.
AATATTTTCGGCGCCTTCCAGCCTTCCGCTAATTTCATTTACTAAAGTCCCGAGAGTAGAACGATCAATCGCTGAGATCGCGAGGCCATTGTAGATTCGGCAGCGGTTCCATAACTGCTCAGGCTCTGCCAGATCCATCTTGTTGAACGCGAGCAGACGCGGCACATCATCAATCTTTAATTCGCCCAGGATGCGGTAAACAGATGCCATCTGGCTTTCAAGCTGAGGGCTCGAAGCGTCAACCAGGTGGATGATCAAATCGGATTGTTCCAGCTCTTCGAGCGTGGCTTTGAAAGCCGCGAGCAGATCTTTCGGCAGATCACGGATGAATCCTACCGTGTCGTTAACGATAATCTCCCGGTCGTGGGGCAATCGCAATCGCCTGCTCGTCGGGTCTAGAGTCGCGAACATCTTTTGCTCGGTGATGACCTGGCTCTGCGTCAGCGAGTTGAGCAGTGTACTTTTGCCTGCATTTGTGTAACCGACAATCGAGACCACAGGCATTTCTCGGCGGAGACGTTGTTGGCGGCGCTGCTGGCGGCTTGCGCGGACTTTTTCGAGCTGATTCTCGAGATGCGCTATCCGCTCCCGCACGCGGCGGCGGTCGACTTCCAACTTCGTTTCACCGGGACCTCGTCCGCCGATTCCGCCCATCAACCGCGACATCTCCGTTCCACTTCCTGTCAATCTCGGCAGCAGGTATTTCAACTGGGCGAGTTCGACTTGAATGCGGCCTTCACTCGTTTGCGCACGCGATGCGAAGATATCCAGGATGAGTTGCGAGCGGTCCAGAATCTTGAGGTCGGTTGCTGCGTTGATGGCACGAACCTGAGAAGGCTGCAGCTCGCGATCGAAGACGATCATATCCGCGCCGAGTTGCAGGCTGCGGATGATGATTTCGTCGAGCTTACCTTTGCCGATGAGCGACTTCGGATCGAGTGTCGAACGACGCTGAATGATTTCGTCGAGCACAACCAGTCCACCCGAAGTCGCAAGTTCCCGCAATTCATCGATCGAGTCTTGCGCCTCGCTCAAATTCCCCGTGGTCACGCCAACCAGGATCGCGCGGTCGCGCATATCCGAAGCTTTTCGAGTGCCGCGATTGCGGGCCATTTCGCTTTCAAGCGATTCGATTAGTTCCAGAAAATTGACATCGAGCTGTCCGGGGAGTCGCGGATCGAGGAATCGATAGACTTCAAAGTCGTCTTTTTCGTTTCCGTGCCGGGCTATATTGCGGGGCTTTGCCGAGGCCGGTAGAAGATGTGCGGCGCGCACAAAACCAGGCAATCCGGTCTCTGGATCAACGTCAATCGCAGCCATTAAATCCAACCTCAACAGCGCAAGGTCGGTCAGGTCATCGTGCGTCAATCCTTTTTCGCCTTGCAGATGTGTATGCAGACAGCGCAGCCCATTGAAACGCGAATGCCCGAGCCGTGAGCGATCTTGTGCCGGCAGTACGATCTTTGTCGCATCGCCGATGACGACGTGTTCGATCCGTCCTCTGCGGTCGACAAGCACGCCGACCTGCCGTCCGATCTCATGAGAAATTTCGGTGAGTTGACGCGCGAACTCCGGTGTAACGATCTCCCTCGGAGGGATGCGGCGCTGATACATCTTCTCGAGCCGCCGCAATTGGTTGGGCTTCAACCCCAGTGTCTTGCCTTCGATTTGCGGAATGGCCTAAACTCCTTAGAAAATAGTTTTCAGTTTTCAGTTTTCAGTTTTCAGCCGGGACGAGATTTCGCTGAAAACTGAAAACTGAAAACTGAAAACTGAAAACTGTTTTTCCTTGTTTCGAAACATAATCACAGAATTAATGATGCCGCAAAGAAATCAATAAGTGCAACCTCCGCGGAGACTATCGGAAAAATAGACACGGGATATGAGAGAAAACCTGAATTTGATAACTCTTTGAAAAATCTTTTATTGGAATTTGATCACTCGCTGAAGACTTCGCATCCCATTTACTTGTATGTTCAAGCCGATGGGAACGGGTGATGAAATTCTTTTAAAAATCCGCTCCCTGACTTCAAACAGTCAACAATAAGGAGGAGTTAGTTGGTTAATATGAATTCGCGGAAAGATGAAAAAGCGGAAGTAAGAACGAATGAGCGAAAAAACATTGGTTTCCCTCTGTGTCTCGCTCTCTGCCTGGCTTTTGCCATAGAGTTATCTGTTTTTGCCCAGCATCAGCATCATGCTTCAACGAAGAGCGAGCTGGCAAAGTTGATATCAGGTGCTGGCAGTCTGAACCATCCGGTTTCAACGAAGAATGCCGAAGCGCAGAAGTTCTTCAATCAGGGCCTGGCTTTTATTTATGGCTTCAATCACGAAGAAGCGCGTCGCGCGTTCGAGAGCGCGGCGCAGCTCGATCCGGCACTTGCTATGGCGCACTGGGGCATAGCGCTGGCTGTGGGCCCGAATTACAATGAATCGCAAGTTGATCTAGAACGTGTCAAGGCCGCTTACAATGAAATTCAAAAAGCGCGGGAGCTCGCCACTATTGCGCCGGAAAATGAGCGCGCTTACATCGAAGCCCTGGCAAAAAGGTTTACTCTCGATCCCAAGCCCGATTTCAAACAGCTCGGGGTCGATTATAAAAACGCCATGGCGGAAGTTCATAAACGCTATCCCAATGACCTCGATGCTGCAACGCTCTATGCCGACAGCCTGATGAATCTGACGCCGTGGCAACTATGGAAGAGAGACGGTCAGCCCACAGAATATACTCTTGAAATCGTTTCAATTCTCGAGTCTGTGCTCAAACGGGATCTGAAGCACATCGGCGCAAATCATCTATACATTCACGCAGTCGAGGCTTCAAAAGATCCGGCACGCGCTTTGCCGAGCGCGGACAGGATTGCAGGGCTGGCTCCCGCTTCGGGGCATCTGGTTCACATGCCGGCTCACATTTACATCCGAACCGGCGATTACCAGGCGGCAGCAAAGGTTAACGAGACGGCAGCCATAGTAGATCTTGAATACATCAAACGCACGGGCGTGCGCGGGATGTATCCGGCGATGTACTACAGTCACAATCTGCATTTCCTGGTTGAATCATACAACCGCACGGGAAATTACGGATTAGCCGCTCGCTCGGCGGAAAGGCTTGCAGGCAATGTACGCGAGCATCTAAAAGATATGCCAATGCTGGAAGCCTTCCTGCCGTCGTCTATCTTCGTACAATTGCGCTTCAATCGCTGGGACGAGATTTTGAAATTCCCCGAGCCGGAAAAAGAGATGCCACTGACCAATGCATTTTGGCATTTCGCACGGGGCGTGGCATTTGCCGGGAAAGGAAGAATTCCGGAAGCGGAGAGCGAGAAACAAACTTTCGTGCAGATTTCGAAAAATATGCCGGGCGAAACGCCTTTCGGTCTCAACACCGCAGTGGGCGTCTTGAAGATAGCGGAAAACGTGCTTGAGGCGCGTCTCGCGGCGGCAAAAGGAGACCGCCGGGCAGCGATAGATTTCTGGAGAAAGGCCGTTGCCGCACATGACGGACTTAACTATGACGAACCACCCGGTTGGTATTATCCTGTACGCGAATCGCTCGGCGCGGCGTTGCTGTTGAATGGCGAGGCGGTGGAAGCAGAGAAGGTCTTTCGCAGAGATCTTGAAGAGAATCCGCGCAATGGTCGTTCGCTCTTCGGTCTCGCCGAAAGCCTGAAAAAACAGGGCAAAACACGAGAAGCTCGCACTGCCCAACGCGAGTTTGAGATAGCATGGGAGAAGGCTGATACGAAATTGAGAATCGAAGATCTCTAAAATGACAACTACTGGGAGCGCAAGCGCTCCCAGTAGTTGCAGAGGAGTTACAATGCTTGTACGGAAAATAATTTCTATTTTTCTCTTCCTATTTATTGCCGTGTTGAGTGTACAAGCTCAGAGCACGGCTCCAGCTGCCCGCAAGCAGATGACCAATGATGAGGTTTATTTCAGCATTGCGCGGCGCACCAACGCAGTGAGTGAATCGCCTGTCAGCGCCATCGTTGCTGAAGTTGATGGTATGCTCGAGGTCACAAATGTGGCGATGGAAACGGATGGGAAAGCCATTGCGACAGTGAAAGAGCGGGCGCCATCCAACGCGGCTCATACAAACAAATCCACTCGATTGAAATTTGCGCCTCCGGCCAGCGGAGATCAATGGACGTGGGTGGAGTTCGAGGATAACCGCAGGTTCTATGCAGTCGAAAAACTTTTTCCCTATATAAAAGACGAGCTTGGCAAACGCAGACAGGCGGCGAACACCAAATGGTCGGCGTTTCTGACCACAATCACAAAACAGGGAGAATCTGCGAATAAAGTGCTCGATACGGCCAAAACGATTATCAAGACTGACCCGTCACCGCTCGCCGGGCTCACAACTACTCGAGCCACTTTGAACCAGGCGATAAAGGATAATGACAAAGATGGGATCGTCAACGCATACCGTGAACTAGCCCAGCAGTCCGAATCGATCATTACTCTGGGAGATGCTCATGGTGAACTGAAAGCCAATGACGCTTATTTGCGGTTGCTCGAGGAGTATAAAAATTCGATTAATGTGACGAATGTGGCGCGCAAAGACTATGTGCAGACAGTTGAGATTTACAACGAATCTCTGGTGCGGCTGCCATTCGCGCTCGCTGCTTATGGTCTTCAATTTACGAAGATTGAGGCCAATATCACGGCAGAATAACGAAACGGAGCTGATGCTTTCTGCAACTTTCGATTGGTCGTCAATCGTATGATGCGGTGTGATTGGCACAGCATTCGGCTGCGCTTTCACGATCAAAACCAGAGCTAGCAAAAGGAGGCTTGAGAAGATGAACGAACATCAGAACGATCCAAATCGGCCTGGTGGCCCGTTAACCCCAAAACCACAGCCGCAATCTTCGAGTAGTCGCGCGGGTGAAACGATTGACGATATCACTTCGACATTGCGGGACCTTTTCAGCCGCGTGCCCGAATCAGTAAATAAGGCCGTCGAGCGCGCGCTGAATGTGCGAGACACCACTGTGCTCATACGTTTGAGCGATGCGTCGTCGGATGCGATCGATACTTTGGTCTCGGCGGGAATATTCAAGGGGAGAGCCGAAGCCGCTGCATTTTTGATCGACGAAGGCATCAGGGCGCAATCCCCTCTCTTCCAGCGTATTCAGTCCAAACTCAATGAGATCGAGCGTATCCGTGAAGAGCTCCGCACAAGCGTTTCGCCTGAGATTCAGAAATGAGGAGGGGGAGAGGGGGAGAGGGGGAGACGGGGGGACTGGGCGAGAAGAGCTTTGTCGCCCCGTCGCCCCGTCGCCCCGTCCAACCGTCTCCCAACTCCCCCTCTCATCCACTCTTACCAATTACGGTCCTGTCTATCGTGCTTCTGGCGATAGATGCTGCGGCTGGAGTGATTCAACTGTCGCTGAATGCGTAAGCGCTCGCGCCCGGTGAAAGCGCCGCCTGAGCGTCGGGCGAAAGCCTCATTAACTCTAATCCTGGCTTGTGTCGCTTGAAGTCGAGCTGTTTCGCGTCGCGTCAGTTCTCCACTACGAATGCCCTGCCGGATTCGCTGCTGCTGATGCTGCTGTCGTCCATTGATGCCATTGTTTCTGCGGCCATTCGCCAATCCCATCATTGGAATTGCCGCGGTAATCATCGCTGCCATCAAGAACCATTTCATCCAAGCTTTGTTCATATAACCTCCAATCTTGCTGTTTTGTTAATTGAATGCAGCAAGACCATTCGAACAGTTGCGCTTGGGGGTAGTGTGTTAGACCGTCAGATGGCTGGAATGGTCGAAAAAACTTCCATTAAAAATTGGTGGGTTAGTAAGGCTCAACCGAAATGTGATCTATTTTGTTTGTTTGCATTCTATCTCGGGCTCTTCATAGCGTAATATTGGTTGAAAAAAATGAAGCTTTCATTCTCAGACGACCCTGCTCTCAGTGAACGATTGTTCGACCTGCTCGATGCCGTGTTTCCCGGCATTCGGCAAGTCGCGCAAACCGCCAGGGTGCTCGGCGCTTCCTGGGAATCAGTGTCGACACCGTTCATCTGCTTTGAAGGAGATCGCGCCGTCTCTCACGTCGGCGTGATTGAGCTCTCATTGATCTTGATGGGGCGAACTGTCACAGTCGGGTCTATCCACGGCGTAGCTACTCATCCCGATTACCGGCGTCGTGGTTTTTTCCGCCAAATTATGAAAGATGTGCTTCAATACTGTGCGAGCAGTTATGAGACCCTGATCCTGACGACCGAGCATCCGGAATATTTTCAGCTTTTTGGCTTTCGCGTTGTCGGAGAACATCTCTTCACCGTCAGATGCGAAACCCCTGGCGGAGCTGCGGGCTTTCGCATCATCAATCCACAGGATGACTCCGATGTCGCTCTATTGCACCGGCTCCTTGAGACTCGAGAACCGGTTTCTAACGTGGTGGGTGTAGTCAATGAGAAGGCTGTTTTCTGCTTTAACGAAGGATGGCGTCCTTTATATTACTCGGCAGACTTGGACGTGATTGTTTGCCTGGAGTTAGAGGGGACGCGGCTCAAGCTTTTCGACATTGTCGGGCCGGCGGTTCCATCGCTGGCGGTCTTGCTTGAAAGAATCCCGCAGCGTCTTGATGAAGTTGCCATTTGTTTCAGCCCTGATCGACTCGAAGTTAAAGCCGAGGCGACGCCTTATCTTCTCGACCACGACGGGCCCTCCTACTTAATGGCGCGCGGCCCATTCGCGGCAGAGGGGCAGGCATTCACCCTGCCCCGTTCTGCTCGTACCTGAAGCTGTCAATGGCGATTAGTCTCATCATCTATGAATCTCATCTGCCGGGCTGTGGCGTGGGATCTCAGCCTTGAAATCGCCCAGGCTTGGCCAATGCAGACGACGGTTGAGGTCTACCTCCGCGACGACCACAGTGCCCCATTTCTCGGCCTGAACCAGAGTCTTACCTTCATGACCAAAAACTCCAGTGATCATCCAGTTGCTTGTGATGTCTTCGTAGGTGCTGCTCACAAGATAGACGTGGTTTTCGCAGGCCCGCGCCTGAGCCAGCAGCGGATTACAGCCCCACACCGGCCACGCGATCACTTCGGCGCCATTACTGCTCAAGCGGCGCGCGACCTCGGGAAAGAATCCATCGTAGCAGACCATCATTCCCACCTTGCCAAATCGCGTCTCGAAGACCGGATAATCATTGCCCGGAGCGATGCCGGCCTCAATCTCTGTGCGGGGCAGACTGACCTTGCGATACTTGCCGGCGATACGGCCGTCGGGACCGAGCAAAACGGCTACGTTGTAGATCAGGTGTCTGTCGCGCTCCACCAGCCCCGCGACGATGTACAGATTGTGCCTCTTCGCGAGCTCCCCGAAGTATTCGGTCGATGGGCCGGGAATAGGCTCGGAAACATCTACGAAGCTGCGGCCGAGACTGACGTAAGTTAATGTTTCAGGCAGTACTACCAGGTCAGCGCGTTGGCGAGCGGCTTCCGCAATCAGAGGCTCGAACATGCGGCAGTTCTCCTCAGGCGTTTTGCCGCCCCTGGGACGGAAATGCACTGCGGCCAGCCGCACTTTACGCTCTTTTTGAGGAGAAGTCTCAATGAAGGAAACGCTGCTCCATTCGACCTTTCCCCGCGGCGCCCAGCGCAAGTGCAGCTCGACAACAGCACGCGTTGCTTTCAGAGGCGCACGGTAAATGTCTGAGACTTCTGTCCATCCCTGAGAATCGGTGTCTTTGTCTCCCGGATATTCCGGCTCTGCCATGGCTGTCATGCGTTTGAGGTAATCGGAGACAACAGATGTGTCGCGCGGTACTTGCTTATCCTTGTCGTCCAACCAGACGATCCGCGCGATGACAGATCGCCGTGGTGATGCGATATTCTCTATCCTGCGAAGTGCGAGGAAACGGTAGTGGTTACCACCTGAGACAGAAAAAGTTTTCTTCCAGTAACCATCCAAACCCTCGCGCTCATCCGCTTTGATAACGAAACTGCCTTTGCCGTCTCGTCCGCCGTTGGGCAAGAAAGCAAATTGCGGGCGAATCTCATCGCGCGGCGCAGCCATCTGCCAGCCTTCAGGAGACAATTGTGAATGAGCGGTTCTGGTACCAATCACCATCGATGCAGCAATATAAAGCAGAGCGATGGATGCTATCGTGATTGTAAGATGAGTGATCTTGCGCATATTCATGCTCCTCTGCAACTACAAGGAGCGCTTGCGCTCCTAGTAGTTGCCATTGTTTCAGGGCGTCGCACCGGCGACATGAATGACTCCTCGGAAAATCCCTGGGAGCGCACGCGTCCCCGCGTGCTGGACTTCGGTAAGGAGCCCCTTCCGGAAACCCAGCACGCGGGGACGCGTGCGCTCCCAGGGCGCTCCCAATG
>JAKEHZ010000339.1 GCA_022614735.1 Acidobacteriota bacterium | reverse complement strand
CGACGTGGTGAAACTCGGATTTTACTGGCGCACAATCCGGCGGTCATTCGTGAAGCGGCGCGCGCGGGGGTCGATCTGGTGCTTTCGGGCCACACCCATGGCGGACAGATCAACTGGCGGCTGCTCACTGGTCGCGAGGACCGCAAGACAGCTCGCTGGCTGCGCCGTCCGAGTCGCCGCCTCATGCGCGGCTACGCTCAATTTGGTTCAACACACCTTTACGTTAACCGCGGTCTGGGAACAGTAATTGTTCCTTTACGCTACGGTTGCCCGCCCGAAATCACAATGATCGAACTGACCAGTTGATAAAGAGAGAATCCGAAACAGAGGAAGTTGGTTTATTAATCTGACGGATTTAAAATACTTGATTCCTTAAGATAATAGGCTTATGCTTTATCCGTCTCAGCCGAACCCCTTAGGATGGCTGCGAATGTACACTTTCGATCATGAATCCCCGGTTGGTAACCCGGGTATCACGATTTATAAAGCAAGTTAAAGTGTCAACCGCTTTTCTCAGGGTGAATTGTATGACTGATTATTTTGTTAATGAGATGCCTGGTGAATGACCCTGAAGCAACGCGAGGACTGTGAAGAATCAGCCGTAGCCTCTCAGCCCCGCATTATGTGACCGTCGCACAACCATCACAGTTGACGTTTCATTGCGATGATAATCGTACGCTGCACTTGCACAACCCCCTGTTAAGCAGCCCCGTATATGTGCAAGCGGTTAGGCAGCTCTTATCATCCTCCTCACCCAAAAAACACGCTGTGAGCGTCGAGGGTGTAATAATGAAACCAACAAATGTTTTGCTCCTTGATATGAACCCTGCGTGTGACCTCGGCGGCTCGCTCCGTGAAGTCCTCGAATCGGGGTCGAATGGTCAAATCAGCCTGAAACACGAAGCGGTTGAAAACAGCGAATTGTCTTCCATCTGGACCGGCGCGTTACCTGGAATCCTTTCGCGTGTCAAACCGGCGGTGATCTTTCTGGTCTCACAGGGAAATGTGTTGAGGAACGTCAAGTCGCTGTTACATTCTCTGCGCAGGTTGGTGCCCCATCCACCAGTCGTGACCGTTTCAAACATTGATCAACGGAGCGAATTGTATGAGGCATACAAACACGGTGTCGAAGAAATCTTCACTCCGCCATTCAATCCGATCGAAATTCACCTGCGGTTGCAAAAGCTGATTGAACAGACCTGCTGGGGCGAGACACTCTCGATCAGTTATCAGGACGCGCGCGAAAAGGGGTTGAAAGGGAAATGGAGTTATGCCAAGCCCCTGCTCGGACAGAGCCAAGCGTTTCTCGCCGCGATTCGTAAACTGCCGAACATCGCGCAGAGCAGCGCGACTGTGCTCATTTGCGGCGAAACAGGCACTGGCAAAGAGGTCTGCGCTCGCGCGATTCATCAGCTCAGCCTGCGCTCCGGCGGAAACTTCGTCGCGGTCAATTGCGGCGCATTTCCCGAACAACTGATTGAAAGCGAGCTGTTCGGCCACGAACGCGGCTCATTCACCGGCGCCATCTCCTCGAAAAGCGGGCTGATTTGCGAAGCCCAGAGCGGAACGCTTTTTCTGGACGAGCTTGATAGCCTGCCGCTTCCCGCTCAAAACAAGCTGCTGCGATTTCTTCAGGAGAAAGAGTATCGCCCCGTAGGCTCGACGAAGACGCGAATCGCCGATGTACGTGTGATCGCCGCAACCAACGCCGATCTGGAAGAGGCCGTGCGCAGAGGAAGGGTTCGCGGAGACCTCTATTTCCGGCTGAGGATGTTCCCGATCCATCTGCCACCGTTACGCGAACGCGTTGAAGACATTCGGCTGTTGGCGGCGCATTTCCTCGCGCGAACCTCAAACGAGCTGCGCAAAAACGTCAACGGATTTTCGCCCGAAGCGTTGCTCAAGCTCTGCTCTTACGATTGGCCCGGCAACGTGCGCGAGTTGGAAAGCATAGTGACGCGCGCGGTGACGCTGGCTGAGCTATCAGTCATCAACAGTTACGACCTCGATCTTCCCGAACCGGACACAAGATCGTATCAGGAACGCAAGGATGAAATGGTCAGGGAATGGGAGCGACGAGAGATTGCGGCTTTGCTCTCGACACACAACGGCAACGTTTGCAGAGCGGCGGACGTCGCAGGAATGGATCCGCGTGTGATGCGGGAACGCATTCGCAGGCTCGGCATTGATCCCAATGACTTTCGCCCGAAACACGACGACGACGACGCGCCGGATGAATAATGGCGCGACGCGCGCGGTAGGAATTAGCCATCCTATCGTTAATTGCTGACCTTGCAAGGCTTCGTCAAAACCTACCTTAATCGCTAGGACAAGATGATCACTCTCCTGCATAGATTTCACACCACGAATGACGAAAAAACAGGCACTTAGCGGGCAAACCGTGGTTTAACGGCGTGGCACGCAGATTGATGTAGTAGCGAGCAGTGATTACAGGAGACGTGATCTGAGGCCAATGCGGCCTGAGCGTTATCGGTCAATCGAGAAACCCTTGTTGGGCGAGAAACGCTGTCGGAACCTCTCGCCTCAGCCAACAGCACAGTCGCGGCCCACGCGAGTCGCGACGTAATCACTTGAACGGTTGATCGGTAATGTGGTCGTTATCGGCAGCCATTAAATCTGACTTTCACACCAAGGAGAAAGACTATGGCAAAGAAAGATTATCCCAAGGGTTATCCTCATGGTTATCCCAAAGATTATACCCCCAGTTATCCGACGAATTATCCAAGTTATCCGAAGGATTACCAGATTGATTGGTATCCACCGCCGGAGTATTACACAGAGGGTTATCCAGAGGGTACCAAAGGTGCTTTTGAAGTTTCGCTCTGCGACCCGGCTCTGTCCGGCGGGGTCAGCGCGTCTGTTTGGGAGAAGGGAGGTGTCGCGCCGACGAATATCGTCCGCATTGATAAGCCCTGGGGAGTAAAAATCAACTGGTATCTCGAAGGAACGCTGGTGCCGTTCATCTGCGGCTGGTGGTGTCTGAGCCTCTACTTCGAGGGTATGGGATCGCCCAGAGGACAAAGTTACGCGCCAAAAGGAGAGGGTTACGAAGAGGGTTATTACGACGAGGAGTTCGATCTGAAATCCGAAATCAAGATCCCGCTGAACCCTTGCCTGGAACTGGACGAGAACGGCCACGCTAACTACTGCTACAACTTCGATATCCCCGAAGGAACTGTCAAATCGGCTCATTGTGGTCGCCCTTACAAGCTGGTTGCGGCTCTCACTTATAACACCTGTTGCGACTGTCCGGGACCGATGGCAGGCTTCGTCGAGTTGGCTATGATTCAATTCTACGATCCGAAGACCGGTCACTATCCCGGTAAGTACCCCGTGAAGTAGTGAGCAGCCGGCGACATCGCCCTGCGGTTCCATTCATCAGACCTGCAATCCCGTCGGTGCGCTCATCGCGCCGGCGGGATCACTTTGCAGCAAGAAGTCTGGGCAAGCGGATGTTACAACGGGAAGCGGCGTCAGGTTCAGCCCCACGAGCGCATACCGAGCGGGACATCCCATCGAAATGCTATCTCAATCAAGCCTGCCACACCTGCTCGCTTGAGGACCAGCCGCTAGCGGCGCTCAAACACTGGAATCTCGGTCAGGATCTTGTTATTACACATCATAACCATTGAGGAAAGGCCATGGGCAGCAAGCGTTCACGCTCGCGGGGCACAATCCCACCACCGAAAGGCGACAATTTCAAGTTGATTGAGGGCGTCAGCGCTGAGTTCCAATCGCGTCTGCATCAGGCGGGCATTCTCACTTACGCTCAATTCGCTTCCACGTCGCCGGAAGACATCGTCAGGTTTGTCGGAGAACGCTCTGGTTTGACCGTCGAGCGCATCACCGAGATGGACTGGCTCGGTCAGGCGCGCGAGTTGGCTTTGCAACCAGAGCCCGCCGAATCGCGGGAAGTTACGGCTCCGCCGGAGGACAACCGGCATTACGCCACATTTGAGGCCGAACTGTCTCTCGACAACGATAACTATGTTCTGCTTACGCGCGTGACCGAGACGCAGACCAGAGCTGAAGAGGTCTGGGACGGATGGGATGAAGACCGGTTCATCAAATTCGTCGTGCGACAGTCAGGGATGCGTTTGGCCCAAACGCTCCAAGAACTAGAAGCGCAGAGGATCGAAGCGATTTCAGCAGAGCCGTCATCGAAGCCGGCTTCTTCCGAACAGCCGGGAACCGAAAGGTCGGCAGGCGAAGTCACGGAGACGACAACCAGGCCGCACGCTCACAAGCTGGAGATCGTGACCGCCGGATCAGATCTTCCTTCGATGTTGTTACAAAGCAATCAGCCATTCGGTCTGCGGCTTTCGCTCGATCTCGCCGATGTCGCAGGATGGATCGAAGAGCCGCTGCCTTATACGGCCGTCGTTCACGTCCGTAGACTGAACCACAAGCGCGTTCAAAGCTCCATGCGCACATCCGGCAAAATCACACTGTCCGAAAGCACGGTGATCAAACTCAGCGGAATCAGCCTTGCGCCAGGGTCATATCTCCTGGGCGCGGATGTAACTATTCATCAGCCAGGCCAAGGAGCGTCGCTGACGCCCGTTTTTCATATTCAGACAGAGGCCGCGTTGATTCAGGTTTACTAAAAAGCACGGTGATCAAACTCAGCGGAATCAGCCTTGCCCCAGGGTCATATCTTTTGGGCGCGTATGTAACTATTCATCAGCCAGGCCAAAGAGCGTCGCTGACGCCCGTTTTTCATACTCAGACAGAGGCCGCGTTGATTCAGGCTTACTAATAGGAGGGCCTAACAATGAACGTCGAGTTGCAGATCAACAACAGCCAAAGCACCGGAGCGCGATTTGTCTCGTGGGCTCCGTCTCCCTGCCGGATCCGCGTGACCGACCCGTCCGGCGCCACCTCGCCCAACGTCAATGTGAGAATCACCGGGAGATCGGTGGCCGGTGGTGGCGCGGTCG
>JAKEHZ010000338.1 GCA_022614735.1 Acidobacteriota bacterium | reverse complement strand
GAGGCGGCCACTCCGAGCCGTAGTGACGGGATGAAGCATGTGTTGGACTGCGGGCAACGAACTTTGCCCGAACTCTCGCGGAGTGTCGAAGAAGGCGATTTGTCCTTCCTCCAACAACAACACATGCATGTTGGTGCTTGCTGGAACGCTGATGATAGAAGCGTTGCCCTCTTCTCCAGGCTGGGCCTGATGAGTAGCGAGGTAAGGGATTTCGTGCATTGCTTTGGTGACATAGATCGACGAGATTCGATGTAGATCGCGTGCGCGAATAATCAAGTCAAGGACCTGTCGCGCATTGATCGGATCGAGACCGGAGGTTGGTTCATCAAAGAGCATGATGCGAGGCCAGCCAATCAATGCGCGAGCAAATTCCAGACGACGTTTCATCCCGCCGGAAAGCTCTTCCGCCTGTTTCTCGAGTTCGTTCTGCAAACCGACAAAGGTCAGGACCTCAAGTACTGCGCGTTCAGTTTCATCTTCCGGCCAATTACGATCGGTCAGCCGGTAAGCTGCGTTTTGATAAACCGATTGCCCGGTAAAAAGAGCATTCTCCTGAAAGACCATTCCCATCGTCTCGCGCCGCAAAGAGAGCAGTTGAGTCTCGTCGAGGTCGTTGATTTTCTGGCCGTTAATCCACACTTCGCCTTCATCGGGACGCAGAAAACCTATGGCCAGACGAAGCAGGACAGATTTGCCGGATTGCGAATCGCCGGTAATTAAAATCATCTCGCCTTCATGAAGCGTGAAACTTATATTACGCAGCACCGGCACGCCGTCGAAACTGATCGAAACGTGACGGAACTCGATTGCAGGCGCTGTTTCATTGTCACGGGAAGAAACCATTTTGCCTCGAGTTTAAGAAATAGGTCCACCGCCAGGAAATCAAGGATGCCGGGGGTTTCGGATATTGCAGGCGCTCTTGGCGGTAAGAACAGAAAAGCCCCGACAAGCGCAAACTCATCGAGGCTTCTTCGGTTAGCTGTTAGGATTGACTGCGCGGTAAACCTGCGCGGCTAATCAGATCAGCTTGCAGGACTGACCGTCAGGTCACAGCCACCTCACTGTGTTCTAAATTCATATGCTCTAGACCACCTCCTTTCTCAGTGTTATGTTGCATCCTACAATCCAAGAGTGGATGCGTCAAGATGAATTCCACAATAGATTGATTTCAATGTTGTTAGGACCACAATGACTAGAGGGGAAGCGCGCGCTCAATTGACCGATATGGTCTCGCGCGATGAAAAAAGGTTAGAACTGGATCAGACTGCATTGCTTATCGCAGCAGAGGAGTATCCGAATCTTGAAATCAAAAAGTATCTCGACAAGCTCGATTCATTCGCTCATCAGGCGCGAGAGTTGGATGACCGGAATGCAGAACCGCTCGAGCGAATTATGTGGCTGAGCGATCTGCTCTTCAACGATCTGGGATTTCGGGGCAATGTGGAAAATTACTCCGACGCGCGCAATAGCTTCCTCAACGACGTGATTGACCGCCGCACAGGTATACCGATCACGCTTTCGGTAATTTTCCTCGAAGTTGCGCGACGCATCGGGTTGAAACTTTTCGGCGTTGGAATGCCTGGCCATTTCATCGTCAAATATGCCGACGACGATCTTGAGATTTTGATCGATCCATTCAATGGGGGGCGGTTGCTTTCGGAAGAACGATGTCGTGAGATGATTGAGCAGATGTACGGCGGCACAATGAGTTTTCATCCGTCATTCCTTGACGCAGTGACGAAGAAGCAAATCCTGACCAGAATGTTGCTCAATCTGAAGGGCATCTACGCTCGAGCGATGGATAATCACAAGACACTGAGCGTGATTGAGAGGCTGCTGTTGGTTGATCCGGATGCGGTGGCGGAGATCCGTGATCGCGGATTGGTCTATTTTTCGCTGGAGCGATACGCCCAGGCGCAAGAAGACCTGGAGGAGTATCTGCGTCGCGCGCCGAAGTCTGAAGATGCAAAAGAGATCAAAGAGAGGATCAAAGAACTGCGGCAGAGACAGGCGCAATTGAATTGAAAGATGCCATAGATACCAAGAAAAGTAATATCACCGCCAAGAGGCCAAGAGCGCCAAGAAAGGCGGAAAATCTTGGCGCTCTTGGCCTCTTGGCGGTGATATTACTTTTCTTGGTATCTATGGCATCTCTTCTCACTTATTTTGTAGCCAACTCGTTAACATGCAGCGTCAGACGCGCTTTGTGACGAGCCGCCGTATTGCGATGAAGGATGCCTTTTTGCACCGCCTTGTCGATTACTGATATGGTCTCCGGCAAGAGCACCTTGGCCTCTTCTTTTTTGCCGGTAGCAAGAGCAGTGCGCAGCCTTTTGATCTGGCTCCGGAGGCGGGTGCGGCCCGCGGTATTGATGGCGTTGCGCCGTGTATTCTGACGGTCTCGCTTCTCAGCTGATTTGTGATTTGGCATAAAATCTAAACTCTTTTGAAACTCCCTCACAGACAAAGATAACTGTTAATATACAAAGCGCGCAGTATAGTGATTTGGGGGTTAACCTGTCAAGGATACCTGCAAGCCATCTTGTCCTGCGCACTTCCATTCGTCTAAGATGGGAAGTCTATGGCGAAGGTCCTTACTCTCGATGAGTTGCGTGTAGAACGCGAACAATTAAGGCGAAAGCAGAAACGCGTAGTCTTTACTAATGGCTGTTTCGATCTGCTTCATCCTGGTCACGTGCGGTACTTGCAGCAAGCGCGCGCTCTGGGAGATGCTTTAATTGTTGCGCTAAATAGTGATCGGTCAGTGAGAGAATTGAAAGGACCGGGGCGACCCATCCTTAATGAAAATGAGCGCGCGGAGGTCATGGCTGCGCTGGGATGTGTTGATTACGTGACAATTTTTGATAACACAACTCCGCGTGAAATTATTACGACTTTATTGCCCGATATTCTGGTAAAAGGGGGCGATTGGAGCATTAGTAATATTGTCGGGCGCGAAGAAGTCGAGGCAGCTGGCGGGCAGGTAATGAGCCTGTCTTTTGTCGATGGCTATTCGACTTCGGATGTGATCGAAAGGATTTTGAAGAGAGAATACGAGTAGGGGTTTCTGTGAGTTTTGAGCGTTTCGAAGTTGATAAAGATTTTCAGCGATTGGTCGCCGATGTGCGCGCAGGCAAGCGCCTGGTGCGCGTTGCCGGTCTGGCCAACGGCGCCAAAGCTTTGACGCTGGCTGCGCTGCAACGCGCGACGGCCCGTCGTCTGGCCGTCATCAGTTTGAAAGGCGGTGAGCTCGAAGATTTCGAACGGGACTTGAAATTTTTTTATTGCGCTCTCAACAACCGCACCGAATGCGAAAACGATGTCTTCACGCTCCCCTCTTCGGAAAGCGATCCGTATAGCGGCACTTCACCGCACGCAGAAATCCTCGAGCGCCGCGCGCTTGCATTGTGGCGATTGACTGCGGGCGCTGGAGAGATAGTGCTGCTGACGGCTCGTTCTCTGATGCGGCGCTTCACGGCGGTTGACGAAATCAAGCGGGCAGTCGTCACCCTGCGCATTGGCGAAGAGTTGCCGCTCGATTACCTGATCGAGCACCTCGCTGCGGTCGGTTACGTTCGTTCCGATCCGGTGGGAAGTATCGGCGAATTCTCTTCGCGCGGAGGGATCCTGGATTTTTATTCGCCAAGTGGAAGTCTGAGTGGCGATGATGGCCTGCCGCGGCCCGTTCGCGTGGAATTTTTCGGCGATCAGATCGATTCGATCCGGGAGTTCGATCCGGGGACGCAGCGATCGGTCCGTGAGATCAAAGAGGCATTGATCGCTCCGATGCGCGACGAACGAGCAAGTGCCGAGGATTTCCGGCGCTGGGCGAAACTCGCACGCGAGCATTGGAGCGATGAACGTTATGACCGCGCCTTGCGGGACAGGCTTACTTTTGCAGATGAAGGCGAGGAGTTCCAGGGCTGGGAATATCTCATGCCACTTGCACATTCGCTGGGAGCTTCAGTCTTCGACTATCTGCGTGACGTGGTCATCGTTGTTGACGAGCCCGCGGAACTGGAAAAAAACATACGTTTGGCGCTCGAAGAATTACAACGCTCTTACGAACGCACAGAAGCGACGGATGAACTGGGGCTCTCGCCCGGAAAACTTTTCCTCACGCCTGATGAACTGCGCGAAGAACTTGGGAGAGTTGCTCGAATCGAGTTGCGCCTGCTTGGGAGTTCTGCGCTCGCCTTCGAGGAAGAACTGACCACTGAGGAGATCAGCGCAGGCGCAAAACTTGAATCATCTCCCGGGGCGCCTCTCAATGCTTTCATCAAACGCGCTCCATCAGCGCCTCTCTTCCTTTTCCCACCGGAGCCGGGCGCGGTTGAGATTGAAATATCATCGCGCGCGGTGCGCCGCTGGCATGGGCACATTGCAGATTTGTCGGCAGAGCTCAAACGGCTGGCTAACAGCGGTCACCAGACAATTTTCGTCTTACCGAGCAGCGGCGTAGCAGATCGCATCAGCAAATTGCTCGCCGAATACGAAGTCTCGGGGGTAACGATTGCGGATTTAGAAGAAAGAGCGGGAGAGCGGGAGAGCGGGAGAGCGGGAGATGAGAATGATTCCACCAGTTCCCCCGCTCTCCCGCTCTCCCGCTCTCCCGCTCTTTCTTCTAAATCCGCAATCATTCTGGTGGTTGGAGATTTGTCTGTCGGCTTCGCGCTCCCGCAATCACAGCTCACATTTTATACCGAAGGTGATCTATTCGATGAAGCCATTCACGTTGAGCGGCTGGCCAAACCAACACGCTCGCAGGCTGCGGCATTTCTCTCTGACTTCCGTGATCTGAAGATCGGCGATTATGTCGTCCACATAGACCATGGAATAGGTCAATTTCAGGGCCTGGTTCAACTCGACACAAACGTATACGAAACCTCGGCTGATGTTTATGCGCGCATGATCGGCGCGAACACAAAGAGCGAAACCAACGGCAAGCGCGAATTCATGTTGCTCACTTATGCCGAGGGCGCGAAACTTTACGCCCCGGTCGAACGTCTCGATCTGGTGCAGAAATTTTCCAGCGCCGAAGGCCACACGCCGTCGCTCGACAAGCTCGGCGGCATCGCATGGCAGAAGACAAAAGCCCGCGCCAAACGCGCGATGCGCGATATGGCCGAAGAGCTCTTGAAACTTTATGCCGAACGAAAGCTCGTCACGGGATATGCATTCAACGGCGACACGCCCTGGCAGCAGGAATTTGAAGATGCATTCCCATACGAACTGACGCCCGATCAGGCGGCCGCCATTGTCGACACAAAGGGAGATATGGAACAGCAGACGCCGATGGATAGGCTCCTCTGCGGCGATGTCGGATATGGCAAGACTGAAGTCGCGATGCGCTCAGCATTCAAAGCCATCATGGATGGCAAACAGGTGGCCGTGCTTGCGCCTACGACTGTGCTTGCTTATCAGCATTACCAGACCTTCCGATCGCGTTTCGCGGCCTTTCCCGCGCAGATCGAGTTGCTCTCTCGCTTTCGTTCGCCGAAGGAACAGAGAGAGGTCGTCGCGGCGATTGAATCCGGCGCTGTCGATGTGCTGATCGGGACGCATCGCATCCTCTCGCGCGATCTGAATTTCAAAGACCTGGGTCTTGTGATCGTTGACGAAGAACAGCGCTTCGGTGTCGCGCACAAAGAGCGATTGAAGCAGATGAAGAAGCGGGTGGATGTGTTGACGATGAGCGCCACGCCGATCCCGCGCACCCTCAATATGTCGTTGCTCGGTCTGCGCGATATGTCAATTATCGAGACACCGCCGCGCGATCGCCTGGCGATTCAGACCAATGTCGTGGCCTTTTCAGAAAATATCATCCGCAGCGCAATCGAGCAGGAGCTGCAAAGACAGGGTCAGGTCTTCTTCGTTCACAACCGGGTCGAATCGATTACGACGGTCGCCGAGCTGGTTCAACGCATAGTGCCGACCGCACGCGTGGTTGTTGCGCATGGACAGATGGGGGAAAAGGAGATGGAGCAAGCTGTTCTTGATTTCGTGGATTACAAATACGATGTGCTCGTGGCGACAACGATCATCGAGAACGGCATTGATATTCCCCGCGCCAACACCATGGTCATTAACCGCGCTGATGCTTATGGCCTGGCGCAGCTTTATCAGTTGCGCGGGCGCGTCGGACGCTCGAACCGCCGCGCCTATGCATATCTCCTCATCCCCTCGGAAATGGAGCTATCGCCCATTGCGCGGAGACGACTGGCGGCCATCCGCGAGTTCTCCGACCTGGGCGCCGGCTTTCGCATCGCCGCGCTCGATCTGGAGCTGCGCGGTGCCGGCAATCTGCTCGGCGGACAGCAGTCGGGGCACATTGAGGCGATCGGGTTCGATCTCTACACGCAGATGCTGGAGAGGACGGTGCAGGAACTCCGGGGCGAGGAGATCGAAGAAGAGATCAACACACAACTCAATCTGGGCGTGGATACGCGCATACCGGACGATTATATTTCGGATATAAGCCAGCGGTTGCGGAGCTACAAACGCATTGCCTCATCGCGGACGGATGAAGAGTTGCAGCGGATTCGTGATGAGGTGGCCGATCGTTATGGCCGTTTACCGGCAGCTGTCGAAAATCTTTTCCTGTATGCGCGGGCGCGCCGCGAGGCTGAACGATTAGGCGTTGTTTCGATTGATCGAGTTGGAGAGAGCCTGGCCATCAAACTCGGTGAGAAAGCGAAAGTCGTCCCTGATAAGCTGATTAAGTTTTTAGCTGAGAACAAGGCAGCAAGCTTCACGCCCGCAGGTTTGCTCAGGGTGAAGTTGGATTTGGAAGAAGGGGAAGCCGAAGCTCAACAAGTTTTTACGACATTGAATGATATTTTGATCAGGTTGCGCTAGACTAATGCCGAAGGAGAATACGAAACAAACGAAAATAACGAAACAAACGAAAAATTCCTAGTCTTTTTCGTTTGTTTCGTTATTTTCGTTTGTTTCGTATTCCTCTTATTTCATTAAACTCCCATAATATCTTGCTCTCATTAAAGCTCCATCAGTCTTGCGGGTCTCAGTCGGCACATCGTACAATCGTCTATCGTTCGGATTTCGTTAAGGAAGTCCCGTCGTCGGTCCCTACATGTGGGGTGCCTGCAAGTGGTTGCATTTATGCGAATCAAGTTGTTAGCTCTGGCTGTCTTGCTTTTCTGCGGGGCACTGGCCGGTTGTCGGTCAACGGGATCAGCGCTTACGGGATCAACCGAAGATAAATCACCAATCATTATTGAGATCAACGGTTCTCCTGAACATCAATCTGCTTTCGAGCGGTTCATCAAAGCGCGTCTCTCTGACTTTGCAACGCAGGGTGCTCAGAGCCAGGCTGATATTGATCAATTGCGGAGCCGCCTGCTTGATGAGTTTATTCAGCGACAGTTGATTGTGCGAGAAGCACTCAAGAAGAATATTGAGCCAACTGATGATGAGATCCGTCGCGCGCTGGAGGCACAGCATAAGCAGACCAGCGCCGCAAATACTGCCACCAGTTCCGAGAACCCGGATCAAAATTTGGCAACGCTTGAAGGCAGTGAGCGGCGAATTGAGATCTTCAATGATCTGCTCACCCTCAAGTTCTATCAGACGGAAGTGCTCAAGGATGTGAAGGTGACTTCGCAGGAAGTTGAGGGGTACTACAGCGCCAACCAGGATCGATACCAGGGTAAGAATGGCTTCTACGTTCGCGAAATCCGTGTGCGTGAAGAACCCGAGGCGGTAAAGCTCTATCGTCAGGCGCTGACGAAGCCAGGTGATTTCGCCGTGCTGGCGAAAGAGAACTCGGAGGCTCCGACCGCGGCGAGTGGTGGTTTAATATACTATGAAGCGCAACAATTGCCGGCGCCGCTGGAGCAGGCGATCACGCCACTCAAAGTCGGCACCATCAGCAGAGTAGTCAAGTCAAGTTATGGCTTCCATATTTTCAAACTCGAACAGCGAGCCGAGCCGTTGCCTTTGGAGAAGGTGCGGAAAGAGATCGAGGACAAATTGCTGGAGGCTAAGAACCAGGCGCTGATAGACGAGTTCAACAAACGAGCGCTTGCCGGAGCCAGGATAAATATCTATCGCGACCGGCTGGGGTTCAAGTATATTGGAAATCTCACGGGATCATAATTCACGCAAGGGGGCAGGGCGTGGGCGTTCTAAAATAGCTCGGATTAATGGTCTGTCCCACATTTTTTTAGGAGAGGTTTTATGAAATTAATAAAGTCAGTTCTTTTGCTGGGAGTTGCGTTCCTGAGCGCGAACATAGCTTATGCTCAGGAAGGCGAGGCGAAATTGGTCGATGAAGTGATCGCCCGCGTCAACACCGGCGTGATTATGCGCTCGGCTTTCGAAGCCGCGCAGAAAGAAGTCCTCGAAATGCTCAAAAAGGAGGGGCTCACAGGCGCGGAACTCGAGAAGAAATTCAAGGAATGGCAGCCGCGCATCCTCGACGAGTTGATCAACACACAGCTGCTTGCGCAGCGCGCCAAAGACCTTTCGATCAACGTCGAACCGCAGGTCAATCAGCAGTTGTTGCGGATGATGAAGGAGAACAACTGTGAGTCAACTGATTGCCTGGGGCAGAAGATGCGTGAGGCGGGGGTTGACATGGAAGAATTTAAACGCTCGATGACCGAAGTCTTCTCAAAAGATGCGGTAATCAGTAGAGAGGTTTACGGTCGCGTTTATCAGCAGTTGACTGAGAAGGATAAGCGCGAGGTATACGATAAGAACAAGGCGTTTTACACTGAGCCGGGTGAGGTCACCTTGAGCCGCATCTTCATAGCAACCGGCAAAGATCCGAATCAGTCCCTGCAGCGAGCGAAAGATATATCCGTTCAGGCCAAAGGAGGCGCCGATTTTGCCGCGCTGGCCAAGCGATTTTCTGAAGAAGCCCTCGGCAAAGAGGGAGGAAAACTTGGCCCGGCGATCAAGTTTACTGATCTTACGCCCGAAGTGAAAACCGTGGTTGAAAACGCGCCGGTTGGAACAGTGTCCGATCCGGTCAAGCTTGAAAACGGTTATTACATTTTCCGGGTTGATGAGCGTAAAGAGACGAAGCAACTTGGTTTCGAAGAGGAAAGGGTTCAGGAATATATTGCCCGTACACTCGTCCAACAGCGCTCCGAGAAACAGATCGAAGAGTATCTGGCCAAGCTGCGCGATGAGGCGTTTATCGAAATCGATCCTCGCTATCAGTTCGAGAATTCCAAAGTGAAGTCAGCGCAAATCAGGCGAGTCCCTTATACCGAAGAGAAAGAGAAGAAGAAGAAAGATAAAGATAAAAAAGAGAAGAAGGCAGAGGAGATACAGAAAGCCACAGCCAACAACAAACCGTAGCCACATTTTCATTGCAAAGGCGATGAGCGGCAGAGATAGCCCCTCTCCCCGATATTATCTCCGCACGCCTTTGCGATGAGGGTCTTTTTATGGAAAAAATCTTCATCAGTGACCTTGTTACGAATCAGACTATCAGCACCACCTTTCTCGTTAAATCAAAGGAATTGAGAAGCAAAAAGACCGGCGGGCAGTTCGCGCTGATCACTCTGGGTGATAAGACTGGTGATATCGTCGGCCAGTGGTGGGATAACTTCGAAGATACGATCGACACCTTTGATCGTGATGATGTTGTATTTGTGCGTGGCCTGGTCAACTCATATCGCAATCATCTGCAAATCTCTATTCATAGAATGAGGCTCTGTCTGCAGCACGAGATCGATCTGGCGCACTACTTCCCGACGACAAAATACGATGTTGAGGAGATGTTTGCCGAATTGATGGGCGTCATCAGCGAGTTCAAAAATCCCTACCTGCGCCAACTGCTCGAGAACATCTTCGCCGACGAGGCGACGGCGAGGAAATTCAAGAAAGCGCCAGCGGCGAAGACGATGCATCATCCATACCTCGGTGGTCTGCTCGAGCACACGCTGTCGCTCGTCAAGCTTTGTCTCAAGGTCGGCGGGCATTACGAAGGGATTGATGTTGATCTATTGCGGACAGGCGCAGTGCTGCATGATTTCGGCAAGATCGATGAATTGAGTTACGAGCGGGGATTCGGATACACGAATGACGGTCAGATGATCGGCCACCTGGTGATGGAGACGATGATGGTATCTGATCATGTCAAGCAGATAACAGGCTTCCCCGAAGAACTGCGCCGCCATCTTCTGCATCTCCTGCTGGCACATCATGGAAAACTCGAATACGGCTCGCCGAAATTGCCTGCGACGCCTGAAGCGTTGATGCTCGCTTACCTGGACGACCTGGACTCAAAAATCGAGGCGATGCAACGATTAATCTCCGAGCCGCACGCCGCTGGAGATTGGTCACGCATCTCGCCCATGTTCGAGCGTCCAATCTATCGTCGCCGCACAATTGAATCACTGAAGATAGAGGATCTGAGCGATTCCGCCCCCAGCCAGGCTTCGGGTGTGGCTGCCGGCTCGTCACAAACCGAAAAAGCGAATGCTCAGCACCCTAGATCGACTGTGCGCCATGATAATTTCAACACGCCATTCGAGCAGCTAGCAGACATGTATAAGGATCAATAACTGAATAATAGTTCGCAGTTCGCAGTAGTTAACCGTGGAGGCCACAGATCAACTATGATTTCAGGAATTCTTTTGGCCGCTGGGGAATCGAAGCGAATGCTGGGTGCGTTCAAACCCCTTCTGAAATGGGGCAAGCGCACAGTCATTGGTGAGTGCGTTCAACAGTTGCGCAATTCGAGACTCGCCGAGATCTTCGTCGTGCTCGGACATCGTGAGCTCGAAATTCGCCAGAGCCTGGCCGGATCCGGTGTCCAGTATGCAATCAATAAAGATTATCAACGGGGCATGCTGACTTCGATTAAAACCGGCCTGGAGATGCTCAGCCCGAACGAGGACGCCATCCTCATCGCCCTGGTCGATCAGCCGATGATCAAAGCTGATCTGATCAACAAGCTGATTGTCGCATTCGAAGAAGGTGATAGCGGGATCGTCCTGCCGGTTTATCATAGGGAACACGGCCATCCGATAATCATCAGCACCGATTATGTTGATGACATTATGCGGCTCGATGACAATGCAGAAGGAGGCTTGCGCGGTTTCATCAATGCGCATCGCGACGATCATCTCGAAGTGCCGGTCGATACTCCGGCCGTGATCGAAGACATTGACTCCCCTGAGGACTACGAGCGTTTGAGCAAAGAGGTCGAGCCGTTATACGAATATCACAAGTGGCATCCTTGATTGCGGATTGCGGATTGCGGATTGCGGATTTGATAATGAAAGTTCCTCTTAAATCCGAAATCCGCAATCCGCGATCCGCAATCCGCAATCATATGGCTTACTCAGACCTGCGCGAATTCATCAAGGTTTTAGATAAAAATAGAGAACTCAAGCGAATCAGTGTGCCTGTGTCGAGCGATCAGGAGATCACTGAAATCACTGACCGCGTGTCCAAGTCGACGGACCACAACAAGGCGCTGCTTTTTGAGGACGTGGATGGCGGCGAAATCCCGGTTTTGATCAATGCGCTTGGAAGTCGCCGGCGAATGGAATTGGCTCTTGAAGTCGATAAAGTTGAAGATATCGCCGCGCGCTTGACCGAATGGCTCGATTTCAAATCTCCTGAGGGGTTGCTCGAGAAAGTGAAGATGTTGCCCAAACTGGCTGAGCTCGGCAAATACTTCCCGCGCGTTGTGAAATCCGGGCCATGTCAGGAAGTGATCAAAGGGGAAGGCGAATTTTCGCTCTTCGATTTTCCGATCCTCAAATGTTGGGAGGCCGATGGCGGGCGCTTCATCACTTTCCCGATGGTCATCACGCGAAACCCGCGCACGGGAAAACGCAATTGCGGAATGTATCGCATGCAGGTTTTTGATGAGAAGACAACCGCTATGCACTGGCAGATCCATAAGCACGGCGCGGCGCACCATCGCGATCAGGAAAAACGCGGGGCCGAAAAGATGGAAGTCGCCGTGGCAATCGGCGCAGAACCGATCACGAACTTCGCTGCTACACTGCCGCTGCCCGATGATCTGGATGAACTGATCTTCGCCAGTTTCCTGCGCGAGAAACCTATCGAGATGGTGAAGTGTGTTTCGATCGATCTCGAAGTCCCGGCCACTGCTGAGATAATTCTGGAAGGTTACGTCGACCCGGCGGAGAGAAGGACCGAAGGGCCGTTCGGCGATCACACGGGCTTTTATACTCTTGAAGAACCATATCCGGTATTTCATGTCACGACCCTGACGCACCGCAAAAACCCCATCTATCAGACGACCATCGTTGGCCGCCCTCCAATGGAAGATTATTGGATGGGTTGGTCGATTACGCGCATCACGCTGCCGGTGCTCAAACGACAGTTCCCAGAGATAGTCGATCTGAACCTGCCGCCTGAGGGGATCTTCCACAACCTCATGCTTGTTTCGATTCGCAAGCAGTATCCGGGCCACGCCCGCAAGATCATGAACGCGATTTGGGGATTAGGGCAGGCTATGTTCACCAAATGCATAGTAGTCGTTGATGAGGATGTGAATGTGCAGGATCCGAGTGAGGTCGTCTGGAAGGTGCTCAACAACATCGACCCGGAACGTGATATTCAGTTTATGCTTGGTCCGATTGATGTGCTGGATCACGCCGCGCGACAAACGGGATTCGGTTCGAAGATGGGAATTGACGGCACGCGCAAATGGAAGAACGAAGGCTTTGATCGCCGCTGGCCAAGGGAGAACAATACGAGCGCGGAAGTGAAGAGGATTGTGGATGAGAAGTGGAAGAAGCTGGGGTTGTGGTAAGTAACCTTTGATTGTGGATTGCGGATTGCGGATTGCGGATTTAAGAGGAACTTTCATTATCAAATCCGCAATCCGCAATCAAATTACTTCTGCCTCAAGTAATCATCGCTGCCATCGACCCAGTCTTTTCTGATTGGGCAGAAGATATCAATGCCGTGGAAGTCTTCGATCGCAATGGCTTCGTGTGGGACATTTGATGGAATCTGAACGAGCTCATCAGCCTTAAGGATCAACTCTTCATCACCTATGCGAAATTGCAGCGCGCCACTGATGCAATAGCTGAACTGCTCGCTCTCGTGATGGTGTCGAGGCACGACGCAATTCTTTTTCATCGTGATGAAAGCAAATGTGATTTTCTCGCCGGTGAAGAAACGACGAGAGAAGAGATCGGTGACATTGTCTTCAGGGATTTCGCAGAGTTTGTAGTGCTTCATTATTTTCCTTGTGAGTTTGTGATATTTAACTGTTGATCCGGGTCAAGACGCCAAGACCGCCAGGAATGAAGAGATTTTACCTTGAGTTGGCGATCTTGGCGACCTTGGCGATAGGCAGTTGCTGTTTTATTTTCCGCTATAAAATAAAGAAGGGCGATGGATGCCCATCGCCCTTCGGGGAACGAGATGAATCTCGTGAAACTGAATTAGTAGCGGTAATTACGGTCACGCTGCCTATCGACCTTGACCCGGTGATAGATATAACCAGCGCCAGCACCAGCGCCAGCGCCAATCAAGGCACCCTTCTTCCCACCAAGCAACGCGCCACCCAGTGCGCCAATGCCCGCGCCGAGAGCCGTGCGCTTGACGGCATTTCCGGTTGTGGCTTCACGGTCGTATCGATCATCATAGTAGCGACGATCAAAGTTACGATCGTTGAAGCGACGATCAAGGAAACGATCGTTATTAAAGCGGCGACCGTCAACATAACGACCCTGATCGTAAACAGCCGAATAGCCTCCGCGCTTCCGGCAATTGCCCTGTGCCATTGCATTCGGAGCCGTCGTCACGAAAAGCAGGCCGAACAGAAGCATCATCAAAACCGCGCTTTTGTGAATCTTCTTGGTCATTTTTTCCTCCTTGAGCGGCTCCTCTCCTCGAGGGCCGCCGCCTTTGTGCTAATAGGTTACAATTTCTCTAATATCGAAATAATCAATGCGCTATTTGGTAAAACAAATCGCGTGCCATCTGACAGCAAAATTTGAAGATGATTTATAAGTATAGATGGGTCAGTTGCTTAGGTGGCCTACTCTAAGTGAGCGATTTAAGAAATGCCCAGCCTGGCTTGCCCTGGTAGGACACCTTTCGGTGTAGTCAACATAACCAAATAGCGCAACAGGATGAGAGTGGCGGAAAGTTAGGCTGAATGTAGTGCACGTTCGACCTCGGCATTCATCTGTCCGGTCAGCATCAGACTCCACATTTTCCAATCCGAGATGAAAGACCAGAGGGGATATTTGAATGTCGCGGGTTTGTTGTGCTCTATGAAGAAATGGCCGGTCCATGCAAATCCGTAACCGATGAGCAGGCCCAGGAGAATTAACCACAGCTTGCCGGTGAAGAGAGAAACGATCAGACAGATCAGTCCTGCTGAACTCCCAATGAAGTGAAGCAGCCGGCAGCCGGGCCTTGAGTGTTCTCGAACATAGTAAGGCCAGAATTCCTGAAAGCTCTTAATGCGTTCACTTGGATTCATCGTCACCTCCGTGAATATTAATGTTATGGAAAGAGATGATACGAAACAAACGAAAAGTTGGGAAGGTTTTGGCAAGTTTCATATTCCGGCTAACAGTTTCAACACAAAGGATCAAAGGGTCAACGGATTGCGGATTGCGGATTGCGGATTTGAAAAGATTTCAGCAAGTTAGGTACTCGTTCTCTTCAAATCCGCAATCCGCAATCCGTTGACCCTTTGATCCTTTGTGTTGAAACTGTTAGCCGGAATATGATAGGGATTGTTCTTGCACACGTTTTCTCGATTGGTTTAATCAAGACGCGTTGCCATGTGGATGAGAAATAAATTGCCGGTTTTTTTGTTTGTTATCCTTGGTTGCCTTCTATTTGTGTTTGCGGCAGAGACGCAGATGGGTTGGTGGCGGTGGCAAAATCCACGCCCGCAGGGCAATCCGCTTTATGCCATAAATTTCAGCGATGAGCGGCGTGGGATTGCTGTGGGCCGCGATGGCGCAATCCTGAGAACCGAGGATGGCGGACAGAAATGGCTCTCCGTTCGCAGCCCCGTCATCACGCCGCTTTATGGTTTAGCAGTGCGAGACAAGAGAGCCTGGGCTGTTGGGGCGCGCGGCACAATAATCACTTCGAGCGACCGTGGTGAGAGTTGGCGTGAGCAGAAGAGCGGAAATCGGAAGCACCTTTTTGCAGTCTGGTTCTACGATGAAAAGCACGGGTGGGCTGTTGGGGTCGAAGGCTTGATCTTGAAGACAGAGGATGGTGGCGAGAATTGGATGGAGCAAGTGAGCAAAACGAGCAAACATCTCAGCGCCGTCGCCTTCGCGGATTTAATGCACGGAGTCATTGTCGGATCTGATGGGGCTTTTCTCGTGACAGATGATGGTGGGATGAAATGGCAGTCGCGAAATCAAAAGTCTGCCAGAAGTCTACTCAGTGTGTTCGCCTTACCTCCAGACAATTTTTGGGTTGTGGGCGGGAATGGGACAATCCTGCATAGTGGTGACTTCGGCGAAACATGGCGGGCGCAGGCGAGCAATTCTTCCTCGAACCTTTATGTTGCATCCTTCATTGACGACAAACGGGGCTGGGTAGCCGGCGCCGACGGCACCATCCTGCAGACGAAGGATGGCGGTGAAACCTGGAGCGCACAGATTTCAAACAGCGCCCAACTGCTCAAAACCATCTATTTCGTTGATAGCAGGCATGGTTGGACTGCGGGCGAAGGCGGTGTGATTTACTCCACCGAAGATGGGGGCGAGAAATGGTTGCCACAGACCGAAGGTGTCAAAGAGATGCTCAATGCGCTGCACTTCTTTGATAGCGAGCGCGGATGGGCTGTGGGTATGAACGGGACGATTCTGGCTACGGACGACGGCGGGAAGACCTGGCGTTCGCAGGTCTCACAGACCGTGGCCAACTTGCGCGCAGTGAGTTTCATTGACGCGCGTGTAGGCTGGGTCACTGGCGAGCGCGGGACAATCCTGCGGACGACCAATGGCGGAGGAACCTGGGAAAGGAGATCGGGCGCTTCTGAACTCAACTATTACGGCATGGCTTTCGCGAGCGCAAGCGAGGGCTGGATTGTCGGCGAAGGCGGTCTGGTCTGGCACACCAGAGACGGTGGCGAAAAATGGATGCCACAGAAATCGAACACCAGGTTCTGGCTCGAAGCAGTCACATTCATCGATTCGAAGAGAGGTTGGGCGGCAGGTGAGGCGGGGACGATCATTCGGACGAAGGACGGTGGCGCGACCTGGCAGATTCAGGAGAGCGGCACGCGAAGATGGCTTTACGGAATTTCGTTCGCGGATGAGGAGAATGGTTGGGCAGTAGGAGAAGATGGTCTTGTTTTGCATACGGCAAACGCAGGCGGGGATTGGGTGGTGCAGATCAGCGGCGTGCCCAGCAATCTGCTCGGTGTAAAAGCTGTAAATGTTAAACGCGCGTGGGCTGTCGGGTTGAATGGGATCATTATTCACACAGAAGATCGCGGCAGAAGTTGGCAGCGCGATTTGAGCAACACGACGACTCCGTTACGCGCAATTGCCTTTTATCGCGATGAAGGATGGGCGGCCGGTCGTGACGGCGTCATTCTGCGTTATGCAGGCAAGGGCTTTGGAGAGCTGAGGACGGTCTTCAATCGGAAATGAAAAGAGAATACGAAACTTTTGATTGCGGATTGCGGATTGCGG
>JAKEHZ010000337.1 GCA_022614735.1 Acidobacteriota bacterium | reverse complement strand
TGCGCGCGTAGAACGGTACGGAGTGGCGCAGCCGCACGCCATCGGCCGCTTGCGTGGTGGCGCGGGCTTCGAGCGTGACGAGCATTTCGGGCTTGCGCGTCTTGGTCCCTTCACTGTTGACCAGATATTTGTGCAAGAGCTGCACCCGCAGCGAGACGCTCGATTCCTGAATGTCAGAGAATTGGCGGAAAATGGTCGACCACTCACGCAGTTGCTTCTCCCACTGCGCTTGATCGATCTTCATCTGCTGGAGTGGGGCGATCATTGTGGTCGGTTCCTCGCGCGAGAAGTCGGGCAAACTATCTTCCTCGACCCTGTTCTTGACAAATGCCCGCTTGCGTTCCAACTGTTCGGCTGCCGCTTTGTAGGACGCATCCGTAGCAAGCCAGATGTCGTGGCGCAAGGCTTGATAGTCGTCCTCGACGACCAGAGGTGCAGGGAAGCTGCTCCGCGAGAAGAGTGACGATTGTGAGAAAAACTCACTGCTGTCGAAATCGTATCTGCCCACACGAACTTGCGTCTGCAGGATACGTGAGCGGATACGGTTCGATCGGACTACTGCGCCAAAAGCCGCGCTTGCGTTGAAGTTGTCGCTATCGGTCACCGCATACTCGATGAAATATGGTTTCTCCAGCCCCTCGAGTTGCAGGTTCGCGACCGAGCGAGCCATCTCGTCCTGCATCGCGCGCAACAAGACATCAGACTCTGAGGTTTGTTGTCCGGAAGCAAAGGCGAATGCGAAAAGTAAAATTACAACCAGCGCTGACCTTATGGGCGCGAAGCGTTCAATCTTCCTCATGGTTTTCACCTCTTTATTGCGACACTGGAAATAACCACGGATCAGCACGGATGCGACGGATCAACACGGATTAAATCCGCGAAAATCCGTCGCATCCGTGTCAATCCGTGGTTTATCTGTTCCCATCTTCGCATGCTCCGATTTAGTTAGTTTTTCGCCGTCTTATCCCTACCTGGCGGCGGCAAGATCGGCGCCCTGTCAGAGGACTTGGGCTTCTTCTGCACTTCGATCTGCGCCGTGAGGATACTCGGCGAAACTGCCGATACGGGCACCCAGCCCGACTCAGCGCCGCAAACGCCATTGAAGATATCCAACTTATCACTGCTCGCGATGATCTTGCTGAAGGAGATGAGCGGAGTGCCGATCAAATCCACGCCGCGGACCAGTTCGTCCGCTCTGCCATCGGTATAGACGCGGTAGACCATGATCGGCGTGACCTGAAATGCCTGAGGAATCCCGCGGCCGGTGAAAGTGAAGCCCCCCGAAATATCTTTGAAGATCAACCCGAACGGCTTGCCCTGCTTCTTACACTCCTCAATGAGCATCTCGCGTAACTTCTCTTCCGAAACGGTCTTTGATGAATGCACCATCAAACTGCCCTGACGCCCGACCACTTTGTAACCGGGGGACTTGCGCCCGTGCCCGTTCGATCGCTCAAAGCCAGCTACAGGCGAGCGCGACATAAGGAAGTTTTTGAGCACCCCATTCTCCACGACTGTCACTCGCTGCGCTTTGACACCTTCATCATCGTACTGGTAATGCCCATTCAAATCCACGCCTCCGGCGCGCGCGGCCGTCGGGTCATCGTAGACCGAAATAAAATCGGGCAGGATCGCCTGATTGACCTTCTTCGTGAAGGTCTGGCCCTCATCCTCTCTCTTCTGCCTGTGCCCTTCAATGCGGTGGCCGAAAATTTCGTGGAAAAAAACGCCGCTCGCACGACCTGCGAGTATCGCCGGCCCGGTGTAAGGCTCGACCAGCGGAGCAGTGCGGAGAGCCTGAAGGTCCTTAGCTATCTTTTCAATCGTCTGTTTTACGGTCGTATCATTGGGCAGGCGATCGAGCGTGTGGGAATCGAACAATTCATAACGGTAAAGCTCCATGCCGTCATTGGCTTTCGTGCTGGCGTACAGGATCATACGTAGTTGCGTGCGGCCGTGCCTTATCGAGGTGCCCTCGCTGTTGACCAGATATCTGGTTGTGGCTTCTGCGGTGAAGGAGACGTTCGCCTCCAAAATCTCGGGGTATTGGTTGAAGAGCGCTGAGTACGCTTTGGCTCGCGTCTCCCAATCAGCCGTGTTGACCTTGATGTTGGCCGGGGGCAAAGCGGCAACCTGCGGCTCTTCGCGTGAGAAGTCGGCCGATTTATCCTCTTCCTCCACCTTGATGGAGCGGTTGGCCTTCACCTGCATTAAACGCTCGACTGCCGCCTTATATTTTCTATCAGTATCCAGCCAGATCGCACTTTTGATTGCGTCAATATCATCCTCGATCGGGAGTGGTACTGAGATCGCAAACCTTCCCATAAAGTCTGGCTGGCCTCGAAGCTGGTGCGAATTGTCGAACTGGTATTCGCCGACGCGCAAGTCGACATCCAGCGCCCGCGATCGATTACTGGAGCTGTTGCGCAATGCGCCGCGCGAGGCGCTGACATTTGTGGAGTCGGTTTCGAAGACTTGATAGCTGATGAAATAAGGTGGCGGATCACCCTTTTGCGTGAGAATCTCTTTGGCGCGCTGCATCTCTTCTTCGAGCGCCTTCAACACCACTCCCTTACCGCTCTGTTGGCTCGCGCCCACAGGCGCCCAGCAGCAGACGTAGAGGATGATAAAAAACAAACAGATCCAAGATCCGATACGATGAACCTGCCTTTTCATTTCACACTCCTTTCTTCGAGGGCCGTTGGTCACTGGCGCTCCGTAGGCGATACGGAGCAGATACTAGAGAACGATTTTCGCAAAGACTATTGCAGAAGAGAGAAGACGAAACAATCGAAAATTTGGTTCGTTTTCTCTCATCTCATTTTGAGCACAATCAGAGTAATGTCATCGCCCTGCGGCAAGCCGCGGGTAAAACCTAACAATTCATCCAAAATCCGGTTCTTAATCTCGTTGGCGCTCAGAGCAACGCTTCCCCTGACCAGATCCTCCAGCCTCTCGTCTCCGAACATTTCATTTTTTGTATTTACCGCTTCGGTCACGCCGTCAGTGTACATCACGACAACATCGCCTCGATTGAGCCTCGTCTGGCGCGGGTGATATTGAACGAAATCAAAAGCTCCGAGAACAACTGACTTCGTCGTCAGCATCTCGGTTTGGCCGCTCGTGCGCGCAAGTATCGGCAGGTTGTGGCCTGCATTGATGTAGGTGAATTGTCCATCGCGGTCGAGCACGGAGCAGAAGAGAGTGATGAAGCTGTTGGTTGCCGATCGCTGGACCAGCACTTTATTGAGGCTTGTGATGACCTCGGTGAGCGGGAGATCACTCGCGAACTGTGCTTGCAATGCGCCCTGGGCCATGGCTGCTAGTAGCGCAGCAGCGATGCCTTTGCCTGAGACATCGCCAAGCACGAAGACAGACCGACTGTCTTTGAGCGGGATTAAATCGTAGAAGTCACCGCCGACATAACGCGACGGGATGCTTTGTGAAGCGATTTCAAAATGATCCGGCTGCCTGGAAGCCGTTGGCGAAAGAGCGACCTGGACCGCCCGCGCCATTCCCAGCTCCTGTTCTAAATTTTTCTTCTCCTGCTCCTCGTGCATGAGGCGGACATTTTCCAGCGACTTCGTCGCCTCAAATGCCAGCGATTCGAGCAACCGCAGCGAAGTCTCGGTCAGCGTTCCTCCGATCACGTGGCTGTCAATATAAAGCACGCCGATCACATCGCGTTTGAGGACGGTCGTCGCATCCATGTTTTCGCTCATCTGAAAACGCCGGAGCGGGATGCAGGCGATCGAGCGCAGATCGAGGCTGCGGACGCTTTCGCGAGCGAGGTGTGAGGCGCTTTCCAGCGTATCATTGATGATCACACTTCGGTTCTGTTTAAATGCCTCTTCGACAACCGATCTGCTCATCGAGAAGTCGTTACCGAGCAGCCAGTTTCTTTCGCGGTCTCGCGCGACTTTGAATTCAAGATCTCCGTTCTCGTTGCGCAGCATCAAAAACCCTCGTTCCGCATTCGTAATTTCAATAGCGGCATCAATGATGAGGCAAAGCACATCGTCGGGGGTAAGCGAGAATTTGAATGCCTGATTGACTTCGATAAAACGCGCGAGCTTTTGCAACTCTTCATTGGCCGAAGCGGCGCGTAATCGATCATCTGAGGAAAGCGTGAGTGTTAGTTGCGGGCTACTGTCGAAGATTGCCGAAGCGTTCTCGACGGTGTTGTCGAGAAAGACGATCTGCTGATCTTCGTCGCCTCCGATGCGAAGCCGGTCCTGATGTTGCAGGGCAATACGCTCGATGCGTTGATCGTTGACGAAAGAACCGCGCTTACTGCCGATATCAACCAGGTAATAAACTTCGTTTTCGTAAACTATCTCGGCGTGCTGGCGAGAAATAGTGTCGGAGAGCAGTTGCAAGTCGTTATCCGCTTTGCGTCCAATGGTGAAAACGGGCTTATTCAAAGACAGGAATCGCGTGGCACCGAAACGGTTGATGATTTTCAGTTGCGCCGGCTTCTGCATAGGACTGCGGATTGCGGATTGCGGATTGCGGATTGCGGATTGCGGATTTGCTAATGAAAGGTCCTCTTAAATCCGCAATCCGCAATCCGCAATAGTTAAAGGCCCAGCACTAGCTAGAACGATGAAATTGCCGCCGATTCGTCCTCGTATGTTTCGAGGACCGAAAGAAGGCCGGTAATCGTCAGAAGTTGTCGCGCCATTCGCGACGGTTTGAGAACTTTCATCTGACCGTCAACGGCCCTGAGGCTGGTGAACGATTTAATCATTGCGCCAATCCCGGAGCTGTCAATCATCGGCACTTCCGCGAGATTGATCAGCAGATGCTTACGCTCTTCCGCAATCAGGTTATTGATCAGATCACGCAGGCTTTCCTCGCTTCTGCCGATAATCAGATTGCCGCTCAAATCAAGTATCGTTATGTCACCGTTATTTCGTACCTGAATCTCCATGTTCGTTTCTTTTCGATTTTCAAACTGTTGGTATCGAGACCGGGTAATTTCGGTATGATTATAACCCATATGATTGCGGATTGCGGACTACTGATTGCGGATTGCGGATAGCGGATTGCGGATTTAAGAGGACCTTTCATTATCAAATCCGCAATCCGCAATCCGCAATCCGCAATCAGTAGTCCGCAACGAAAAAAAGAACCGGCTGCCTTTGCCCAATTGGCTTTCAACACTGACTTCGCCGCCATGCAATTCAACTATATGTTTGACAATGGCGAGACCCAGACCGGTTCCCTTCGTCCGCGTTTCTGTGCTTGATTGGACCTGGAAGAATTTATCGAAGATGCGCGGAAGCGCTTCAGGAGGGATGCCCTGGCCCGTATCAGCAACGCAAAGGAAGATCTTCACCCCTTCCGTTAAAACCCTGGATTCGCCAGTGATAATAACCTGGCCGCCGGGGGGAGTGAATTTGATCGCATTCGTGACGAGGTTGGTGAGCACCTGTTCTATCCTTCGGCCGTCGCAATAGGCCTCTGGCAGATCTTGGAGGACATGATTTCTGAGAAGGACCGAGGATCGTTGAGCTAAGGTAGTGAGTTGTTCGATAACGGCTTCGACGAGCGAGCGCGGATCGAACATCTCGCGCCGCAGTTTCATCATCCCGGCCTCCATCTTTGAGAGGTCGAGCAGATCATTGACCAGTTGCCGCAGACGTGTCGCCTGCGTTGCGATTTGACTGATGTGCTCGGCTTGCTCCCTCGTGAGTTCGCCGTAGATTCCCGTTTCAAGCATCTCGGTGATGCCGCTGATCGCAGTGAGGGGCGTGCGCAGTTCGTGCGTAACCATGGAAAGAAAAGCGTCCTTCATCCGGTCAAGTTCCTGAAGCTGCGAGTTCGCCTGCGCCAACGCCTCATTTATCACCAGGATCTCCTGCTGCGATTCCTGAACGGTGCGCAGGAAGTTCTCTTCAACTTCGGCTAACTTCCGTCGCAATAGATCGCGCTCGCCGCGGAGACGCTGGTTTTCTTCAAGCAGATCGTTCATCAAAGTATGACGTCACGCGATGACGATAAACGTATTCCTCCCGCTTACAACGTCTGAAAAATCCTTGTTGTAGATCACTTCGATGCGGCGGAACTGTCTGATCACATCGCCGATCTCCGCAGTGGAAATAAATCCATCCTCGGTGTGTGAGATGGCCCACTTAGGGATATGAGCGGCCCGTGTCAGAAAGTTACTGATGAGTTGCAGGTAATGTTCTTTCGACATCACATCATCGCCGAGCCTTCCGCGTTGGTTGGCGATCAAGTAATCCCAATCGTCGGCAGTGCCACGCACCCATGTTTCACGCCATCCGACAACTCCACGGCGGAGGGCTGAGAGTCCTTCGGGGCGCGGGAATCGCGCAAACATCAGGTCGGTGCGCGCTCCGCGAACGAATTCATGCGCATCACGGTTGATACAGTAATTGGCCTGGCCGTTGTTGATGACATCCCGCTGTCTGCGCCAAAGATTGATAAAGATTTCTGAGAGCGGGCGTTTTAAGTCAGCCGTTTCCGGCCCGAACGAAAAAACATAATCGCCGGCTCTGAGCGCGTGGGTGATCGCCAGCGCGCGACGAAATTCGTTTTCGATCTGCTGTATATTGAGCCAGACAGTGTCGAACCAGACCGCGTCGATTTCGCTCATCGCCCGGCCGAGCGCCGGATTGTGCAGTCTTCGCCGCGGCACATAGGCTTCACTCAGAACCAGAGAGACGTCTTCTTCACCCAATATCTCTCCCTGATTTTCGACCAGCGCGCGTGCCATCCACCAGGCCCACTGACAGATATCATTAGTCAACACCTGTTTGCCCCAGAATTTGAGATACCATTCAAGGTCAGGCTCTCCGGCAAAGGGAATTGCAATTGAAGAAAATTTGAGACGGCGCAGCACGCTTAATTCAAAGCCGAGCCAGCGCCGATTGGTTGCTGCAGTTGTTAACATAAGAAGTTCGCAGTTCGCAGATCGCAGATCGCATTTCGCAGGCAGAAGCTCAAAGTTTTATGAGCCATCAACTGCGAACTGTGAACTGCGATCTGCGAACTGTCATCAGCTTTCGCTCTTTGTTAGAGGCTCGTCATTACTGCCGTTTCCCTCTTTAATTATTTCAGTCTCGCTTGAGTCTGTCTCCAGAGGGATCAAGATCTCGGAATCGATCGTTCTCAGAGTCTCCTGCTCGGTTACTATCCGGACTTCATCTTGGACATCGTCTGCCAATTCGACGATTTGAAGGTCTGCTGCTATGTCAGTCGAAGATGCTTCGATGTCGGCCGGAACAGATTGTGTCGCTGACTCGACAAAGGCAGTTTGCAATCCTCCCGGGGTAAGGATTATTTGCGATTCTATCTCAGAAGCATCGATGTCTGATTGAGTCTCACGATTTCTTCGCTCTTGCGCCAGAAACGCGAGGAGCAGGCTGACGATCTGCGGATCGAATTCGATTCCGGCAAGGTCGGCGATTATCTGCTCGGCCTCGAGTGCCTCAAAGCGCTGCCGATGCGGGCGATTGGAGATCAGCGCACAATAGGTGTCAGCCACCCGTAAAATTCTCGCTCCAAGTGGGATCAACTCACCCGCCAGACCATCGGGATAGCCCAGTCCGTTCCACCACTCGTGATGCCAGCGAATCAGTAGCTGTATCTGCCTCGCCAGCCTCAGTTCGCTGGCGGCCTGTTCACCGAGGATCGAATGCCGCCAGAGATCAAGCGTCTCCTCCCAGGTTAAATCGTCGGGGCGGAGCAAATAGTTGCGCTTCATAACACGTTCGCCGACATCGTGCAGGAGCGCAGCGAACTTGAGCGCTGACAGGTCGCTGCCATGTAGTCCCATCCGTGCGCCAAGAGATTCGGCTAGACGCGCAATCATAATCGCATGAGGCTCGCTATAGCCTTCAACGCGATCTATCTCGACAGCGATTTTGAGCAGGCGGTCGCCAAACGGTCGTTCCGCTTCGCTGAATTTCAGGATCGCCTGTTGTGGTTGCATCAAAGAATTTCCTCCTCTGCAAATCCCTGGGAGCGCACGCCATTAGTTTCTACACAAGTTCTTTGAAACCTTTGAACTCATCCTCCAGACCGAGCATCTGCAAGAGGAGACGTGACATCTG
>JAKEHZ010000336.1 GCA_022614735.1 Acidobacteriota bacterium | reverse complement strand
TGGGGGATTGCGTATTGCGGATTGATTGCGGAATTATTCACTTCAAATCCCCAATCGCAAATCCGCAATCCGCAATCACACTACCTGCTCATGAACAAGTCGCGATCGAACTGGCTTGCGCCTCCAATCGCGGCGAAGTGAAAATTCTTGAGGTAGGTACGGCTGACACTTTGTATGTTTTCGGGCCTGACTTTGCTCACTTCATCGATCCAGGTCAGTAAGCGTCGCCATCCGCCTCCGAGAAGCTCATATTCAGCCAGCTTTGCAGCCTGAGCATCATTGGTTTCGAGCTTGGAGTAATAAGAAGTAAGCATCCCGCTGATCAACGCTCGGAGGCCTTCTTCGCGCAAGATGTTACGCTGGAGGAAGTCAATCTGATCGAACATCACCCGGATCGTTTCGTTCGGCTTGGCCGTGGTCACCACCAGGTAACCGGAGTTGGACCCGTTCGAGAGTAAGGTCGCGTCTGCAGTGTAAGTCAAATTGCGTTTCACTCGTACTTCCTGGAAGAAGAGTTGCCCCAGGATATTGACTGCTACATAAAACGCCGGGTAATCCGGATGATCGAGTGGCGGAGCGGCGAATGTGCCGCGAATGTAGTTGGTCGCGACGCCCTTCTCGGCAACTTGAAATTCAGAGTTGGCGGCATTAGCAAAACGTGGTGGAGGAGCCGTCTGGTAATCGCCGCGCGGCAACTTGCCGAAGCTTGCTTCTACCTTTTGTTTT
The DNA here is from genome assembly GCA_022614735.1 of Acidobacteriota bacterium. Taxonomy (GTDB): domain Bacteria; phylum Acidobacteriota; class Blastocatellia; order RBC074; family RBC074; genus JAKEHZ01. The sequence goes on along the minus strand of JAKEHZ010000336.1, from coordinate 11,029 downwards.
ATTTCGTCGAGCGTAAGGTTACCTACCACGACCACCAGCATCCTTGAAGTCAGGAGCAGCCTGGCGTGATGAGCTTTCAGATCGGCTGCTGTCAAGCTACTCACCGACTCAACCGTTCCGTCAGGTGAATTGATATAAGGATGCGATTTGTACAGCAGGTTGCTGCTCATCAGTGCGACCTGTGATTCCGGGACGTCGTTCTGTTGCCGCAATCCATTGACGATTTGATCTTTAACCAGCGCCACTTCTTTTTCGTCGAAGAGCGGATTGAGAATTATGTCGGTCAGTATTTGCCACGAACGATCAAAATTCTGCCTCACACATCGCATGGCAATAACGCTATAATCGTAAATGCCCGCCGAATCGACCACCGTGCCCATGCGCGAGAGCTCGCGATTGATCTGGCTCTTCGAGAAGTTCTTCGCTCCCTGCTGTGCGACTTCGAACATCAGCGATTCGATGCCGGCGTTCTTGTCAGTGATATTGCGCGAACCTCCACGAAAATAGATCTGCACCGCCACCACATCATTCCCCTGAACACGGCGATGAATGGTCTTGAGGCCGTTGGTCGTCACGAAATCAGTCGTCGAATCGGTCGCCGTCGATTGCGCAGCGATACCGACAAAAGCCGTGATGCAGCACAATGCCGCGATGGCGAGAGCCCGGATTGTGTTGCGCCGGAGTTGATAAAATTCCAGGTTTCCGTTTTTGATCTTCATGGTCTGCTTTTTCTCTTCACCTCTCCAGTAGTCGTAGCTGAACCGGTTTTTGCTTTCTGCTCGGGTTTATTGGTTGTCCCGCTGCTTGTGGGCTTCTCTTCCCGTTTCTCCAATCCGGGTGTTTCTCTGACCAGAAGGTCTTTTTCAGTCAGACCGATTCGCTTCTGATCGGCTTCGGAGATCAGCACCCCGACGACACGCGGTTTATCCTTGATGTACTTATCGACATAACGCTTGATGTCGGCCCGCGTCACTTTGCGCAAGTTCTCCACGTAGCCCGCATAGTAATCGAGCCCCGAGCTCGCCCACCAGAAGCTCACCGTGTGGGCGTATTCAGAGGGCTTCTCGCGGCCATAGATTTCGTTGACGTCGAGCAGCGTCTTTGCGCTTTCGAGCTCTTCGTCCGTGAAGTAATCCGGCGAGTCAAACTGCTTAATCTGCGCGTTGATCGCTTTGAGTGCGTCTTTGAGCTTATCAGGCGTTGTTTGCGCCAGCAGACTGATCGGGCCGACGTTGAGCTGCGTGTAGTAGTTGAGACCCGTTCCGGTCGTCAGCCCCGTATCGATCAGTTCACGAGAGAACTTGGAATTCGGCTGCCGCAGGATGAAAGAGAAAACATCCGCCGCATAAGTTGCCGGAGCATCGGTATCTGTCGATGGACCATGATAGCCAAACTGGATGGTCGCGGCATTGACGGACTGATTGACGATCACGGCCTCATCTTTCGTGAGAGGCGGATGCTTCGGAACAGGGTCTTCGACGAACGGGTCTTTGCCGCGCGGCCAATCACTGAAGAGTTCCTCTGCGAGTTTGAAAATCTCCTGAGCGTTGACATCTCCCGCTACAACCAGACTCGAATTGTTCGGAAGGTAGTACTTTCGCTGGATAGTCTTCATCATCTCCGGAGTTGACTTTGCGACCGTCTCCGGATCGCCCCCGGGATTTTTGCGCGATGTGTATTTGTACCAGAGTCGCTGATCCATCGCATTTATCAAATAGAAGAACGGATTGGAGCGATGCTGTGCCAGCTCGTCCAGCACAACCTGAATCTCCTGGGTAAGCTCTCGTTGGTCGAAAAGCGGATAACGAATCGCGTCGCGCATGAGGACCATGGCGTCTCGAGTGCCGGTCTTGACCGTGGTCGTGTAATAGTTGACAACCTCCTCGCGCGTCGTCGCATTCTGAAGCATGCCCAGCTCGGCCGGGCGGTCGTGATAACCTTCGGCGCGCGAACGTTCATTCGATTTAAAGAACATATGCTCGTAGAGATGCGACAGGCCATTGTATTCCGGTGTCTCCGTGTAAGCGCCGTTTTTAACCGCGATCTCAACTGTCACGAGCGGGACAGAGCGGTTCTCGATCACGATCACTTGTAATCCGTTCTTGAGCTTGATCATCTGCCACTGCGGTTTTCCGAAGGCTGTGGCAAATGCGAGCATTGATAAAAGTATAACCGTCGCAAATCCGGCGACGGCCCTGCGATATTTGGTATTCACCTCTTTAGTCTCCAATCAGCCTCTTCGCCGCGTTAGCGAGGAAGATTTGAGCAGTCACTCGGATCTTTTATTTCCAAAACGCAAACCAGCTCTTCTTCATCTTGCGCCCGAGCAGCGCCTCCAGATCCGGATCAGGTTGGAACGGAATTGCGCGATCATTGATCAGCGCTTCAGGATTATCTTCAACCATTGCGCGAGCGTACTCTTCGCCTCCCCATTCAGCCGCAATTTTGGCTGCCGCGGAGAGCACAGGACGCCGGCGGTCCTGATGATGCGCATCGGTGGCAATGAAATGCGAAAGACCCGCTTCAATAATTTTCTTCGCTGTATGGTACGCCTCAGGGCCGAAGCTCTTCGTCAAACTTCCCGCATCGATCTGCGCAAAAGCTCCTCGCTCAACCAGATCTGCGAGGATCCCGGGTTGCTCCTGGATCCGCCTGTTACGTTCCGGATGAGCAATGACCGGCGTGATTCCCGCATTGAGAATCTGAAAGATCGTCATCTCTATGTTTGGCGGAACCGCCTGAAACGGGAACTCGAGCAACATATACGAAGTGCCGTTGAGCTTGATGCGTGTACCAGGGTCGCTCGTTTCCTGAAAAATCTCATAACTGTATCGGACTTCCCCCCCAGGAACGATGTTGACACATCCTCCGCACGCTTCCATCACCACTCCAATCCTGCGGCGAATCGTCTCTTTGTCAGGCGTCTCGTGCACACCGTCGAACATATGCGGCGTCGCGATAATCGTCTTGATACCGTCAGCAGCTGCGGCGCGTGCCATTGCTACTGATTCCTCCAATGAAACTGCGCCATCATCCGTTTCAGGAAGAATGTGACAATGAATATCAACCATCGATGGCATCGCTGGCATCGTTGGCATCATTGGCATCGTTGGCATTTTTGTCTGGTTCGGCGGTTCCGGTGTTGCAGGCATCCAATCAAATCCTCACACTCTGCGGCAAACTCATGAAGAATGTATAAGGAGGAGCAGCCTTAGGGAAGAGCCATTATCAATGATTGAACGAATGCATTCAAGACGGTATTGAATATATATTCCCTTAAAGAGTTCACCACTCTTGCCTTTTGATTTTTGCCTTTTGCCTTTTGCCCTTTGCCTTTTGCCCTTTGATTTTAGCAATATGGTCATTTCGATTCGCTATTCCGTTTTTACTGTATCGGCATGAGTCGTAATGCGTCATATATTATAAATTATCCCCTGCTTATTTCATTTTGACCCGATTTGACTTTTATCATCATGGCAATAGCGGCAGGCATAGGTAAAATATGCTGAGTTTAGATTGGCATTATCTCTTTTAATCGAAAGGATTTAGGCTGGGTATCGAAAAAATTCCCGATGATGATTACTTTCTGGCCCGTTGCGTGCTTAAGTTTATTGCTAATTTTTTAGATCGTCATAATCAACTATCTCTCATTTAGAGCCCGGTCAAAGTCATAAATTCAGAGACTGATCGGCCAACTGAGTATAGCAGGGGAAGCTAAGCGAGGTTGACTCTGGTTAATAGTGTGTCCAAAGGACGCAATAAAACATAAGACAATAGGAGACTTATGCATAAACCGATCAAATATGCTGAGAGAGGCTTATCGGCCTTTGCAGCGACAGCCTTTAATACCCTTCAGTTCTTCAATAAATACAAACCCAACTCATCATTCATACCGAAATGGTCCGATAAACCACTTCTCAAATCGTGGCAGAAGACCAAACCGACACTGGGCTGGCCGCGAGTGACCGACAGCCTGTGCCCGGCCTGTGTCAAAGAGGCTCGCAGACGCATCATCGAAAATAGCGAAGACCCCTGGAAGATCATTCAAGAACGGCCTGGCGAGATCAAAGCAACTATCATTGAACGTGATGGGCAAATCTGGATGGTCAAGGACTGCCGCATTCATGGACATTTTGAAGATATGATGGCTGTCGACGCCAAATTCCTGGAGCACATCGAGGCGATGTATCCCGGCCGAGACATTGACGCGCACAGTGATGCTCACGTCCACCATCACGGTTCATCGACGATCAAGCATGGACGCGGTTCGGTGCTTACGATCGATCTCACCAACCGCTGCAACATGATGTGCGATCCATGTTTTATGGATGCCAACCAGGTAGGATTCGTCCACGAGTTGAGCTGGGAGGAGATCAAAGAAGTCCTCGAAAACGCGATTGAGGTCAAACCGAAGCGGCAGTTGTCCGTCCAGTTCTCCGGCGGTGAGCCGACATTATCGCCATATTTCATGGATGCGATCAAATACTCGCGCAAAGTCGGTTACAACTCTGTCCAGGCAGCGACCAATGGTATCGAGTTTGCCAAGTCGAAAGAGTTCTGTCGCAAGGCGGCTGAAGCCGGGCTGCGTTATGTCTATCTGCAATTCGATGGCATTGGCAACGCGGCCAACAGCCATCGTCAGGTGGGCAATCTTTTCGATGTGAAGCTGCGTGCCATCAACAACCTGCACGAAGCAGGCGTAGAGATCGTGCTCGTCACGACTCTGGTCAATGGCGTCAATAATGATGAAGTCGGCCCCGTCATCCGCTTTGCGATGGACAATCCGCGGAAGATAACGTTCCTCGCGTTCCAACCCGTTTCATTCACCGGCCGCGATGAAGACATCACTGACGAGCGCCGTTTGCGCCAACGCTACACGCTCTCACACATGGCATGGGACGTTAAGAAGCAGGTGGGCATCACAGACCCTCATCGTGACTGGTTCCCGATCTCTGTGATCAGCACATTCGCCGATTACGCCGACCTGGTTCATGGCCCGCAAGCTGAGTGGGGTCAGATGAGCTGTGGCTGCCATCCTAACTGCGGCGTTGGCACTGCGATAATGATCGACAAGGAGACCAAGGAGATGGCTCCGGTACCGGAGTTCATCGACATCCCCGGTCTCATGAAAGATATCCGGAAGATTACCGATGCAGGTCGCGGCAAATCGTTCTCGAACCTCATGATGGGTTTGGCGCTACTCAAGAACTACAACCCATTCGGAGCTCCCAGCAATTTCAGACTGATCGACCTGCTCAGGAAGTTCGACAAATCACTCGGTCTGACCGGCAAAAATTACGGCAATGTCGGCCCGGACCGCACTATCGATGATGTGATGAAGCGCCGTCAGGATCGCTGGAATTTCCTCTTCATCGCGGGGATGTGGTTCCAGGACCTGTTCAATTACGACTTCCGCCGCACAGAGATGTGCATTATCCCCTACGGAACGCAGGAGGGCGAGATCTCTTTCTGCGCTTACAACACCGGCATAGGCTGGCGCAATATCATCGAGAACATGCACCAGAACGCTACCGTTGCCAAGTGGTATCAGGAGCATGGCCGTCACGAGATCTTCGCCAACAATCATAGCGTCAGTCTCGAAGACACTTCGCATAAACTGGTCGTCAATGCTGCCGACGCCGAGCGTGGCCGCGAAAAAGCCGCGCTGCCGCAGACTGCCAAGGAAGAGCAGGCATTGATGCGAAAGCTGTATATGCAGTCGGTGCTCAAGCAGGCAAACGCCGCCCCGCAGCTGGTTCAGCTTGGCGGGCTCAATAGCGAGAAGGAAGAAGGCAGTGGCGCAGTTACTGTGGCTGGTGATTAATCTCCGGAAACAGTGCCTCTCATATATATAAAGAGAGAATGCGAAACAAACGAAAATAAGCGAGACAAGCGAAATAGGCCTTTTTTCGGCAAGTTTCATCTTCCGGTTAACAGTTTCAACACAAAGGGTCAAAGGGTCAAAGGGGGGATAAAGGCTTGATTTATTACTCCTTTGACCCTTTGGCCCTTTGTGTCGAAACTGCTAACTAGATTCGGCTTTCTGTGAAACTCGCCCTTTTTTCCGCTTGTTTCGCTTATTTTCGTTTGTTTCGTATTCTCTCTTCACCTATATTACTGTCGTTTTATCCCTTGGCAGAAAGCTAATAGCAACTGAATATTAAACATTAAACTGCATTCAATCGGAGGAGGAAGCGAATGAGAACAGCCAGGTCTTCCGTTGCCGATGCGCCCTTATTGATCGTCTGGATGGTTGCCTGCTGTAGTATGACCATTCAGGCTCAGGTCAAGGCAACACCCACACCAACTCCCATCACGGCTACTCCAAGACCAACGCAGGTGAGTCCTACCAGGACGCCGACTCCAACACCAACGCAGGTGAGTCCTACCAGGACGCCGACTCCAACACCAACACAGGTGAGTCCTATCAGAACGCCGGCTCCAACACCAACGCAGGTGAGATCTACCACTATCACACCAACTCCGAGGCCAACGCAGGTGAGGTCTAATGCCTCGAAACCAGCTCCGCGACCGACGCAGCTCATCTCGACTACCTCCTCACCAACATCAACACCCGCACAGATCAATGCGGAAGTAGCACCACAAGTACCACTCCCGACACCAACACCACTTCCTGTACTATATCCTTCTCCTGCTACTGCTGTTTCTGATGTATGGGTCAGGGATGTCTACAGATTAGGGCATTCGGCTAAAGATGATGAGGACCGAGATAGTGTGGGGCTGGGCGAGCTGATGGTAGTAAGAGTGGAAAACCTACAAGAATTGCTTAACCGGGCAAATTGCGTCAACGAGTTGAATCAGAGGATTCAAAATTGTCAGGAGCAGAAGCTCGCTCTGTTTCTCAACGACAGAATAATTGAAAAACACTACCCGGAAGCCATTGTGGTCCAGGGAGAGGAGGGGATTTTACAATTTCATCTAAAACGATCTAAGGAAACTGATGAAACCTGGTCTGATCTAGTCGGTAATCCTCCTCTCGGAGAATTTTTTGAACTACCCGTAAAAGTCAGCGTGGGGCTCGAGAAGGGCTATCCGGTACCCACGGATGTGACGGAGGATAAAAATAATTTCAAACTCATCCGTATGCATATCAATTGGTTTCTGATATGCATGATAACGAATTTATTATTAGCCTATTTATTATGGAGATTAGCGAAGGAGAGCGATATTCTGCGCGTATCTGGCCCACAACCAACCGAAATAGACGAACGAACGGGAAGACCAAAACGAAAGCCTTTTAGTCTCGCCAGTTGTCAGATGGTTTTCTGGTTCTTTCTGGTTATCATTTCATATGTGTTTATCTGGTTTATCACGAACGAGTCAGACATTCTCACTCCGGGCGTTCTGGGCCTCATGGGTATCGGTTCTGGAACAGCTCTCTTAGGGACAGTTATCGATTCTACTAAAAAGGGGCAACCATCAACTCAGATCGATTCTTTAAAGGCTGAGAAACAAACACTCGAAAATGATCTGAGGCAGATCAACAGCCAGCTAAAAGCGTCACCACCACCTCCAAATCTTGGGGAATTGCAGAAAACAAAGACCGCAAAACTATCCCGTCTTGCCCTCGTTGATGAATCAATCTCTCAGCTCTCCGGAACGAGTGGCACGCGTGCAACACTGGGCTTATTGCGAGATTTAGTAACTGATTCGCAGGGTGAGATAAGCTTTCATCGTTTTCAGATGTTCGCCTGGACGATTGTGCTGGGCATCATCTTCGTATATTCGGTCAGGGAAAAATTAGCGATGCCTGACTTCAGCGCTACACTCCTTACACTGCAGGGAATCAGCGCTGGGACTTTTTTAGGTTTCAAAACCCAAGAGAAAGAACCTACCAAAAATTCATAACTGGCAAACCCTCGCTATGACAGAGGAAGAAAAACGACTAGAGCAATCACGCTCTCGCGAGAAGCATTGGAAACGCTGGGGACCATATCTGAGTGAGCGCGCCTGGGGAACAGTGCGAGAGGATTATTCAATCGATGGCTCAGCCTGGGATTACTTGCCGCATGATCATGCGCGCTCAAAAGCCTACCGGTGGGGCGAAGATGGCATCGCCGGCTTCTCTGATCGCCACCAGAAGATCTGTTTCGCGATCGCCTTATGGAATGGGCGCGATCCGATTCTCAAGGAGCGTCTCTTCGGGTTGACCGGCCCGCAAGGCAATCACGGCGAGGATGTAAAGGAGTATTATTTCTATCTCGACTCCACGCCGACGCATTCCTACCTGAAGTATCTCTACAAGTACCCGCATGCCGCCTATCCATATCAACAGCTGATCGACGAGGCTCGGCGGCGCGGGCGCAGAGATATTGAATTCGAATTGCTCGACACGGGCGTGTTCGATGAAGATCGTTACTTCGATGTTTTCGTCGAATATGCAAAGGCCGATGTCGAGGACATTCTGATCCGCATCAGTGTCGTAAACCGCGGGCCGGAGAGCGCAAATCTCGAGCTTCTGCCGGCGATCTGGTTTCGCAATACATGGGCATGGGGCATTGACGAACGCAGGCCGCGTTTGCGCCGCGACGATACGCTGACGGCATTTCCGAGTATTCGGCTGCGGCATTTCGAGATGCCGCTGCACTGGCTGATCTGCGAAGGCGCACCCGAACTGCTCTTCACCGAGAACGAAACGAACCTGCAGAGACTCTACGGGGGCGACAACCTCTCATTCTATGGCTCGCCTTACGTTAAAGACGGCATCAATAATTATGTTGTGAACGGCGCGCGTGATGAGGTCAATCCTCTGCAGGCCGGCACGAAAGCGGCAGCGCGTTATCGACTAAATCTCGCCGCGGGCGAAACAGCCACAGTCAAGCTGCGATTGAGGACCAACGAACCGGACGCATCTGCCCTCGGTGAAGAATTCGATGCGATCTTCGCCTCTCGGCGGCGGGAAGCCGATGAGTTTTACGCGAAAATCGCGCCGCGGCAGGAGAGTGAAGACCTGAAGAATGTCCAGCGGCAGGCTTTCGCGGGGATGCTCTGGAGCAAGCAGTTTTATCACTACGACCTGAGACGCTGGCTGCGCGGCGACCCGGCCCAACCTGCGCCACCGCATTTGCGGGTGCAGGGACGCAATAGCGAATGGAAACATCTGTTCAATGAAGATGTCATCTCAATGCCGGATAAGTGGGAATATCCCTGGTATGCCGCCTGGGATTTGGCTTTTCACTGCATACCTCTGGCGCTCCTCGATCCCGACTTTGCGAAAGAGCAATTGGTCCTGCTCTCGCGAGAATGGTATATGCACCCGAATGGGCAGCTGCCTGCTTACGAATGGGCGTTCGGCGATGTCAATCCGCCGGTTCATGCCTGGGCGGCGTGGCGCGTGTATAAGATCGAACAGAAGCATTATGGCAGGACAGACCACCGGTTTCTCGAACGCATTTTCCACAAGCTTCTCCTCAATTTCACCTGGTGGGTCAATCGCAAGGATGCGCTGGGCAAGAATATCTTTGAAGGCGGATTTTTGGGCCTCGACAACATAGGTGTTTTCGACCGCAGCGCAAAGTTGCCGAAAGGGGGTTATCTCGAACAATCTGATGCGACCAGCTGGATGGGGATGTATTGCCTGAACATGTTGATCATCGCATTCGAGCTGGCGCGGGATAATCCGGCTTATGAAGACGTGGCATCGAAGTTCCTCGAGCACTTCGTATACATTTCGCGTGCGATGAACAACATCGGCGGTAAGGGCATAGAGCTGTGGGATAGGCGTGATGGCTTTTATTACGACGTGCTGAACATGCCGGACGGGCAAAGTCTCCCAATGCGCGTGCGCTCGATGGTCGGATTGATTCCATTGTTCGCGGTTGAAACCCTGGAGTCCGAAGTAATTGACAATCTCCCCGGCTTCAAGCGGCGGATGCAATGGTTCATTGATAATCTGCCGGAGTTCGGCGGTTACATCGAGACCGAGACAACAGAGACCAACGTGAGGCGATTCCTTTCGCTCGTTAATCGGGCGCGGTTGAGAGCGCTATTGAAGTTCATGCTCGACGAGAGTGAGTTCCTATCGCCGTACGGCATCCGCTCGGTCTCTCGCGTTCATCTTGAGAACCCCTACAAATTATCCTTTGACGGTATCGAACATCGCGTGGATTACGAACCGGCAGAATCGCAAACTGGTCTGTTTGGCGGAAATTCGAACTGGCGTGGGCCCATCTGGTTCCCGGTCAATTTCCTGATCATCGAATCATTACAGAAGTTCCATCGCTTCCTCGGTGATGATTTCGAAGTCGAATGTCCGACCGGTTCGGGAAAGATGATGAATCTGTGGGAGGTGGCTGGAGAGTTATCCTCGAGGTTGACACGCATATTCTTGCGCGATGAGACAGGTCGAAGACCCGTCTATGGCGGGATTGAGAAATTTCAGAGCGATCCACATTGGCGTGACTACCTGCTCTTCTACGAATATTTTCACGGTGACAATGGCGCGGGTCTGGGCGCAAATCATCAAACAGGCTGGACGGGGCTTGTGGCTAAATTGATATTTCAGCTTAGCCGATAGTCTTCTCTACGGCTGAATTCAAGTCTTCCGGACAGCTTCAATTAACGCTCCACTTTCAAGTGTGAAATGCGACTCGTTCCATACTGCGCGGCCTTCGCGCACGATGATCGCCTGAGGCGATTCGTGTTGAACACCAATCAATCTTGCCAATTCGTTACTCACATCGCGCGCCTGCTGGATAACGATCAGGCAATTGCGCACTTGCGCGCTCTCCGGTGATTGCAAATACCTTTGAAATTCAGCGAAAGCGCGGCTGCTGACTCCGCACGTTTTGCTGTGCTTAAAAAACAGAATGGGCTGTTGCTCGCTTGATTTCAGTATCTCATCAAGCATATCGGTTGTAGTAATCTCCTGATAATTTGTCATTATTTGCTCCGGAACTTGCCTTGGGATATTAGTGATAGCATTAGAGCCCGGCCCAGCGCAATGACAACTACTGGGAGCGCCCTGGGAGCGCACGCGTCCCCGCGTGCTGGGTTTCCGGAAGGGGCT
>JAKEHZ010000335.1 GCA_022614735.1 Acidobacteriota bacterium | reverse complement strand
TGTTCGACCTTCTCGATAACCCAATCCGGAATGAGCGCTTTGTTGTGTTCATCTATCGCGTAACCCACACCATCATTATCCAGACCATAAATGTGGACACCACCTTTGAATTTTCCTTCTACTTCATCCTTAACGATGCTGTAAACGGCGTTGTCGATCCTTTTGAGCATGCTCGTCAAAATGTATCCCGGCTTGACCCAGTTCTGGTTCGCATCGACGCCGATGGCGAATTTTTTATAAGTCTCAGCGGCGTCAAATACACCAAGCCCGGAATTCCCCGCGGCCTGGAAGATCACATCGACTCCCTGCTCGTACTGTGAATTGGCCAGTTCCCTTCCCTTCCCCGGGTTGTTCCACGCAGCATCGGTGATGCCAACATAATTTTTCAACACACGAATGTTCCGATTGACATACCGGGCGCCTTCCTCGTAACCGGTCGCGAATTTGTGAATCAGTGGAATATCCATCCCTCCGACAAAGCCGATGGCGCCGGTCTGGCTCTTGTAAGCCGCAATCATCCCGACAAGGAACGAACCTTCGTGCTCCTTGAAAAGCAGGCTGGCGACATTTGGAAGATCAACCGGATAATCGATCAACACGAAATGTAGCTGCGGATAATCTACAGCTACCTGCGCTATGATCGGACCTTGAGCAAAACCGACGGCGGTGATCAGGTTGTATCCGTACTGCGAAAAGGCTCGCAGCGCCGGCTCGATTGAAGTCGGATCGCCCGGCTCGACATCGCGCAAGACGATCGGCAGGTCCTTCTTCGCGCGCAGCACACCGACATTCGCAGCGGCGTTAAATGACCGATCATCTTTCCCGCCGATGTCGAAGACGATTGCGACTTTTGTTCTCTTGTCACTGGCTTCCGCAGCGTAATCGCGCGTCGTGCAACTCCCTGAAAAAAGCGAAAGAGAAATAAACAGAATGAATACTTTTATTCTCATTTTCATATCTCCGGTCAGGTCAGATAATAGTCTTGATCAATGGTTCGAGATGCGGCGCGGCCTCTTCGACCCTATAGGCCGACCGTAAACGCCGTTGCATCTCATCAAGTCTCGATTCGTCGTTATAATGCGCCGTGATTATTGGATCGCCAATCTTCACACGGTCGCCCAGCTTGGCGTGGATATATAATCCCACACTGTAATCAATCGCGCCTTCCAAACATCTGCGCCCTCCACCCCAATCCATCACGACGCGGCCGATCTCGCCGGTCTCGATGCCGGTGACGTAGCCGGTTCTGTCGGCGATGATCGTCGACGCCCTGCGCGCCTGCGGCAAAAGCTTCGGATCATCGAGCACACGCGGGTCACCACCCTGCGCCTCTATGCAATAGCGGAAGCGCTCCAATGCCCCGCCCGATGTGATCGCATTGCGAGCTCGACTTCGCGCCCGGTTCATATCGATTTCGATCTCGCCGACGACAATCATTTGCGCCGCGAGCTCAAGACACAATCCGGCGAAATCGCTTTCGAGATCTCCCTGCAGGGTTTCAATCGCTTCCATTGTTTCAACCGCGTTGCCTACCCAACGGCCAAGCGGCTGATTCATATCGGTGATCAACGCGACAATGCGTTTGCCCATCCTGCGGCCCAGCGAGGCCATCATCTCGGCCAGTTTCCGCGCATCTTCATACTCGCGCATAAACGCGCCGTTGCCGGTCTTCACATCGAGCACCAGCCCATCAATCCCTTCGGCCAGTTTCTTCGACATGATCGAAGCGCACATAAATGGGCGAAACGGCACGGTCGCGGTTAGATCTCGCAGCGCATAAAGCTTACGATCTGCCGGTGCGATCTCTTTCGTCTGGCCGATCAGAGCCAGGCCGCAGCGTTTGAGGACGGCTTTGAATTCTATCAGTGAAAGATCTGTGCGGAATCCCGGGATGGCTTCGAGTTTATCCAGGGTCCCGCCTGTGTGCGCCAGTGCCCTGCCCGAAATCATAGGCACTGCGACACCGCACGCAGCCGCGACGGGCGCGATTACCAGCGAAGTCTTATCACCAACCCCTCCCGTCGAATGCTTGTCAACCTTTGGTTCGTGAATATGATCGTGCGTGAGGACGACGCCGGAATAGAGCATCTCTTCGACGAGCGCCTGCGTTTCGGATTCGGTCAGGCCATTCAGGAATCCGGCCATCAGCCACGCGGCCATTTGATAGTCGGGTATTTCGTCACGTGTGTAGCCGCGAATCAGAAATGCAATTTCATCGCGAGTCAGTTCTTTGCGGTCGCGTTTTTTCTCAATCAGGTCTTGCATCCGCATAGTTGATCTGTGGCCTATCTCACTTCATTCAACTCGGCAAACAATTCATCTATCAGAGCCGGAAGATGACCGAGGTTCGGAAGCCGCATGAAGCACATCTGCTCGAGCTCCGAATCAGGCACTGTTTCGTGCACCCAGGTATTCTGGTAGGGAATATGAACCGCACGTCCACCCATCTCGATCACCGGCAAGATGTCGTATTTGACCGAATTTCCGACCATCAAAAAATCACGCGGATTGATTTTATGTTTTAAAGCGATCGATTCGTAGGCATCTCTGGTCTTTTCGGAAACAATTTCGACGCGGCTGAAATACTCGCCCAACCCCGATCTCGCAATCTTTGCTTCCTGCTCAAATAGATCACCCTTGGTGATCACCATCAGCTCGTGAGATAGAGATAAGCTCGCAAGAGTCTCTTGCACACTGTCGAGTAACTCGAGCGGCGCTGCCAGCATTTCTCGGGCAAATCCGATGATCTGTCTGATCTCTGTCCCGCTGATGCGTCCTTCAGTCAAGTCAATTGCAGTTTCGATCATTGAGAGTGTGAACCCTTTGATTCCGTAGCCGTAATGAGCGAGGTTACGAATCTCAGTTTCGTACATCCGGCGCTCGATCCATTCCGCGTCGTGGTATTGAGATAGAATCGCCTTGATCTTCCCCTGCGTGCCGCGGTAAAGCGGCTCAGTGTGCCAAAGCGTGTCATCAGCGTCGAAGGCAATAATCTCGAACATAAATCAACTCTGACTGTAACTACTCAGCCGCGTAGCGGCTGAGTAGTTACTTCTGCCTAACCGATAATCAAGGCAACAGCCTGCGCTCCAATCGCTTCTCCCCGTCCAACTGCATCCAGCCCTTCATTGGTCTTTGCCTTGATGTTGATTTGTGAACGGTCAATTTCCATGACATCTGCAAGCTTCGCCTTCATTGCGGGAATATGTGGCATCATCTTCGGACGTTCTGCCAGGATCGTCGCATCAATATTGGCGATTTTGTAGCCACGTTTTGTCAGCAAACTGCAAACGTGAGAAAGAAAGGAGATACTATCTGCGTTCTCCCACCTCGGTTCATCATCTGAAAAGTGCGTGCCAAGATCTCCCAGACCTGCGGCTCCGAGCAGCGCATCGGTGATCGCGTGAATCAAGCTGTCGCCGTCCGAATGTCCGAGCAGGCCACGATCATAAGGGATTTCAACTCCACCCAGAATCAAATCGCGGCCTTCAACCAGACGATGAACGTCATGCCCAAGGCCAATGCGGATGGGCAATTGCGGCCAATTCCGCCAATTCTTGAGGTCGAATGCTGATTTTTTCTCTCCAGACTCCATCTGTTCGATTATTTTTCTCGCCAGCACCAGATCTTCGGGGGTGGTGATCTTGATGTTATGTGGTGAGCCTTCGACGATTGCAACCGGAGCGCCTAGTAGTTCGACCAGCAAAGAATCATCGGTGGTGATTGATGAGGGTAAGCCCACGGTGCTCGCCGCAGCGTTCGCTTTCAGCAAAAGATCATAACGAAATGCCTGGGGAGTTTGCGCCCGATAAATTCTGCGCCGGTCAAGGGTTCGAATAATCAATCTATTTTCGACTTCTTTGATCGTGTCTGTTGCAGGCAGAGCGAGGATCGCGGCGCCGATCTCCCGCGCGCGTGCGAGCACGTGGGAAATCTGCTCCGGAGTGATGAAAGGGCGCACAGCGTCGTGAATTGCGACAAGCTCAGGTTGCCATTCTTTCGCGGCTTCAAGCGCATGCGAAATCGAATCGCTCCGCTCGTCTCCGCCTCCGACCAGTCGGATTGGCTTGCGCAAACCAGAAGTTTTCAATTGCTGGTCGAACGAATCGATCTCATCGGGCTGGAGCGCGACTATGATGACATCGATGTCTTGACAAACATCGAACCGGCGCAGCGTGTGAATAAGGATCGAGTCGCCGGCAAGCTCAACGAATTGTTTTGGTTTCTCTCCACCGAAACGACTGCCACTACCGGCGGCTGGGATGATGGCGATGTTCATAAAGCAGTTGGCAGTTCGCAGTTCGCAGTTGGGAGTTCGTAGTTCGCAGTTCGCAGTTCGCAGTTCGCAGTTCGCAGTAAACCACTTGATTCCTCAACTGCGAACTGCGAACTGCGAACTATTATTCAATCGCTGACGACGGCGCGGGTATGGGTGTCGGGCGTGATGGGCGGTCGCGCACATCACGTGTCTCGCGAATGTCATTCCGAGTCTCCTCGACTCGACTGAAGATCATCTTTCCCGCAGTCGTCTGCAATACGCTCGTCACAACCATATCGACGTTCTTGCCGATCAGACGGCGCGCGTTGTCAACGACGACCATCGTCCCGTCGTCCAGATATGCCACACCCTGGTTGTACTCCTTTCCCTCTTTGAGGATGAAGACCTTCATTATTTCGCCGGGCAAGACAACGGGTTTGAGTGCATTCGCCAATTCATTGATATTGAGCACTTCGACACCGCGCAGATGGGCGACCTTGTTGAGATTGAAATCATTGGTCACAATAGGCGCGTTGAGTTGTTTGCCCAATTCGATCAACTTGAGATCAACCTCGCGGACCTGTGGAAAGTCGGCTTCGTTGATCTGCACCTCCAGATTGCTGTTCTTCTGAATACGCTGGAGGATGTCCAGTCCCCGACGCCCGCGATTGCGTTTAGCCGAGTCTGACGAATCGGCTATCTGCTGTAACTCGCGCAGGACGAATTGCGGGATCATGATCGTTCCACCAAGGAAGCCTGCCTCGGCTATATCGGCCACACGCCCATCAATGATCACGCTCGTGTCCAGAATTTTGTAGCTCTGTTTAGTGCTGCGATCGCTGAGAATGCCGCCGAGCGCCGTAAGATCTAGATACTCCCCCTTTGCAGCGCCCACGAGCAATCCGACGTATGCCATAAATAGTGTCAGCGTCAGCGTGAGAAAAGATTTGAGTGGCTGATCCCAGGGCTGAGCTGTGATCAGGAAGCCCATCAAGGTTGAGCCGATAATGCCCAGAATCGAACCAATGGCCGCGCCAATTAACGTCTTGAGCGACGCGCGACGAATCCGCAGCTCAAAAAAGATGATGCCGCTTGCCAGGGCCAACCCGGTCAGAGCCGAAAGCATTCGCGAAGCGCCCCGAAGCTCGAGTTTATCACTGATCCAATCAGGGACCGGTTGAATCAGGTAGCCGGCTGTGACGAGAATAATCGTAAAGACCGCGCGTATTAATATAATGTCCGCCTGCATAAATCATATGTTCCTTTAGCGACCACAAACGACAACTTCACATCAAAGTATATATGAAGACTTAGAGAGCGATCGTGTACCTGGTCGAAATATTGAGTAGGAAAATTCCTGCCGCGGGGGGATTGTAGCATGAGGGACTGAAGAGTGGGAGAGCAAATTGTAGATTGCGGATTGCGGAAGAGAAAATACGAAACAAACGAAAAAGATTAAATTTTTTCGTTTGTTTCGTTATTTTCGTTTGTTTTCGTTATTTTCGTTTGTTTCGTATTCTCTCTTCCGCAATCCGCAATCATTCACCCCTTGGGTGCGTAATACCCGGCGCGCGCGCGCGCCACGTAGCCGGGCTTTTTTATCTTGACGGTGAGTTTGCGGAAAGACCCGTCTCGTTTCTCGTTGGTCGAGAAAAACCCCAGTGTGTATTGAGTGCGGACTTGTTCGGCGAGGCTGGCAAATGCCAGATCAAGTTCCCTGATTGATTGGTCATCAACCTCTTCTCCGAGTGTGCCCGGAGTGAATTTGGGTTTAAAGATGTCCCCACCTGTCTCTGAGCTCAGAGCTTCAAGTGCTCGCTCTCCCGCGAGATCACGAAGATTCTGCGAATAATTACGATTGCCGGTGAAAACCGCGAAAATCACAGCATCGGCTTGTTGCGCGCGCGCCAGGACTTCGAGCAATCCCTTGCTGCTCGTCGTGTCGCCACCATCAGAGACGATGACGATGACACGGCGGCCTTGCGCTGGCTTGAGGTGATCAGAAGCGAGATATATGCCATCGTAGAGCGAGGTAGCACCCTGCGCCCTGAGTTGCCTCGTCGCATTGACCAGCAGCGGAATATTGTTGGTGAATTCCTGTAATACGACGATATCTGTGGAAACCGCAAAGAGGGCCGCGCGATCCTGCGGGCGCATGACGCGCTCAAAAAATTTGGCGGCGGCGCGCCGTTCGAAATTGATCTTCTGCGCCACACTCAAACTCGCGTCGAAGAGCATGACCAGCTGCAATGGCAACTCAGCATCGCGCGCGAAATTGGCTATCTCCTGGCGAACACCGTCTTCAAGAATCTCAAAATCTTCCCGTCGCAGATCAATCGGATCGGTTGTTGATTTTTTAGCGATGGTCGTCACAACGGTCACCAGGTCACTGTTGATTCGGATCACTTCGTCACTCTTTTGTGGCGGTTGTTCGGGTACCCGGATGCGAGGTTGAGGGCCAGGTACTTTCGGTGGTGCGGGCTTCTGCTTTTTCGGGTCCGGCGGTTGGACGCGACCACTCTGGCTGAGAGCGGGATTCAAAATTGTAAATAAAGAGGCGGGGATTAAAAGAGAAACCAGTATGATCAATCGCGCATTGCAATTGCTGGGGAACTTCATAAAACCTCCACCACCATCTCAAACTGTCTGCGCCTGACTTGACGGCGCAGCTTCTCCGATCCGATCGAGCCACTCGTGAAACGCCTTCAACCCGCGCTCGACCTGTATCCGATGACGATCAATTTTGCGCCTGGCATGTTTTCTGGTCTCCGGCTCGAGCGGCGGCAATAACGCAAATGTAGTGTTTGCGGGTTGAAAATTACTCGCCTCAGCGTTGGCGAGATAGAAGGTCAGCGATCCCGTCGCAGACTCGCGAGGCGGCGCAGCAACCTCAAGTCCGAGCGCCAATCGAGCCGCGTTCATTCCCGCTATCATTCCCGTCGCCATTGCCTCCGTGTAGCCCTCGATGCCTGAAATCTGGCCCGCAAATAGAACGCGGGGATGATCACGCATTTGCAGGGTTTCTCTGAGCAGCTTCGGCGAACAGACGAAAGTATTGCGATGCATCTGGCCGAAACGAATGAACTCAGCATTCTCTAATCCCGGGATCAACTGCAAGACGCGTTTCTGGTCGCCGTACTTGATGTGACATTGAAAGCCAACGATATTGTATGCGCCGGCCATCAGATTTTCGAGCCGCAGCTGTACACAGGCATAAGGCTCTCTGCCTGTGCGCGGATCAATAAGGCCGACAGGCTTCATCGGGCCGAAACGCAAGGTGTCGCGCCCACGACGCCCCAGTTCTTCAATTGGTAAACAGCCCTCGAAGTATTTTTCTTCGTCCTCCATTCCGTCGTGCGGCTTAACCGACTCGGCAATGACTAGCGCATCATAGAAACGGTCATATTCTTCTTTCGTCATCGGGCAATTGACATAATCGTCTCCGCCCTTGCCGTAACGCGCCGCGCGGAATGCTCTCTCGAAGTCGATCGTCTCGCCATCGACGATGGGCGAGAGCGCGTCGAAGAAATAAAGACCGCTTTCGCCGGTGAGATCACCTATTGCCCTCGCTAGCGCGGGTGAAGCAAGAGGACCGGCAGCGATGACTGTAATCTCTTGATCGCTGATTGCCGTAACTTCTTCGCGCCGGATTTCAATGTTCGGATGATGTTCGAGCCGTTCTGTCACCAGGGCAGAAAATTTCTCCCGGTCTACTGCGAGCGCGCTCCCGGCAGGGACGGCCGCTATCTTCGCCAACTCAATAAGCAATGAGCCACCACTCCGCAGCTCGTCTTTCAAGAGACGGGGAGCGGTGCTGGCCTCGTCGGATTTGAGGGAATTGCTGCAGACAAGCTCGGCCAGATTGCCCGTCCGATGGGCGCCCGTGGTGCGTTGGGGGCGCATTTCATAAAGCCGCACTTTCACGCCGCGCCGCGCTGCCTGCCAGGCGGCCTCCGAACCAGCCAAACCGCCACCGATAACATTGATTACTTCCGTTTCACTCATTGCCGCTGAAATCATAACACAGCTGGGGAATGGAGAAGGCAAAAAGCGAAAGGAAGAAAATCAAAAGGCAAAAGGCAAAAATAAAGAAAAAAGTTCTCATGAAATCAAAAAATCAGAAGGCCGGAATTTGCTTCTTTATTTTTGCCTTTTGCCTTTTGCCTTTTGATTTCTTCCTTTCGCCTTTTGCCTAAGTTTGTGCGATCCGACTACAATAACCCAAAAGGTTATCTTGAATATTTAATGAGAGAGAGTT
>JAKEHZ010000334.1 GCA_022614735.1 Acidobacteriota bacterium | reverse complement strand
GTGATCGAATCAAAGCTTTGCGTGTGGGCCTGGAGTTGCGGCGGCTCAATGGCAACCGTGCAGGTTTGGCTGACGTTACCGTTCGTGAATGGCTCAATCGATTGGGGCAATCAGAGAGAATTCAGCGTAATTTCTGGAATGTCATGGCGCTTGCGACCCTCAACGAATCGCCTGAGGTCGCATCGGCAGATATGTTCGCTCGTGTGCTGGATCAGGCTTTTCTGCACACAAAGCTCGATTCGACAATGGTCATCTCCAGAGTCGGACTGAGTGATTTGTATACTGATGATGCAAGAAAATTCATTGAGTCGCGCGGCGGGCAGGTGAGTTTGAATGCTGATGTTGCGAAGATAGAGTTTGACGGCGATCGTGTCTCTGGCGTTATTTTGCGAGACGGTAATCAGATCGAGGCCGAAACCATCATCAGCGCAGTTCCGTACTTTGCGCTGTGCCGGATGCTGGCGACTGAAATTATATCAACAAGGGAATGCTTCCATAATCTCAACCGGTTTAAATCCGCGCCGATCGTTTCGATCAATCTCTGGTACGATCAGCCGGTCACCGATCTGGAGTTTGCCGGCCTGCTTGATTCGCAAATCGAATGGGTCTTTAACAAAAACGCCATCGCCGGCGAACCCGCAGGGAAGCGACAGCATCTTGCTCTGGTTATCAGTGGTGCGCACGAGGCGGCCCTCAGATCGAAAGAAGAATTAATTGAATTGGCTGTGGCCGAGGTTGAACGTTTCTTCCCGGCAGCAAGAGGAAGCCGGCCATTTCATGCTTTCGTTGTGAGGGAACAGGATGCAACGATTTCGCATACGGTCGGCACGGCGAGACTGAGACCATCGCAACATACTGACTTCAGAAATTTCTTTCTCGCGGGAGATTGGACTGATACGGGGCTGCCTGCGACGATAGAAGGCGCGGTGTGGAGCGGGCAGGAATGCGCTCGTATGATTCTGGGAAGAGAAGAAGAATACGAAACAAACGAAAATGACCTTAGTGGGTGAGTTTCATTCATGCGCCGCAATAACTAAAGCCCAAGAGAGAACGCGAAACACGCGAAATAAGCGAAACACGCGAAATTTCTGAGCTTTTTCGCGTGTTTCGCGTTCTCTCTTGGGCTTTAGTTATTGCGGCGCATGAATGAAACTCACCCACTAAGGTCATTTTCGTTTGTTTCGTATTCTCTTTCTCATCAGGGCAGAGCAAAAGCCACTACGTAATCACCGCGCTTGGTCGGTAATCTTCCGTGTCCGCCCGCTGCAATCACAACGAACTGTTTGCCGCCAGCCTGATAGGTCATAGGGGTTGCCTGTCCACCCGCGGGCAGCTCGCCTCTCCACAGTTCTTCTCCGGTCTCGACATTAAAGGCGCGCAACAGGTTATCACGCGCCGCGGCGATAAAAACCAGTCGTCCCGCGGTAACAATCGATCCTCCAAGGTTGATTGATCCCCATTTCGCTGATTCGGGAATGTCGCTCAACTCCGGCATCGTGCCAAGGGGAACCTCCCATTTGACCTGCCCGTTGGCCAGGTCGATGGCGACAAGCGTGCCCCAGGGCGGCGGATTGCACGGCACGATGCGCGGAAAAGCACGCAACAGGATTTCGCGCCGCATCAGGTAAGGCGTCCCTTCCTGAGGTGCTAGCTCAAAGCTGGGGTTGGAGCGCCATTTGAAATCTGTTTTGTAGTTCGGCTCATCGCGAGGGACGAGCCCCACCGCGCGAGGAAGGCGGTTGGTGTTCGTGATCAGAAGACCATGTTGCCGGTCGAAAGACATACCCGACCAATTCATTCCGCCGACATCGCCCGGATAAACCAGCGTACCCTGCAAGCTCGGCGGCGTGAAGAGGCCATCGTTGCGAAGCGCAGCGATCTGCTCGCGGCAAGCCTTACGATCTTCGTCAGTAAGACCAAAGGCCTCCTCAGGTTTGAGTGTCTGTGGCGCAAGCGCCCTCGGGAGAATGGGGATTGGCTGTGTCGCCGAGAGCTGCTCGCCTGCGACTCCGCCCTGCGGCACAGGCCGCTCTTCCACCGGAAAGATCGGCTTGCCGGTTTCGCGGTTCAGCACGAAAAGATGGCCGACCTTGGTTGCAACAGCAACGGCAGGAAGATCACGACCATTGCGGCGCACAGTGATCAACGCGGGCTGCGCAGGCACATCATAATCCCATACATCGTGATGCACGGTCTGGAAATGCCAGACCACTTTGCCCGTTGAGCCCCGCAGCGCAACAACGGAGCTTGCATAGTAATCAAGACCACGGCGTTCCCCCCCATAATAATCGGGGCTGGTATTGCCGGTCGGCAAAAAAACCAGGTCGCGCTCCTCATCAGCTGAGATGATCGACCAGACGTTGGCCGTGCCGAGTTGATAACCGTCTTCGCTCATAGCCGACTTTTTGAAGTCCGGTGGGATTGGATCCCAACTCCAGCGCAGCTTGCCCGTTCGGGCATCATAGGCGCGCACCAGGCCGCTCGCCGCAGTGACACGGCTGTTGTCGCCGATTGCCGAGCCGACAATGACCATCTCCTTGATGATCGCCGGCGGAGAAGTCACCTGATACTCGCCGGGGCTTCGCTGCGACACACCTACCCCGCGCGCCAGATCAACCTGTCCGCCCTGTCCGAAATCTTTGCAGGGTTTACCCGTCGCCGCATCGAGCGCGATCAATCGCGCGTCATTCGTGCCCATCAGAATACGGCGGCGACAGGCCTGGCCCTCCCTTCGCTGCGGATCGAGCCAGGTTGAGAGCCCGCGCGAGTTAAGTTGATTGTGATAGCCGCGTTTGAGATCGATCTTCGGATCATAAGTCCATCGCTCCCTGCCCGTCGCCGGATCGAGCGCAATCACTCGGTTGAAAGGGGTTACAAGATAAAGTGTCCCGTCAACCATAATCGGTGTGCATTGAAAGGCACTCGAGGATCGCGCGTTCTGGCCGTCGGAGAGGTCTCCCGTCCGATATGTCCATGCGATCTTCAGATTCTTCGCATTTTCACGATTGATCTGCGTGAGCGGAGAGTAGCGAGAGCCCCCCGAGTCTCGCCCGTAGGCCGGCCATTCAGAAGTTGATATTGGAGAACTCGTCTTCTTTTTCTGGGCGATTGCACTCTCATTGTCACCCATGAATGTCGTCAGGAAGATGATCAACGCAAGGAATAGATAACGATTGTTTATACGCTTTGTCGAAACACGCTGTGGAAGCATTCTCAGATTCTCTGGATGAAACATCTTTTACCTCCCGCTTAACCAATTTTTCGTTGCCTTAACAAGTTGCTGTAGCCTTCAGGAAAAAGAGATTTGACGCAAAGGCGCAAAGGCGCAAAGAAAAATCAAATGACTGCGAGGTCACCTCTTCTAAGGAATCTTTTTTCTTTCTTCCCCTCTTTGCGCCTTTGCGACTTTGCGTCAAATTTCTATTCCTTGAAGGCTATAATTTTACAATCATCAGGTTAATTTACGATGAATCGCTAAGAAATTACATGAGAAAGTAGTATTATGTTTATCGGTTTTTACAGATGTGGAAATACGGTTACAATAATACCCGCTACTCATACGAAAATTAATATAGAAACAAAAGTTAAATGAAAAGAGTTGTGCTTATCACAGGTGCATCGTCGGGCATTGGTTACAGACTTGCGCTCGAAGTAGCAAAGAATAAGGGTGCGCTTGCGCTGGTTGCAAGACGCAGAGAGTTACTTGATGATTTATCGTATGAGGTTGAGAAGCTGGGCGGTGAGGCGCTTACACTGGTATGCGATGTAGGCGATCAGGAGCAGGTCAGACAAGCTGTCTCTGAAACTGTGCGGTATTTCGGCAGGATTGACCTGGCGATTCTCTCTGCGGGCGTGAACAGCCCATCCAATGCGGTAAGTTTCAAGGCGGGTCGCTTCGAGCATTTGTTAAGAGTTAACGTGCTAGGGGTAGCCTATTGCCTTGAAGCATTGATTCCACTGATGCGCGGGCAGAAGAATGGGATTATTGCGGCGATTTCCAGTCTCGCGGGTGATCGCGGCATGCCCGGCTATGCGGGGTATTGCGCGACCAAGGCCGCGCTCTCAACGCTCATTGAGGGGATGCGCGTTGAATTAGGCCAATACGGGGTCAGGCTTGTCACGATTGAGCCCGGGTATGTGCTGACGCCGATGACGGAAAATGCCGGCAAGATGCCATTCCTGATGCAGGCCGACGAAGCGGCGCGCCTGATTCTGCGCCGGATCGAACGTGGTGATCGCGTTATTCGCTTTCCACTCGTCCCCTCACTCTTTATGAAGATGGTGAGGATGATGCCAGTCAGTCTGTTCGATGTTGTCGCTGCGAGGCGACGGCCGATAAAATCGGGGAGTGGTAGCGACCTGGCCGATTTGTAATACCCATTCTTCAAGAGCCCCGGATCGGAGCGTGGCATCTACCGAAGGTGAAAATGGAGAAACAATTCTATTCATCAGGCACAAAATGGGAGCCGGTAGTCGGCTACTCGCGGGCGATTCGCGTTGGTAATCAAATTTTCGTGACAGGTACGACGGCGACCGATGAAAATGGCCAGATTGTCGGCGCCGGTGATGGCTACACTCAAACAGTCCAGGTAATACGCAATATCGAACGCGCGCTCAACGCGCTGGGAGCTTCTCTCAAGGATGTCGTGCGCACGCGCATGTTTGTAACAGATATTTCTCGCTGGCAGGAGTATGGGCGCGCGCATGGAGAATTCTTCAAAGACATCAGACCCTGTGCGACCATGGTCGAAGTTAGGAAATTGATTGATGATCGTATGCTCATTGAGATAGAGGCGGACGCCATCGTTCAGTGAGAAGAATCTATCGTAACTTTGAAGGCAAAATCAAAAATCAAAAGGCAAAAGTCAAAAGGCAAAAGTGAAATGAGGAAAGTGATGAAAAAGAAGAGAAGTGCCGACCTTTTGCCTTTTGATTTTTGCCTTTTGATTTTTGCCTTTTGCCTTTTGCATTACCCCCTATGCCTTTTAATATTCCGCTAAGACCGCCTGTAGCTCTCGCGCCAGCATCGGCGCCTCCTCCTAAGGCCGAGGCAGTCGTTGGAGCTGAGGCTGGAGTACCGGCGAAATTCGCTATCCGGTGGTTATACTGGAGAGCTACACAGTGGCTGTTAGTCGCTCTCGGTATTCAGACACTTGCCGCTCTCATGCCATCGATTGTCGAGGTAGTTTATAGCCAGAAGATCTACCATTTCGTTTCGCGCAGTCTCTCGATCATCAATAGGATATTTACCTTCTCGGTAGGAGAGGTCTTCTTAGTCGCATTGGTCATCTGGTTCATTTTATGGGCGCTCTGGTATATGCGGCGCGCATTTCGCGGTGAAAGTCGGTTCTTCGATGTGATCAAGCTACTTCTGCTACATATGCTGTGGTCGTTTGCCGTACTTTACTTCATCTTCCTCATGTTCTGGGGATTGAATTTTCAACGGATGCCGATTGCCGACACGTGGGGGCTGGAACGCCGTCCCGCGCGCTCTGATGAGCTACAGGCGATCGGCGCGCGAATAGTAGATGGCATCAATCGGAACTACAGAGATGCGAGTGAAGGGCAGGATTGGGCGAGATCAAGCACACTGCCGGTCACGCGCCAGCGGCTTAATCAGGCCCTGGAGACCTCATTTCAGAATACCACTCTGCTCCAGGAAGCGAGCCAGGGAGGATTGGGTATACCCAAGTCGCTCTATTTTACACGGATGGCTGGCTATATGGGTTACAGTGGTATCTACATGCCATTTACAGGCGAACCGACTATCAACGATACAATTCCTCCCGCCGAATTGCCTTTTGCAATGGCAAACCAGAAGGCGCATCAGCGCGGTTTCGCTCGCGAAGACGAAGCAAATTTCGTGGCCTATGTTATTTGCACCAATGCAGATGATCCATATGTGCGTTATTCCGGATATCTGCATGGTGTGAAGGTACTAGACGTAATCGAGCGAGCGGGCATCTCTGGTCTCAAAGGATCTATCGGGCCCGGACCATCTGCAGATCTGGATGCGAGCAGGCAATTTTGGGCGACCGTAAAGAACCCGGATATTAGCAGTATGTCAACCCAACTTTTGAGCGCCTATCTGAGACTAAATCGCGTGCGTAGTGGTGTGGCTAATTACGATGAAGACATACCGCTGATCATCGGTTTTTACCTCAAAAACTCCGGTAGAGAGTAATCATTTAACCGAAGCGTGCAAATTAAAGCCAAATAGAATCCAAAGTTTAGCATTATGATTGTAGTTCACCGCCGAGGCGCAGAGATCGCGGAGGAGACGCAGAGAGATGACCGAGGATCTGGTTATCTCTCTGCGTCTCC
>JAKEHZ010000333.1 GCA_022614735.1 Acidobacteriota bacterium | reverse complement strand
TAATCGCGGCTCAATCGGTGGTTTCTCAATGACATACAACCGATTGTAGCCGTTTAGAACTTGTGGGGAAACTAATGGCTTACGCTCCCCGTACTGCACCGAGGATCAAATGGGCACGCATCTGGCAAGAACAGTCTATGAATCTTAATACGATTGCTCTTCTCTCGAATACCCCTTCACCGGATAAGCTGGCTGAGTTAGTGATGCCCGAAATGTCATGGAAGATGTTCGCCCCACATTCAATAATGTATCAACACGTCGATTGATGGGTTCCCGTTGGTGGCATTCAAGAGCTGTGTTGAATTGCCAGCTGCTCGGGCTAAAAAAAATTTCATGCTCGCTTCGCGCGCGAGTGTAAAGGGAAAAAGGGAAAAGAGGGTAAGAGGGCTACTTTGTCCTCGCCGCAATCACAACACGAAAGCCGTTATTGTAGTAACGGCTGCCTGCTTCATACCTATCACGATAGGCGGAACGACAGTCGTAACTGAAGTCGTACCACGAACCGCCCCGCAGGACGCGATTGTCTTGCTCGCCACCGGTATTCCACGCGCTTCCGTCAGTTGGCGGATTGCCGTGTTGTCCTCCGTAGCTGTTGTGATAAACATCTTCGCACCACTCCCAAACATTGCCGTGCATATCGTAAAGCCCGAAGGTATTGGCTACGGCCAGGCTGCCGACTTCAACTGTCTTTTTGCGATAAACACCCTTTGGTGCTGAGCCATAGGGATAATTCCCATCATAGTTGATGATTTGCGCTGTGATCGTTGGCCCGAAAGCAAAGGGCGTGGTGGTTCCGGCGCGCGCCGCATACTCCCATTCGGCTTCGGTCGGCAGGCGATAATCTTTGCTGGTCTTCTTTCGCAACCGCTGACAAAACTCAACCGCTTCGTCCCAACTAACCTGCTCCACCGGCTGCCGCCACGAGTCTTTGAAATTCGACGGAGCCTCCTTCAGGTCAATCTTCACCTTTGTCATCCTCGCGACTTGCCTCCACTGCTCGCGTGTTACTTCGAAGCGCCCCATGAAAAATTCGGATACCTCTACGCGATGCCTGGGTAGCTCAGCTTTGAACCAATCCCAGCTGCGGTCTTTGTAATATTGTTTAGCATTAGTAAAAGCTTCTTTTGCTTCATCCTCGGTAGACCCCATCTGAAACTCACCAGCGGGTATCTTAACCATTTCGAGTGTCACGCCATCGCCGAGGTTTTCAGTGAAATACTCAGCTTGCAATGTGCGGCGACTCGTTTCTTTACCCTGAGCGTCGAGCGTCACTGTTTCAAAGCCGGATCTGCGCAAGGCGAGGCCAGGGTCAGGCGATAATTGCGATGT
Source organism: Acidobacteriota bacterium (assembly GCA_022614735.1). Lineage (GTDB taxonomy): Bacteria > Acidobacteriota > Blastocatellia > RBC074 > RBC074 > JAKEHZ01. The sequence continues at coordinate 2,090 of JAKEHZ010000333.1, read as the reverse complement.
TGTAGTTTCAGGGTTTGATATCGATGGCTTTGTGGTCTGAGGGCTACTCGGTTTATTCAACGCCAGCCAGCCGAACAAGGCGACGAGAGCAATTAATGCCACCAGGCCGCCGATCAACTTAAACTTACCCCTGAGTAGTCGGTCAGTTATTGATTCTGGCGAATCTGCCGTTAGCGACTTAGATTTGGACAGGCCAGTTATCTTTGTGGGAGTTAATTGCGGACGTAACTGCTCTTTCGGTTGTGAATGCGGTTGCGGCTTCGGAGGGCTCATTTCAGTCTGCGGCTGTCTTTCGACAACTTCGGTCTTCGCAGGCTCCTCTGTTTGCGGCCGTAGTTGTGATGGTGGTGGCGCCGGTGGCTGCTGCCGCTCGGCAGATTCGATGCGATACCACTCTTCGATGAACTCACCGATCTGCAGACGCTGGCGGTAAAGCTCGTCCATGAGATCGTAAAACGGCGCCCGCCGCTCATCAATGACCTGAAGCGCTTTGAGAAAAATCTGCCGCGGCAGAAACTCTCTGAACTCGATCACCTTTTCATTCAGCAAACGCTGCTTTTCACGACCGGGCGTTCCGCTGGCGCGAGCAATAATCAGGTCTGCGCCCTTCACGTTGAGCGCCCACCGCATCGGCTCCTGATATCCTTCGCCTTTGACCTTTGCGAAGACGTAGCTATACAGGTCGTCCATGCTGACAAACCCATCATCGTTGACATCGGCTGCACCCTGCTTGATGCCGGAGATGATGTGCTTGGTCAACAGGCCGTAATCGTCGCCCTCGCGCTCCTGTGCGGTCTGCGAGGCAGTCGATGCCGTCAAGATGTAGACGCCGCTGCCGCGCGCCAACTCCTTGAGCTTTTCGTCCACGCTCCCTCGAGAAAAAGACTTGCCCACTGCACCGCCGTAACAGCAATCGAGAATTAAAATGATCTTTCGGCACGCTGAGTTTTCGATGAACAGTCGCAGCGTTTCAACCGGTATCGACGTCGAAACCAGCCTTCTGACCTCTGTGTTGGTCGTCGCGAGATAGAGCCGTCCGGGTAAATCCGTTTCTCCGTGCCCTGAATAGTAGACCAAGACCTGATCATCACCGGTTGCGTCGGCCAGCACCTCTTCGATACGGCGCAGCACAGTGTGGTTTTCGGCATCTTTGAAGACGAAGGTCTCCCCAAATGCCCCCAGCTCAGTCGCAGCCATAATCTCGCGCATGCCGTCAACATCGCGCTCGGGACATTTCAACGGAGTCAGTTTAGGCTCGTTGTCGAACCGGCCGCTGCCGATCAAGATGGCATACCGGCGTCCTTCGCTCATTCCATCTCCTCGATGGCTTTCTTTATCGCCTGCGTCAGATCGTTCATATCATCGGCTCGCAGGTCATCCCCTTTGATCTTTATTTTGTCGCCGTTCTTCTTGGTCAATTCAAATTGCAAGGACGGCTTGCGTTGCACATATGCTTTGAGCACGTTGACCAGCGCGACGGCGAAGCCTCCGCCGCTAATGGCTGCGATGATGATCTGGCCATAGACCGGCAGGTCACCTTTGGCTCCGGATTCGGATGGTCGAGTGTCGAGTGTGGCTGCGACACCGGTTTCATCGGTCAGGTAGCGACATAAGTTGCGTGTCAGGTTTTGCAGATCGTCGTTGTCGAGATCGGTTGCAGATAGTGAAAGAGTGATTGGCATAGGCTATTTTCCGTTCGTTGAGACGGGGCTGATGTGCAGCCACAGATATTATTAGCAATTTGCTGTTTTGCCAATATCTTCCTATTGCGATCTGCTCTGCAGAACCATAGATGGTAACTGACAGGCTGGATGTGTTGTCCAATCATAGTCCGCGAGGATTTCTGGACCTCGATTGGAATATTTCTATTCACAACTGTGAATTATTCTGGGACTTTTTAAGTTGTGACTCTCTGTAAGTACTTGATAGAATTGCGTTGGATGAGTCAGAGGCATCTTTCACATCCATCAGACGCTAAGCTCCCAAACGAATTGCCCCGCCGGATCAAAACATGATCACTGAAGCCGATACCTGTCGAAAATATGTCGTTCCCAAATTAGAAGCCGCCGGGTGGGACAAAGAGCCGCATT
>JAKEHZ010000332.1 GCA_022614735.1 Acidobacteriota bacterium | reverse complement strand
GCAATGCTTACGCTCACGCTGTCGGGAACGTTTATTTACGCGGTGACGATCAGCACGATAGCCCGCCTGCTCGCCTATGCGGCGACCTGCGTGGCGTTGATTGTACTGCGCCAGCGCAGCTCACAACCCCCTCTCTTCAAAGCGCCAGCGGGTGTTGTTGTATCAACCGCCGCGCTCGCCTTGATTTTGTGGCTTCTCTCGAACAGCACCTGGCACGAGGCGCGTGATGCTGGTATCGCGGCAGTCGCCGGTTTGATAATCTATGGCGTTTACAGGCTGCGGAGGCGCGAAACTGAAACGATCAAAAATCTGCAAACAATTAAATAGAAGCTACAGCATTCAAGAGAATGATCTTCCCTCTAGAGCGCCAACGGCGCGAAAGATAATAGCCAGGGGTGAAGCGAAGCGGAGCCCCTGGAAGATGTTCAGGTGAGCCTCAAGCCCTGAAGGGGCGTCATCAAAGGGGTTTTATTGCACCCTTTCAGGGCTTGAGGCTGAATTGGCGATCGTTCCCAGGGGCTCCGCTTCGCTCCACCCCTGGCTATTATCTTTCGCGCCGTTGGCGCTCTAGAGTGAAGATTATTTTCTTGCATGCTATGGCATCTCTTCCTGAGGAGAAGAAATATGAAGATACTACTGCTGTTGTGTCTTTCTGTTGTGTTGATCGGCGTGGCGAGCCTCTCGTTCGCTAAACAGTCGAGGTCTGAACGGCGCACGCTCGACATCTATTATGTTGATGTTGAGGGCGGCGCGGCGACGTTGATTGTCACGCCCGCAGGAGAATCTATCCTGGTCGATGCGGGCTGGCCGGGTTTCGACGGACGGGATGCAAAACGAATTGCAAAGGCAATGAAGGTTGCGGGCATCGACGCGATTGATCACATGATCGTCACTCATTATCACACCGATCATTATGGCGGGGTTCCCGAACTGGCAAAGCTGGTCAAGGTTAACCGGTTTTACGATCACGGACCGATGTCCGCGCTCGATGAAGACAAGGACTTCGCCACGAAATATGCGGCTTATCAGGCCGCGACCAGGGGCAAATCAATCACACTCAAGCCCGGCAGCACGATCAAACTAAAACGGGCATCCGGCACTCCGCCTGTCGAACTGCGGTGCCTTGCCGCGCGAGCAGATATCATATTCGGCAAACACGAGAATGTGGCGTCGAACCCCGAATGTCTCGAAGCTACGCTCAAACCCGACGACAAATCGGACAATGCGCGAAGTGTCGTGTTATTGCTCCGCTATGGCGGATTCGATTTTCTGGACACTGGTGATCTGACCTGGAATATCGAGCATAGACTTGTCTGCCCGGAAAATTTGATCGGCGAGATTGACCTGTACCAGGTCGCTCATCACGGGATGAACATCAGCAATAATCAGGCGTTCCTGCGCAGCGTGAAGCCGGCGGTCGCGATAATGAACAATGGCGCGCGCAAAGGAGGCCATCCCGACGCGGTCAAATGGCTTCGCGAACTACCATCGCTCAAAGACCTCTGGCAAGTCCATCGCAACATCGCCACCACGAGAGAGCAGAATGCGCCGGAAGAGTTCATCGCGAATCTTGATCAAGAGAACGATGAGGCTCATCTGATTCGTGTTTCGGTAGAGGCGGTAAAGCGGACGTTTACAGTGGTGAATGATCGGAACGGGAAAAGTAATACTTATCAAATTAAGTAATCCGGTGTGCCTTTATGGTAGATAATACGAAATATGAAAGTTCAACTTCTTAAAATCGCGCACGCTCGTTCGGGTGATAAAGGTGACACGGCAAACATCGGCTTAATCGCTCTCAGACCGGAATATTACCCCGTTCTGGTTAAAGAGGTGACGGCTGATCGTGTCAAAAAACACTTTGCCGGAATCTGTAAAGGTGAAGTCGAGCGTTATCTGTTGCCTAATCTGAATGCGCTCAATTTTCTGCTGCACGAGAGCCTCGGAGGGGGTGGTACGGTGTCGTTGAAAACTGATCCGCAGGGAAAAACGTTGAGTTCAGCTCTGCTGAGAATGGAAATCGAAGTTGATAATGGGCTGTTGTAGTTCGTAGTTCGCAGTTCGCAGTTCGCTAGTCTGTTAGTCATCAACTGCGAACTGCGAACTACGAACTGACTATTGATTTTGATCGTTTTTGGCCTTTGCCGGCGCAGGCATCGGCTCAGGAGTTGCGAGCGCAATCGCATTGCCACTGCTTTGGAGAATAAGATCCGTGTAAGGTATTCCTTCTACCTCATCGGGAATGAGGGCTCCTCCGGAATGTTTGGAAAAGACCAGTTTGCCGATCTCCGACGAGAAATCCACGATCAACAAATCTCCCAGGCCTACCTGTCCTGTCGCAATCAAGTTCGAGAGGGGGTAGACAAGGAATCGTTCAATCGCGCGTTTCAGGTGCCGCGCGCCGTATTTGAAATCAATCCCTTCGTCGAGCAGGAACTTTTTCGCTGCGTCGGTGCACTTGAAGATAAATTTCTCGCCGCTGCCACGCATAATGCGTTCCTGGACTGCGCTCAGTTCAATTTCAAGAATCTGACGAAGATGTTCATCGCGGAGGCTTCGGAAGACGACCACTTTGTCGATGCGGTTCATAAATTCCGGCGAGAATTTTCGCCGAGCCGCGTCAACCGCCGTCCGGTAAATCTTCTGATCTACCTCGTTATCAATGACACCTGACTTCGGGGCAAAACCAATTCCACCCGAAATCAACTCGCTCATTTCACGCGCGCCGAGATTTGAAGTCATAATAACAATTGATTTAGAGAAATCGACACGACGGTTGTCTCCGAGTGTCAGCGTCGCTTTATCCAGTATACCGAGAAGTAATTGCCACAGCGCATCACTGGCCTTTTCTATTTCATCGAAAAGCACCAATGAAAGCTTGATTATCTCAGTATGCGAGCGGTCCAGATTTTCCTGAGTGAGCATCGGAGAAGTCTCGCGATGTCCCAGATAGCCCGGTGGCGATCCGATTAACTTCGCAATTTCGTGTGAGTGTTGAAACTCAGCACAATCTACCTTCGTAATCAGATTAGGATCGCCAAATAGAACCTCGGCTGCGGCCTCGACCACGCGTGTTTTGCCCGACCCGGTCGGTCCCAAAAAGATCAGAGTGCCGATGGGTCGCCCCGGATGGGCAAGACCCGCCAGATATATTTGATACAATCCGGTGATGCGCCTAACGGCGCGATCTTGTCCGACAATCAGCGCCGAGAGTTTGTCTTCAAATTCCTGCGCCTGCGGACTCTTCAAATCCGGATTCAGGTAGAGATTGGCGGTCGCTTGTTTCTGTGCGCTATTTGTCATTGGCATAGTCTCCTCGCTTCTGCGTCTGTCCCATCGTTCCCGGGTTCAACAAACATAATCTGGAAACCCCTATATTTTCTCCACTCTCAAATTCCACCTCATTTCATCCCATCAATTCCAGCCTATTTTACGAACGGTCCTTAGATGTCCGATTTGCAAATCCCGTTGTGTTTTTCTCTACCTCCTCAGATTGAATTTTCATCCTGAGAGAAGCATCAATCTACTATTTTCAATTGACGTCTTGTTTTTGGGTTTGGTTACGACCAGATTGTCTGTAGTTCCCTGCCTACCCAAATCCCTGTCTGGATCAGTATTTGCGTGTCAATTTCGGCTGCGGTGGGTATCTTCCTTTCAAGACCATCATACTCAAACTGCCCACTGCTTTCAATCAGCTAAATATTTATTGTTTATGCAAAGATCATCGGGGGCCTGATTTATGCG
>JAKEHZ010000331.1 GCA_022614735.1 Acidobacteriota bacterium | reverse complement strand
GTTTCGTCTATTTTCGCTTTTTTCGCATTCTCTCCTGGACTTTGTCAAAGCGGCGCATGAATGAAACGCGACAATAAATAATTCACGGGAATCGCGAGATATTCTGATAGATCACCTTTCCATCGAATACCGTCAGCACCACACGCGTTTCACAAATCTTCATCGGATCAATCTTGAAGAGATCTTGTGAGAAGACAATGATATCGGCAAGCATTCCCGGAGCGATGCGGCCTTTGACCGATTCTTCAAAGGACGAGTGGGCGCCGGCCTCAGTGTAAGCTCGGAGTGCGTCATCGATGCTGATGCGCTGTTCCGGGATCCATCCTTTCGGCGGCTGCCCGTCAATCGTGCGACGGTTGACTGCGCAGTGCAATCCTCGAATCGGATCAATACTGATCGCTGCAGGCCAGTCACTGCCGAATACCAGCTGCGCCCGGCTTTTGAGCAAAGTAGACCAGGCGAAGGAATACGGCAATCTCTCCTGTCCGACCGCGCGCACCCAAATATCAACTGTGCCCGGATCAGCGTGGATAGGCTCCATCGAAGCCTGCACGCCTAGTTTGGCAAACCGCGGGATGTCTTCGGGCGAGACCGTTTCGATGTGCTCTATGCGATGTCTTGCGAACGTTCGCTTGTTGATCTTCTGGACGATTTCATAAGCGTCAAGAGCTTCACGCACTGCCCTGTCACCGATGGCGTGTGTGTAGATGCGAAACCCGAGTTTGTCCAATCGTAAGACCAGGCTGCGGTAGACATCATAAGGGATCGCCAGTTCACCGTAGGGTATGGTGGAGGTTTGCGGAAGATCGCTATAACGTTCGAGCATCGCCGCCGTATGCGATTCAATCACGCCATCGAGCATGAACTTAACCGAGTCCGCTCGGAGCATCGGATTCGAATCGAACTGATTTTTGATGGTAACGAAACGATCGATCTCTGCCTGGGTAGTTTTTTCGCCAACGGAAAATGTCGCCGACACCCGCAATGTCAATTCACCGCGTTTCAATAGTTCTTCGTAGAGTGAAACCTCTTCAAGCGAGCCGCTGGCGTTCTGGATGCTCGTCATCCCCAGCGATGATGCGAGTGCCATTCCCTGTCGCAGCGCATCGAGCTTCTGTTCGCGTGTTGGCTCAGGGATCAGCTTTCGGACCAATGCCTGTGCGCCTTCTTTCAGCGCTCCGGTTGGCTCGCCCGAGCTGTCGCGCACGATTTCGCCATAACCGGTGAATTTCGTCTTGCCTGTGATGCCCGCCAGTTGCAAAGCCCTTGAGTTGACCCACGCACTGTGTCCGTCATAGGCGCTGAGGAAAACCGGACGGTCGCGAATGAACGCATCGAGATAGCTTTTGGTCGGCAAGCCGCCGGGGAATTTCGTGTACTCCCAACCTCTGCCTTTGATCCATTGCGCTTGCGGATTTTTGCGTGCATAGACAGCAATTCTCTCCACCATCTCCGCTACCGTGCGGGAGTTGGTCAGATCAATTTCGGCCAATCCGAGCGAGCCGCTGAGGAAATGAATGTGTGCATCGTTGAAGCCGCCAGATACCAGCCTTCCGCCAAGATCGATCCTCTGTGTCTGCTGATCAAAGAGTTGTTTGATCTCCGCGGTCTTGCCGACGCGCACGATTAGATTACCCCGAACAGCAATGGCTTCAGCGAAAGTTGATGAATCACCGCCAGTCCAGATGCGCCCGTTGATGAGCGCCAGGTCAGCCGATTCCATATTTGCGTTTCGAACCGACGGGACGACAGAGGAAACCCAGAGGATGGCGAGCGCGATGCCGAGATATAGTCTCATCACTTGTTCCACTGAGATTACGAAACAATCAGTACCGCTCGCTACCGCTCGCGGTACTGATTCTGTCACTGTAACGGATATTCCGCACGCTTCTGTTTTCTGAATCGCTGCAGCGCTTTATGAACCTGGCGCGAGGTAATCTCGCCGATCTCCTGGGCAATGGTGGCATGGAGACCTTGTTCCGGCGGATTCGTAACCTCAAGATATTGGAGGTAGGCCTCATAGATGCGCTTCTCGATCTCAGGCGACAAATCATCGACGCGCTCGAACTTGCGGTCATCATCGTGGAGCATGTCAAGCCACCTTGAAACCTGATAGGGAGTGGTGTAACCCAGCTGCTCGGCGATCTTCGCTGGAATTTCATTCAATCGATAGCGCCTCTTCTTCAGTTCGTCCCAGTAGAGTTTCTCAACGGCGAATTTTTGCTCACGCGAGAGCTCGGGCGTCGGAGACTGTCCATATTGGACTTGTGACCATTGGTAAACGATTTTCTTGACTTGATGGTATGGTATGCCGAGCATTTGGCTGATGTTTATTCTGCGTCCACCAGCCGGTCTCTCTCCCCGGTTAACGTATCCCTGGTAAGCTTCAATCACTCGAGCATTGAGCTCGGGACTGATCTCAACCTCGGGTTGTTGTATTTTATGAATGACCGCGCCCACGATTTTCCGCTTCAGCCAGAGCTTGTCGGAGATCTGTTGGACCATATCGCGCCATGGGGTTTCGCTGCTTGCATACTGCTCCTGATAGATTTGCTCCAGGCGCTCGCGCAACTCGGGAGTCAACTCATCAGCCTTCGGCACCTTCTTCTCCAGTTCCTTGCGTGCTTTAGCCTCCACGCCGGTTGCACGTGAAGGATTGCGAGCAACACGAGCAGCCGGAGCGGCGGATGAGGGAGCAGACCGCCTAGGTTCCGGCGATGGCTTGAGAGACCGTTTTTTAAAGCACTTCGGACAGTAGCGGGCCTTTCGATCAGGCGCAAAAAAAACCGTATTACAACTCGCACATTGAAGGCGAAATTTCATTCCACTCATAGATGTCCCTCACTCGATGATCGGTTTCATCACTGCGCAGCCTTCGGCTTCGAAAGCTTTTTTCAATTGCTCAAACATCGCTTCGTCTTTGTAAGTCCCGATGGTCGAACCACCGGAGCCGGCGAATTTCGCCGAAGCCCCGATCTCGCGCGCCAATTCAACCATCCGGATGTGTTTGGGATTGAGGTTATAGATACTGCGCCGCGTATCAAAGTTCTTGTTCATCAGTTGTGCAAGAGTCACATAATCGCGATTTTCCAAGCATTCGCGCGCCTGTCGCGCCAGCTCGGCTATCGTGTTCATCGCATCAATGACATTTTTTTCGCCGCTCTCGTAACGTTTGCGAATGTCATTGTGGAAGACTTCGGAAGGTTCGGCAAGCTCTGTTTGATAGGCGACGTAAATCGGCGGCAGAATCTCGGGATCGAGCGGTTCGTAAATCCCATGACCGTGGTCATCCATGAAAGCCTTGTCAAAATCCATGTAAACGAGGCCTTCATAAACTTGCGCGACGCGATCCTGCAGGCCAGCGCCTATTCCAAGCTCATCTTTTTCAACAGATAAGATGAGGCCCGGTAATATCTCTTGCGGAATTACCACGTCATGGAACTGGCAGAGAGCTCGCATCGTCGCCGTGACAATTGCGCTCGATCCCGCCAGCCCAACCTGCCGCGGAATATTGGACGAATAGCGCAACGAGAAATTGCCCGCCCTCAGCGCGATATTTTCTCGTTCGCAGTATTCAGCGAACCGTTTGATCGCGGCTTTGATCAATCGCAACCCGCCATAGTAACCGTTCAGTCTGTTATCATGCAGAAAATCCGCGATGCTATTGAAACAACAATGGTCCTGTCGGGTCGGGATGATCTCCAGTTCAGGCCACTCATAAATTACGACATCGGCGGAGAAATTTTTGACGATCAGACTGATCGTTCTGCCGTGATAACCGTCCGACGGATTACCTACCAATCCGGCTCGCGCATAGGCTCTGGTCTTAAAGATTCTCACCCAATAACTCCTTCACGTGATTGCGCAATCGCCTCCCATAGACCGGGTCGGTCAGCGCGAACTCGACAAAGGTTTCAAAGTAGCTCTCAAAATTGCCTATGTCATAGCGTTTCTCATTCGCCGACAACCGCATACCGACGACGCGTTTGCCCTCTCGCAACATGAGCCGGATGGCATCGGTTAATTGTATTTCGCCACGATGGTCGTAGCCTGTACGTTTGATCGCCTCGAAAAGATCCGGCGCGAAGACATACCGGCCGGCAATTGCCAGATTGCTCGCCGCTTCCTCGCGCCGAGGTTTTTCAATCAGATCGCCGATTTCAAAGACCTCACCCTCGCCGGACGGTTTGACGATTCCATACATCGACACCTCTTCTATCGGCACTTCCTCAACCGCAATTGCGCACGAGGCCTGGTGAACTTCAAATGCTTCGATCAACCGCTTCACAATCAGCGATGGCTCATGGCGGCCGATGATCGAATCACCGAGGGCGACGACAAACGGTTCTGTCCCGATAAAGTTTTCAGCGCAGAGAACGGCATCACCCAGCCCGCGCTGCCGGCGCTGCCGTGTATAGAGAAAATGCAGGCCCATCCGCTCGTACTCCAGCTCCTCGAGCAGATCTTCTTTTCCGCTCTCGCGCAGAGTTCGGATCAGATCAGGATCGTCATCGAAATGATCTTCAATCGAGCTTTTACCACGCCCGGTGACGAATAGCACACGCTCGATACCACACAGATGAAGCTCTTCGACGATGTACTGCACAATCGGTTTTTTGCCGACGGGGAGCATCTCTTTAGGCTGCGATTTTGTCGCCGGTAGCAGTCGAGTGCCGAGACCGGCCACGGGGATGACGGCGTTGTGAATATTCACAGTTTTGTTCCCTGTTTTGGTCATTTAATGTTGCGCGACGAGCGACTTAGCTTGCCATGAAGTCGCAGGCTATTGAAGCCAATGTTAATATAAGGCACGTCCGGAAGAGAACCAAGAGATGAAGAGGGGGGGCGAGTGGAGGGGATAATAAACCACCGGAGAAGGAAACAATTCATGAACTCACACACAATAAAATGCTATCACACACTGCTCACAGGTTCTCTTGCAGATGACGCTGCTGAAAAGCTGCTCGCAGGAACAAAGCGTTACAACCTCAGCTTCGGATCACGGCCGATATGCAATGTGCTGCGCCCGATGTTCATCAAGGCCGATCAGTATGCCTATATCAAGCATGATTCAATGCTGGTGCTTTCGGCGATTGAAAAGTTGGGGAAGGCGATAATGGCCGATTCAAAGCTGCGCGCCAAACTGGATTTATCCCCGCGGGAAGAACAGATCATAGCGATCGAGCCGGGTTTCAGCGCGGCGGACGCGAGTGGACGGCTTGATGCTTTTTTGAATTCGGCCGGGGATTTCAACTTCGTCGAATACAACGCCGACAGCCCTGGCGGGCTGCTTTATGGAGATGTGCTGAGCGAAATTTTTATGGAAATGGAAGTCGTCCGCGAATTTGCGCGGAAGTTTCCCGTTCGTCGCATCGCGATCAGGCAACGCCTACTCGACACTCTACTCGATTGCTATCACCAATGGGGAAGATGGAACTTGCGCGAACGCGCGCGCATCGCCATCGTAGACTGGAAAGGCGCCGCAACGCGCGCCGAGTTCGAGATCTGCCGGGAATATTTCGAGGAGGAGGGCTATCCGACCATCATCGTCGATCCGGATGAACTGGAGTATCGCGGCGGGTGGCTCCGCGCCGGGGATTTCGAGATCAGCATCGTCTACAAACGAGTAATTACCGGAGAACTGCTCGAACGTTGCGGAATGAATCACCCGCTCGTGCGCGCAGCACGCGAACGCGTAGTTTGCGTCATCAACTCTTTTCGCGTCCAGATGATGACCAAGAAGGCAATCTTTGCGCTCCTCGACGATCCGGCTTATGATGATCTATTTTCCATCGACGAAGTCGGAGCGATCTGCCGCCATATACCATGGACGCGCCTTTTGCGTGAAGGGTTCACGAGCTATCGCGGGCGGTCGGTGGATCTGCTCGATTTCGTTTCAACACATCGCAGCGGGTTGGTGCTCAAACCAAATGGTGATTATGGTGGACGTGGCGTGACGCTGGGCTGGGAATGCAGCGATGAAGAATGGCAGCAGGCGCTCAAGAGCGCACTCCGAGCTTCTTATGTTGTCCAGGAGCGAGTTGAAGTATTACGGCAGCATTACCCGGTGCTCATTGACGGCGAGATCAGCTATCAAGACCGGTACGTCGATTTCGACCCTTACACGTGGTGCGGCAAGGAGGTCGATGGCGCCGGAATACGTCTCTCATCTTCGAGCTTATTGAACGTTTCAGCGGGTGGAGGATCGGCCACACCGATGTTGATCATTGACTAGTATCCCTTTCGAGAGACAGAAGAGAGAAAACGGAACAAACGGAAATAACGGAACAAACGGAAATTCTCTAGGATTTTTCCGTTTGTTCCGTTATTTCCGTTTGTTCCGTTTTCTCT
>JAKEHZ010000330.1 GCA_022614735.1 Acidobacteriota bacterium | reverse complement strand
GAGAACAAGTACCTAAATTGCTGAACTCTCTTCAAATCCGCAATCCGCAATCCGCAATCCGCAATCCGCAGGGTCAGGGTCGGCGATAACCAGGCCGACTGTTCAGCATGTCATAATCCAGACCATGTTTGTTGGGATGCGGGCGCGGGATGTAGCCCTCTTCGCTAATGCGAATCACCCCCAAGTCTAACCCCATAGAGGTGACCTGCACGGAGCGTGTCAGATCTACGAGGTGCTCACTTTTTGAGCGCTCATGCCAGACCATCAAATGATAACGGCCTTCGGTGACGTTGCTGATCGAGAAATTTCCGTCCTGATCACTGACCGCGTAATAGGGCGTGTCGACGGTCACAACGACGGCGCTCATTTGTGGATGTATGTTGCAGAAAATATATGAGACACCGGGGCGGGTAAAATTAACTGGCCGCGTTTCGCCGCTAGCGTAGAGGCCGAGATCGAAGCGCTTGCCGTTGAAGATCGAGAAGACGTTGTGGAAGAAAGGGTCTTCGTTCGGAAAATCAACCTCAGAGCCTGTTTCGACCACGATTACGTGCGGGGAAAATCGCTTGCTGCGTTGTGTGATGGCCTTCTTCTGCCTGGAATTCCAACGCGCTATTGTGCCATTGACCGGGTTCAGCCATGCCACAACGCCACTGGCATCAATCTTACTATCCCGAGCTTTGATCTTGGCGTTGATCAACTCAACGCGCCCTCTGACATCTCCGCCCGCCAGTGAAATTCGCGCCGGCACCATTAAGATTGAAGACGCAACCAAGAAGACAAGGATGATGAGGATTAAGAGATAGTAACGACGATAAATATTTACTGTCGAGATGCCCATATCGCCAGGGGTTTTTGAACTGTCCTCGCGACACCAGCGTCTTGACAGTGAAAACATTTGGATGCCCTCTCCTATGTCGGAAGTTCCTAGCACATTGTAAATGCTATAGATGCTCAGGGCCAGCATCAAGCATTATATCAAGCATTATATTAATATTATGTCGGCTCGTGTTTTGACCGTATCGATTGCTCGTCGAGATCAATGCCCAGCCGCTCGGCCTTGCGATAGAGCGAATATCGCCCAATACCGAGCAGTTCTGCTGCGCGCAGTTTGTTGCCTTTAGTATAGCGCATTGTAGCAAGGATATGCTCGCGTTCGACATCCATTAGAGTGCGAGGCAATTCACAAACCCAGAAAGGTGTAGAAGAAGAAGCGACCGTTTTCTCCTGTAAATCGATAGATTCGGGTTTTGTGAGGCTGATACGTCCAAGTGGCATGGGTGTAAATTGCGTGAAATCTTCAGGCAGCAGATTACCCCCGACATTTAGTGTGACCGAGCGTTCAACGGCATTTTCAAGTTCGCGTACATTGCCGGGCCAGTCGAGCTTTGAGAGCCAATCAATCGTTGGCTGCGGTGCATTGACCTGTTTGCCCAGCTTAATATTGATCCGCTGCAGGAAGTGCTCGACCAGCAACGGAATATCCTCACGGCGTTCGCGCAAGGGCGGCAATTCGATGTTGATGACGCTCAAACGGTAGAGCAGATCGCGGCGAAAATCTTCCGAATTGAGCAGATCCTGAACGCGCCGGTTAGTCGCGGCGACGATGCGCACGTCAACGCGGCGTGATTCGCTCGCGCCGACCGGTCGCACATCCTGTTCTTGCAGCACACGGAGCAGTTTCACTTGAAAGGCGGGGGATGTTTCAGAGATCTCGTCGAGAAAGATGGTTCCTCCGCTCGCCGTCTCAAATATTCCCCGATGATTGTTGATCGCACCGGTGAAGGAGCCTCGCACATGACCGAACAATTCGGATTCGAGCAATGTCTCAGTGAAAGCGCCGCAATTGACCGGGACAAACGGATGCTTGGCCCTCGGCGAATTGTCGTGAAGCGCGCGCGCAATCAGTTCTTTGCCCGTGCCGCTCTCGCCGCTGATGAGGACCGTCGAATCTGTCGTTGCCACTCGGGCAATCGCGCGATAGATTGCGACCATCACGGGACTCCGGCCGACAATCGATGGCCCGAAAATCGTCCCGCCTTGTGCCCTGGCGAGTTTTTCGTTCCTGCCGTTCTGTTGCTGATGGCGCCATTCCATCGCCCGGCGTAAAGCCGAGATCAATTCAGAGGCACGAAATGGCTTGCCAATGTAATCGAAAGCCTCCGCCTTCACGGCTTCAGCCGCCGATTCCATAGAGCCGTGCGCGGTCACAACGATGACTGGGATTTTTTCAGCCCGATTGCGAATTTCGCGTAATACATTGATTCCGGATGTATCCCCCAGCATTAAATCTAACAATACGACATCACACGATTGATCGTTGCAAACCTCCAATGCCTCTGCGCCACTCGTCACGAGCTGGGCCGAAAAGCCTTCAACCTCAACCAGATTTTTCGCGACGATGCCAAACTCCTGATCATCGTCTACGATCAAAACTTTCCCTCGGGCATTCATTACAATCACCTTCCTTCTGTCCCTTAACCACTATTGAAACATTATTTGCAATTTGCTGTCCAAAAAGTATCCCGAATCTCAGACTGTTTCATTTGGCCAAAACTAGTCAGCTGCGAAATTGTAACTGGCTGTCTTTATTGATGATTCGTCGTTTCGTTTGTTTCTCAGGGTAGGTGCTTCACTCTTTACCTGTTGTCAGATATCG
>JAKEHZ010000329.1 GCA_022614735.1 Acidobacteriota bacterium | reverse complement strand
GTATCTGTTCATGACCGTGCTCCTGGCTTGCTCCTCTGTCATCGGCTGGTTGCCCCAGCCCCTCAGGACGGCGGCGGCGCATTCGGCTACGAGCGGATCGGGAACCCGCGCAACAATGAACGCGGTGTTGAGGGTGACCTTGCCCTCGTCAACCGCCTGCTTGAAGCTCTCCGGCAATCGGCAGAGCAATATTCGCCTTCTGACGTAGCTCTCGGACTTTCCGGCCCGCTGGGCGATCTCAGCCGCAGTCCGTTTGCTGAACTTCATCTGCAGTGCGAAACCTTCGGCCTCCTCGCAGGGAAGCAGGTCGTCGCGCTGGTTGTTCTCCAGCAGCGCGAGCTCCAGCGCCTGCGCATCGGTCATAGGTTCTTCAAGGACGGCGCGGATCGTCTCCCGCCCGGCCATTTGCGATGCTCTCCACCTTCGCTCCCCGGCGATGAGCACCAAGAACGGCTCGCCGAGCCTTGCGTCGAGCGGCTCCCAGGGCTTCGGTTCTGCGACGATGACGTAGCGCCCTCCGTCACTGACCCGCCCGTCAGCGTTGAGCGCCTTTGCTGTTCGCGCCCAATCTCCTTCAGGGAAACCGGCTTCTTTGAAAGTCTTCTGGTTGAGTTTTGCGCCTTTACCGCAGGCGTTTATCCACTCGCAGGCTTGCGCCCAGAGAGAGGTATACCTGATCAGGATCGGCTCCTTCACGCCGTGCTCGCTGATCGAGGCCGCCAGTTCTTCCATCTTAGCTTTGTTGAAATGCTTCCGTGGGTTGAGACGCGAAGGTCTGATGTCAGCAATTTTGTAGTCACTCATTTTAGTAGTTGTCTCCCTGATTTGCCCAAATTATTGCAAGCTGTAAGAGCCGCAGGTCTTCCCCTATTGCAGGCAGCTGCTTTTTCTCGTGTTTGTGACTGGGCTGTTGGCTTGAGCCGTGTTCTCGTTTCATACCTCTGAGGCGGGCGGGATAGTCTTTAGCATGCGCGTCTACTTGATCTTCTTTTTCCCGCCATAGCCCTGCCCCGATAGAGCCTTAGCCGCGGCCTTCCAATCGCCGTTGTGTTCGAGCAGGCTGTAGATCGAAAACCGGTCATACCTCCGGTCAGGCTCAAACGGGTGGGCGTTCGTGCTGAAGACGAATAACGAGCCGTCAGGGAAGAGGGTCGCGCTCGTGTGGTCGGCTCCGGGCCGCCGCCACAGCTCGCCGCGAGACCCTTTGCGAAGGTACTTCCATCCATGCTTTTCGAGCGTCGCGCGGGCGTCGCCACGCACGTTGAAATCATCGCCAGGTCTGAGAGATGAAACCTGAGGTAGGGCTCGCTTCGGATCCGGAGACGGCTTTTCGTGTTCGTTGAATGAGCGGGCGCAGTCGAGCAGGATCTCGCGTTCACGTTCCGTGATCACCGGGACGGCCATTAGGTCACCCTTGATGAGCCGGTAAATCCTGCCGGAAGGGTGGCAGGCGGCGGGACTGCCGGCGGTGATCACATCTCCGCCTTCGCCGCGCGTCTCGATGGCCGTTTCGACCTTGAACCAGCGGCCTTCGCGCTCTCTTGCGCCTTTCGTCCCTACCGACGCCTCAACCTCGCGTTGCGCCAGCTTGGCGTTGCCGGCGATCCGCTTGCAGCGGTAGAAGACGTGCAGACCGCCTGAGGGCGTTAGGACCTGGGGCAATCGAGAGAGCAGTCCGGAGCCGGACTCTTCAACCAGCCCACGCCATTCGACGATTAGATCCGGCGCGTCGAAGTCGATGATCTCCAGGTTGCGGCTGACCTTACCGGCTATCACCGCGATGCCAAGGAGATTGCCATTTCCGAACCATTTCCGTAGTTCGCTCTCGGTCGGCCGACGCTGTTGGTACTTTTTCCAGGAGCGAATTGCCGGCTCTTTCGATCCGTTGGTCCTGATTGGAATTGTGGATAGACCGGAGTTACGTAGACTTAAGGCAATATTGAGGAGGCTATTTGTAATCATTTGCGCGACCACTTCCGCGCCGCCGGTCCGACCCGCGGTCGGGGCGAGCGGCTTCTGCAGTTGGTTGATGACTAATGTCGCGGCGATTACTCGGGTTGACCTCTCTGCAAACTTTGTTCCATTTCTCATTTTTTGCCTTCAAAAAGAAAATGCCGCGAATTGCCCGGCAGGCTTTCGGAATATCCAAAAGTTTGCCCAGGTAATTCGCGGCATGGTTGCCGAAGAAGAATGGGTTTAGCGCCTATGTCCCCGCGGCCGTTTGGCCGCTCGACACGGCTATGACTTTGCCGTCAGTCTTTTTAACGATTATTGCGCCGTCAGCCACGATGACTTTCCAATTCAGCTTTGCGCGCCTGATTATTGTTTCGATCACGTCCGAGAGCCTTGCTTCTTGATCGAAGACCTCGACCATCTCCAGATGGAGGGAGGCGACAACCGACATCAGCGATTCAAGACCGATGCCGGTCATGCCTTGCATGATCCGCCTCACTATCGTTTCGGTGACGCCGGACTTCTTCTCAACGTCCTTCATTGTGTAGTCCAGCGCAGTGCGGGCGGCTTGGATTAAATCGTTTCTGTATTTCAGTTTGGATTTAGGGTTTGCGCCTGCTTTTTTTGCGGTCTTTTTTGTCAGCTTCGCAGCGCCCTTTCCGGTCTTAGCCTTCATTTCTTCTTTCTCCTTCCGACCAGGCGATGCGATTCTACAATTTGACAGCCTCTCCACCTAAGCCTAATGGCTATAGGTGTAGATTCCTACGCTGAACCCGTGTCGGATTCATATCTCGTAGGCGTTACTTTCCCGGCGCCCGACTGGGTAGGAAACTCAAGAGAGTTTCTGTTTTTTCACGGCTACGTAGCCGTTACATTTGTTTGCAATTGTCAGCGTGCTTGGTTATCGCAATGCCGACTGCAACTCTATCTTCGGCGTTCAAACTTTTACCCGGCAGACTTCCTGCCGGAACCGCCAAATTTGAGTTTCAAAGAACTGGGCGGATTATAGCGCAATTAAGCTCTTCCAGGGCAGCGAAATTCATCTCCATCGAGTGAATCAGCCCCAGAGAGGGGCGATGAACGAGCCGCCGCTCCCGGCAGCGAAGTGGAGGTGGGCGAGCGCCTTCATGTTTCTCGCGTTCGGCCCGCGGTTTTCGCGCCGAAGCTGTAAGCGAAGCCGTCACTGCGATGAATTCGCTTTAGGTACTTCGGATGTACGTCGAAACCATTCAACGTGAAAGATGGCCGCTGACGAATCGTTACACGACCAACATGCCGGCCCGCGAACTTACCCTTCGGAATATTAGCTTTCACGATGTCGCCCGTCTCGTATCCCATGAAGCTTGTGTTTCGCGTGCGATGGGCTTTTGGAAAACCATACTTGTCGGTTCGACACATCTGACGTGAACCATGCCCTGTCGCCTTGATTTGAAGCGGTTGAACATCTTCGATCTTTATGTTTTCAGGCGTCCTCTCGCCGACGCACGCGGCGTCAATCCAATGAGCTTTCGGCAGCTCTCGCTTTGTTCGATTGAATTTGGTCAGTCCGCCCGACCCTGTTTCAATCGGAAGATCGAGAGATTTCAAACGATTGAACAGGTCCCATCTTGTCGCATTGACAGCGGCGGCGTCTTTCAACGGCGCTTTCGCCTGAGCCTTGACATGCGAGAAATCAACGCCACGCAGCTTTGAATACTCTTCGAGGGACAGGTTGTTTTTCTCTTCGTTGTGTTTCCGACAAGCGCAAACAAGATTGCCAGCGCGATTCGAGCCGCCACGCGAGCGAGGGATCAAATGATCAATATTCAAAACCTGATCGCATAGGCTTCCCGGCCCGGCGTACACGCAGGTGTGGTTGAATTTGATCAAGACATACTCGCGCAGTTCAAAGCCCTGAAGCTCGCCTTGCTGGTATTCGATGCCTTCGATTTTGGGATTCTGCATGAGCTGCATGTCAAATCTCACCAGCTCATAGGCGACGCTTTTCAACGGATATACACGTCGCAGTCTACGCGTTATCGAGTAGACGTTCTCAACGCGGCTTTCGAGCGAAGGCGGCAAGGAGCCTTCCGTCCGCGCTCGGTTGTCGGAGCGAGGCTTGCGATAGCGTGTTTTTCGCTGACGGCGCCCGCGGCGAAGCGAACGACGGGAATCGAGAGAAGCTTTGATCGCCTGCCCGCGATGATGGATTTCGGCGGCGAAAATGACTTCGCCGGTTTGTTGGTTGACGACGGCGACGCCTGTTGTTTTTGATCCGGGATCAATTTTGATCTTCAGATCGGGGATCGTCGGATTTTCGATCACTCGCTTGAGAATAATCGTGAAAGGATAACGCCTGAACACGGCGGCCTTGCCCGACTTCAAAAGCAGTCGAGCGCGGCGCGGTGTCGTTGGCGCCAGCGTTTTTTTGGTTGTGTCTAAAACAGGCACTTTCATGTTGAATTAAACTCTTTCGAGTTTGACGTGATCGCTCACGTAATGTTCGCCTGGACAAAGATCAATGCGGTTTGTTTGCTCAGGTCACTGCCTTCGCGTTCGGATCAACTGTTTAAACGTGAGCCTCAGAGCTTGGAACTGGCGTCGCATCCCAAGGTGACTATTGTTGTATTCGCATAGATCGTAGTTCATGACCCTTGCGAGTCAATCACTGAGTCGGGTTGAGTCAATGCCTTCGTCTTGAAAACTGCGGCATAGCAGATCACAGTTGTCGCCCTGGAAGGGCAGAAACCGTGTGCTCTGCTGAACGCGACTCAACAGTATTTCTTTCACGTTACGCAATACATGGCTTGGCGGAAAGGCGCTTCATTCGTAGACCGTTGACCTGTCTCCCTTGCTGAATTTTTCCCACTCGGACTGGATCAAGTCGAATAATTCATCGCTACGCTCACCGCTCAGGTAGCGTGATTTCATAGCCGCGGCCATGATTCAATGCGGTCGGGCTTTTCGGGGTGGGTCGAGACTTCGTAAAACGCCCAGCCGGTCATTTCGTTCAGCCAGGTTACGACGTGTTCCCATTGCCTCTCCGTTGTTATCCTTCTCATCGATCTGTCTCCTTCGTTTGTTTTCTTAACCAGGCGATCTGCCGGAACAGTCCGCCCTTACCGTCGAGAGGCGTTTCGACGGATGACCACAGGCTCCGAATAATCCGCACGTAGCGGCTGCCGCCGAGCGCCACGACACTCCGCCCTGCTATTCCCATTCGCTCGGCCTGTCGCAAAACTTTCTGACATGTCACGCTGCCCGCTTCGCCCATCTTCAAGTCATAAGGTTTCAAGCGATCGTCCAGTCGAACGAGGCCGTACTTGGCCGATAGCACAAATATATTTTCCACCGGCGCGATCGTGAGGGCGTAGCCGAGAGTCGCTTTGAAATACAGTCCAGTGTACAGCTCACGCGCCAGCGCAGGACACGTGAGCTTTTGTTTGCCGCAGGAGATAATGACGATTCGCTTAGAGCCTGTCATGACTTTGCCCTTGCGTATATGACCCTTTTCGGGGCGAACGATCTGTACCACGGCACCGACCACTTAACTTCAGCCCATGTCGTTTGGTGAAAGGCTTCCGGCGCCGGTCGCGAGGCGGCTTTTCTCTCGAGCTTCTTCGACTTCATTTGGCCCTCCTCCCGTTAATTTCAACTCCAGATGAAGGGGTGACGGGATCGAACGCCCTGCCGCCCTTTTCCGTTAAGCCGCATCTGGTATAGCCGCTTCTTTGATCGTGACGCCCGCCGGCGATCAGTCGCTTCGTGAAATCGGAGTGAGTCCTCGAGCTGAAATTTGTCATCGAATGGTTCCTCGGGCGTTGTTTTGTAGTTTTGTCGATAACCTTCGTCATCACTGATACTTGGGCTATCCGAAGCCAGATGCTGTGGTCATGACGCCTTATTGCGCGCCGCTATTATTTCGTTTTCGCTTATTGCTCATTCCCACAGCTTTTGTATAAGCGGCTAAGTATTAACCTTGACATCACTTTGTGAACTGCCGAGTTCGTCGACGACGACGGTAAGAATAGAGACTACCAACGCCATGTTCATCGTCAGGAACTGAAACGATCGACCAGGCATGGTTTTAAACAGAATGCGGCAATGCCACAGGAGGCAAAACCTTGAAATCTGGCGTCCGCGTTTCTCCCGTAGTGGTAATAAACGTTTAGCCTTATTTACGGCTAAGGTATGTTCGTGATACTATTTGATTGACATTGGCACGGTCGGAATGCAGGCTCAAGCAAGTTGACACCGCAAAATCTTTATTTTCAGCGCTTAAAGTTTGTAACATGCTCTAAGCAAAACATCAACAATTCCACGTTTTATAGATCATTGCATTGAAAACTGATCCTGCTTTCATCATCTCTGTGTATGGAGATCGCTTTTGCCATCGGGGAATGCGAAACCAATCTGACATGATTCAATCGCAATTTCTTTAAGCCGGTGTTGACTTACGAGAGCTTAGGTTTTCAATGCGACGGTCTGTGGCGTGGGCTCTTACTCTTTAGGAGGCGTCTATGAAAAAGCTGTTGAAAAACAGATTTTTTGCTTTGGTTCTTGCATTGGGATTGACCAGCTCTCTCGCAGGGGTTGCATTGGCCGCTTGCGCGGAAGAGGTCATTGTGGTGTTCCCCGATGGGGTGGGATGGGAGTGCTATCTGACAGGACAAACTAACGAAAATTTTTGCCCACCCGATTGCTGTTGTACTCCGAGATATCGCTGTTCTTATCAGTGCGTCGAGATGTGAGGGTTGATGACGCGGCGTAGTTTCACGTTCGCCCCTCCAGGACTGCCGTGAAACGAAAAACCATCAACCAGCTTCAGTTATTCGGGGTTACCTGATGAACTACGTTATTTGAGTCAGGACACCATGTGGATGCGTTGCCAATCCCATGCGACTGTCGATCGGCTTTAAACAGCGCAGACCGCGACAATGAGGAGTGAGCCGAGCACAGTAAGTGCCTTCGTCGTAAAAAGCTCAAATAACATTAGCGGGGCGAACATTACCCAACCAGAGGGGACTGACTCTAACGGGTCTTTAAATTCTGGCATTCTTGGGCCGGTGGCTGGAGGAAACGCCGCGCCTGATTATTTCTAGGCTCTCGGTCACTCCACTACGCTGCCGTGACCGGAGGCTCGCTATTTACCCTTTCAGGGCTACAAGACTCGCAGGAAGGGCGGACAGCCCTTTCAGAAGGCACCTGGAATCCCGCGCCGTTGCGGGATATTAGAGGCCGGAGGGAAGAGGGAGGATATCAAGGTGTGGCATAAAATCATGAAATCGAGATGGCTTGTTGTGGTTTCGTTGCTCATTGCTATTTTCAGCATTAGCTATGCTGTGTCTCAGCATTTTTTCTATGCGAAGAGATCGCGACAGATTAGCCGGGATAGTTATAAACCTGACGTTATCGGTAAGCCGCTTCCCGAACTTAGATTGGTTGACTTCTCTGGGAATACTCTTGGCGACAGCGAATTACGACATGGGAAAGTAATTCTGGTCATATTGAGTTCAGAGTGTGATGCTTGTTTTAAGGAAGGCCAATTTCTTCGGACAGTTGTCGATAAGTATAGCAACCTGCGATTTTATGGGGTTTTGCTGTTTTGGTCGGAAAGGAGTATCAACGGTATCGAAGGGAAATTCCCAATGAAGCTTTACTTTGACGATAATTCGGTTTTACAAAAGACTCTTGAGGTAAAATCCGTACCACTCAGGATATTTATGGAAGACGGCATAGTGAAAAAGGTATGGACAGGAACAGCGGGCACTCTTCAGGGTGAGGAGTCCTTCGTCAGATACATTGAAGGGCTTGCCATTGCCTGATTTCATCTACGGCTGTAAGACTGTAGGCTGTCGGCTCTGGAAGTCTAATGGAATCAATCGGACTCGAATATCTGCTAAAGGCCTCGGTGTTTGCGTCGGCTTGGGCAGATCCCTGAAGTGGCTGACCACACTTTTTGTTCGATATAAAATAAGGCCGTTTGATCGCCGTTGCTCTGAGACATTACATTAATAAATAGGAGGCGCGCGTTCTTCTCTGCTCAATAAAATTGTGGGTAGAGTATTCCGCTCGAAGAAAGATGAATGTAAGGATATTTCATCGTGTGTTTCTCGTGTTTTCAACAGCCTGTCTATTAGAGTTGTTCATCTGCGCTATATCTACGCAGGCGGTCCAGAACTCTGATGGATCAGCGCGGGCCGAGAGAGCAATTGCTCAAATGAGGAAGGCTGTCTTTGGCGAAACCAAGCTGGAAAGCGTTAAAAGCATGTCGTTGAGTTGGAAATCTCGTCACCAGAGGCCAGGCGGCGGTCTGTCTACTGGTGAGTTGATTTGTGACCTGTTTTTGCCGGATAAAATGCTCACTAGGAATACGCGGGCCCTTTCAAGCAATCGAGGCCAAGTCACCGCGTATAGGTTGCTTAATGGAAAGCAAAGCTGGTCTGACACCACTTCGTCAAATAGCGAGATTCCCGTAGTGAGAGTAGGTGGCAGCCCCACGGGGAACGATCAGGTCAAGATGCTTCAGGCGATACAAAGGGAGCAGGCTATTCAGTTATTGCGGTTGGCGCTTCCACCCTCATCTGATTTTCCACTCACTTTTACCTATGCGGGCGAGGCCCAGGCTAGCGATGGCCAGGCGGACGTTATTGAAGTCAAAGGACCCAATGATTTCTCCGCGCGCCTTTTCATTGATAAAGCCTCCTCTCGTTTATTGATGATGACGTTGCCAGACGCGGGTTTCAGGCTTAGTCTCAATTCGCTTGAGGTGACTGAAGGGAGAGCGCCTTTGCCTAAAGACGTTTCCTCAAAGACTGCCGAGGCAAAGTTTCGATTTTCTGATTATCGGTCGGAGAATGGCGTCATGCTACCTCATTTGATCACCCATGAAAGCGACGGCATGATCGTTACAGAGTACGAGCTCAGAGATTTCAAGCTCAATCCGGTTTTTGCGCTTGATCATTTTGATCCGGGCAAGAAGAGGAAATAAAGAAAGGGCTGCATGCGGGCATGTTGTTCGTGCACAAGGGTATTCTATCTGGGGCTTATGCTGGCTGTCGCCTCGACCTTGGGCTTTGCGCAACAACAGGCTGGAGAAGCCTCCCTGACAGTTACAGTGGTTGACTACAACAAGGACATCCTTCCCTCCGCTCAAGTGATCCTGCAAGGCGCTGAAAACTTTCGGCAAACCCTTTTGACAGATCAGCGTGGCGAGGCAGCCTTCGCCAAACTTCCTTCGGGGAAATACCGGCTGCGAGCAGAAGCAGAACATTTTGAGCCGCGTGAACAGGCAATCACTCTCAAGACTGGCAGTCGGCGAATCACCATCCGTCTGGAAGTTGCCCAATTAAAAGAAGAGATCGTTGTTCGACAAAGTGAGAGAGAGAGGCGTACTGACTCACGCTCGGATACCTTTACGACCATACTTACGGAAGAACAAATCGCCAATTTGCCTGATGATCCGGATGAAATGAAGGCTGCGTTGGAGAGGATGGCGGGTCCGGGCGCGGTTTTTCAGGTAGACGGTTTCGCAGGCGGTAGAATTCCACCCAAATCGCAAATTCGCCAGATTAGATTCAGGCGAAACTCCTTCGCGGCGGAGTACCACCAGGCTGGCGTGGTGGTGGTGGAGATTCTGACCAAGCCCAGCGCAGGCGCTTTGCATGGCTCTTTCGGTTATGGCTTCCGTAATCAGACGTTTAATGCCCGTAATGCTTTTGCCCCATTTCGCGCGCCTGAAGGTTTGCAGCGATTTGAGGCCTCACTCGATGTTCCTGTCAGGCCCAGTCGCACTTCGCTCTTCCTTGCCGGAAACAGTAACCAGGCCTACGATTCGACAACTATAGTTGCGGCCTTGCCAACGGGCGCCTTGAACGATGTTGCGCGTCAGCCTTCCAGAGATCTCTACGTGTCAGCGCGCGTCAATAACACTCTGAGCAAGTCCCATGACTTAAAGGTCAACTTCTTTCGTACCGGTTCGC
The DNA here is from genome assembly GCA_022614735.1 of Acidobacteriota bacterium. Lineage (GTDB taxonomy): Bacteria > Acidobacteriota > Blastocatellia > RBC074 > RBC074 > JAKEHZ01. The sequence continues at coordinate 1,847 of JAKEHZ010000329.1, read as the reverse complement.
GCCGTGATAACCTGGGAGTAGGTAATTTCAGCCTGACTGAACGAGCTTTTTCCTCCTCCTCGGCAGATCACAGATTTCAGGTATCCGAATCAGGCGCTGTCGGAAGCAAGGTTTTCCACGAATTTCGCCTGCAATTGCACTGGCAGAACGTCAGTTTGCGTCCGGTTAATGACGCGCGCGGATTGATCGTGCTAGGGGCTTTCAATGGCGGAGGGACGCAGGCGCGCTCCGATCGAGGACTTGCAGAGATGGAGGCGCGCGAGAACGTGGACTTCGCGTGGAACCAACACGCGATGCGCGCAGGGATAATGTTTGAGGCCGGGAACTATCGCAACCTCAATCTCAACAATCAAAATGGAACTTTTACCTTCTCCAGTCTGTTTGATTTTCTCGCCGGAACCCCTTCAACTTTCAGCCAGCGCGTGAGTATCAGGCCGGTGGACTTTTCTTATCTCCAACTCGGCGCATATTGGCAGGACGATTGGAGGGTTGTTCCCAGTCTGACGTTGAGTTATGGGGTGCGGTACGAACGGCAAAACAACTTGCATGACAGTAATAACTACGCTCCACGATTCGGCTTCGGATGGTCACCCTTCAAAAATGGGCGCACCACTATACGCGGCGGCCTCGGTGTCTTCTTTGATTGGCATACGGCGGCGACTGTGAGTGACCTGCTCAGTGAAGACGGACAGCGTGGTACGAGCCTAGTCATCAGGAATCCCGGATTCCCTGATCCTTTCAGTGGCGGTTCACGGATTGTCCTCCCGCCTGGCCGGTCCCAAAGCTCTGAGGATTTGCGAAATCCCTCTATCCTGCAAGCCGCGCTTGATGTGCAAAGACAACTCCCTCTGGGGATGTCGATGATAGCGAACTATTCTTACCAACAAGGCTTTCATTTATTTAGAGGGAGGAATATAAATGCTCCCATTCTTGGAGTCGGACGACCATTCCCTGACGCCGGGAACCTCATACAACTTGAATCGACCGCGCGATCGTTCAGTCATATACTCAACCTGACCTTAAATAGCGGCGCGAACAGGCGTCTTTCCTGGATGGCCAGTTATTCGCTCTTAAAGAAGATCAACGAAGCAGATGGGCCTCTCAGCTTGCCTGCAGATAACTTCGATCTGCGCGGCGAGCTGGGGCCAGCGAGCGATGATAGACGCCATCGTGTCATCATAACCACTGGCATTGGGCTGTTTAAAGGATGGCGGGTGTCCCCCACCTTCTTTTATACCTCAGCGCTTCCCTATAACGTTACGACAGGGCGCGACGACAATGGTGATACTACATTTAATGACCGTCCGCCAGAACTGACTCGTAACGGCGCTCGCGGAGCCGATACCTGGGATGTCGATATGAGATTGAGTTGGTTGTTCGGATTCGGAAAGGCTGACGAAACGGCTAGAACGGGGAGCTCCACAGTCGTTGTGCAGGCTGGAGATTATGGGGCTATAGGCGGCCAACTCGGCGCCCTGCAAAAAAAGTGGCGATTCAATTACTACATTCAGGCTACAAACCTTTTTAACAACTTCAATCCGATTAATTTTGTCGGCGTCATGACGTCTCCGTTTTTCGGACGTCCGACAGCAGCCGCGCCGGCGAGGAAAATCGAGACCGGCCTTAGGTTTAGTTTTTAAGAGTTGTGATCGGCTGGGTATCGTTTTCTACGGTTGCGCAACAACAAATTTTTTAAGCGACGCATTCAACGTGTTTGGAGTGGAATATCAATATCTGAGGGGCTCATAGAAGGCCATTTCGGAAGCAGATATCCTCAAAAGCGCCGGAGCATGAGCCGCAGTACGGTTGATCAGGATATGGCACAGAAGGCGCTGGAGAAGTTTAAT
>JAKEHZ010000328.1 GCA_022614735.1 Acidobacteriota bacterium | reverse complement strand
TCCGTATTTCAGGCGCGCCAACTGCGCGAGTTGTCTGATGGTCGATTCGCGTTCCCATTCAGGAACGTCTTCCAGTTTCGCGGCGTCATTCAGCCATTTCCACGCCTCATCGTAGCGCCCGAGTCCGAAATATGCTTCGGCGATCGTGGCCAGAAACCACCATTGATTCTTGAGCGCCGCTTCTGGCGGATCCGGTTTTTCATTCTCCGCCTTCTCGACCAGCGTCTCGGCGATCTTCTCCCGAATCTCGCGCGCTTTGTTCCGGCGATCCTCCGCGCTTTCCGGCTTGATATTTGCCTGGCGCGCCTCCTCCTCTTCCTGCTCGGCGATCAGATCGAGCGTGAACGCGGCGTTGATCCCCGTATATCCGTTATCGCGATCAACGCCCTGCCCGTAGCCGCGCATATAAAAGGCCAGCGAGCGCTCCAGATGCTGCTTCTGGCCGTCAAACTCCCACCGACGCTTATGGATCGCTCCCGTCAATCCCAACGTCTCCTGATCCGTCGTGTTTTGCAGATCGTCGGCCTCCTGCAGGATTTTGAGCGCCTCGTCGAGCTTTTCGTCCGGCGGCAGATCGGGGTCTTTGTAGGTGACCAGCGCGAGCTGCTGAGCCAGTTTCAATCGGTTCTTTCCTTGATTGGCTTCGGGTTTGCTCTGCGCGCGCTTCAGAATTCTTCGCGCGAAGGTGAAGGCCTGCTCTCTTTTGAGCTTCTTGGCCAGGCCGAACATCTCGGCGTAACTTGCGTCCTGCCCGGCGATGATCTTCTTGGCGAGTGTGATGTTCGTGCTCTCATGGCTGGTGGTTTCGTTCCCACGGTTGTTTGGCATTGGGCGTCTCCTGTCCGGTTGCTACTTCGGGTTGTTATTCGATTTAGGGCTGTCACTTCCGATTTTCCTGCCTGCTTTGCGGCTCGTGCAGATACCTCTCGCTCTCCTCCGGCGTCAATTCTCGCGGCGGCAGTTTGCGCGCCAACTCCATCAATTCATCGAAAGACATAAACATCACTCGTGGGTAGATGCGGGCTGTCCTATCGCCGCTTACGAAGCTTCTGCCAATGGCCTTTCAATCCGACTGTTTTTTCCTGCGGAGACCGAGAAAGACGGGAAGAAAATTGAAACAGCAGCGAGCAACGTAATCACTGAATCCCTGGCTCGCTTGCGTCAACTGCTTGGCAGATTATCTTTCACCCACTCCTCATCAAACACCATCTCGTAAATCTGATTCCGCGTTCGCAACTCTGAACCTTCGCACCGAACGACGCCAGAAAGTTTCAGATGCGATTTAACGATGGATTGCTCTTCGTCAAGCACCGGGCAGGCGCCGGCGAGAATCTCTCTGTAAGTCGTCAGTACGCCGTCAACATCGGGCGCGCGTTTGGTAAGCATATCGCGGACGAATTGCAGGTTGCTGTCCTGCTCGCTCATCACGCCGAAGAAGGTCGCGGCTACTATGCGGTCAACGTCGTCTTCTGTCCAATACGAACGGCGCGCGTCCACCATCTCTATGCAGAGGCGCTGAGTAAGATAAGGATGTCCGTTCGTCCATTTCATCGCCCAGCGCAGGGTCTGTTCTGCCTCTCCAGGCGGGAGGTTCAAGCCTTTGGCGAGCGGCACGGCCTCTTCATAAGTGAAATCGCCCAAGTCAACGCGCTGGCCGATGTTGAACGGCGTGCGTTGCGGGTCGCGGATTAGCTCACCGGGCGTGGCCACGCCGATGACCGCGAACGAGAGGCGTTTGAATTCGGACGAGGTGGCACGGGCATGGTAGAGATCGCGAATCGCGACGTAGAGATCGTCGGTGAAATCGAGGCTCAGCGTAGCGTCTATCTCATCAACGAAAATGACGATCGGCGCGGAGACCTCTTTGAGCAGAACTTCCTGGAAGAACTTCGTCAGGCGCTGCGCGAAGCCGATTTGTGCGTGATCTCGCCACCATTTGACGAGATCTACGTCGAGCGCCAATTGCTCCTCGATTTCGACGAGCAGGCCAATATACCATTGTTCGGGAGTGACCTGCGCGCCGATCTTCGAAAGGTCAATGATCACAGAGCAGACGCCTTCCTGCCTAAGCCGCTGGGCGGTGTGGACCATCAGGCTCGATTTACCCAGTTGGCGAGCGGTAAGAACGTAGGCAAACGTGCCTTCTCGGCAGAGCCTCAACAGGTGGTCATCGGCAGGCCGCGAAAGATAGTAGCCTTCACGCCTGGGTGATACCGTTCCGCCAACTGTATAGATTTTTCGGTCTATCTCTCTTGACATTTAAGATGCTCCATAAAAAAGTCAGCGTAAAGCTGACAACGCGGCCTCACGCCCCCTCCCTCTCTACGCACCAAACCCGCACCGCGCAAACGGAAAAAGGTAGTTTCATCCTGGCAAGTGTTTCGCTTTAGTACTTCACATAAACTATCAATCAAATCATGCTTATCGTGAACTCGGAAGAGGTGATGGCGAAGATGGTCGCCAAACGGTCCTTGATCCGATTTGGCCTCAGTGAACAGGCCAGCGGCAGAGATACGTCCGCTGGCAACCATATAGAGCGCACGGCGCACAAGGTAAGGATGACCGTTGGTCAATTGCATCAATTCCTTTTCTTCTTTGTCATTGAATGGTGAGCCGTGACGCAGGTTCAGGTCGGATACTTCCGTACTCGTGAAGTCTTCAAGGTTGATTACTTCGCCCACATTAAACGGCGATTGATTCAGGTTTTCAATCAATTGATAAGGCTCGGTCGAAGTGACTAGTATTAGATCAAGTTGTTTCCAAATCTTCGTAGCGATGTTGGCGCGAGAGTTATGCCAACTTCGCAGCATGCTAAAGAAATCTGAACGAAAATTTGTATCGAAGAGCATATCAACTTCATCCATCGCTATCACAAGCGGGACGTCTAATTCTCTGAGAATGTAGCGACTAATATATCTGGTGCACCGTTGGCTATTTCCGAGTGGCGAGTCCCAATACTCTTCGACGCGGCTCTCGATCTCAAGTTCATCCGTGACCATCTCGCAGAAGCGGCGATAGAGGAGATCGGCGTTGGCTAGCACGGATTGATCGAAAAGTTGAAAATCAAGGACGGTAACGCGTTTTCCTATCCGAATAGCCTGTTCGATAGTTCGCATCAACAGCGAGCTTTTCCCGATTTGGCGCGGTCCTTTAATCGTAATAGTTACACCCTGCCGCTGTATCGCTTCCAATGCAATGTGATCTGTCAGCCGCGTCACGTAAAAGATAGATTGAGGTGGGACTGTGCCTTCCGCCATCTCTAGCCTGATGGGTTGTGCTGACGATGGCTGGGGCGGCAGCAATACCTCGCTAGGCTGGATCAGCCACGATTTGGATTGTAACTCACTGATTGATAGAGGCTGTCCCGTAATGGATTGCGTGATTTGCTCGATAAGCCGAGAGGTGTCTTCGCTGTTTTCCCACGACGCCCATTGGATGCGATCGAGATACGCTGCTAGGCTATAAGGAAGAGAACCTTTGAAGGCCAGACGCACTGGCAGGATTGCCGGACGACCATTCCGTTCTCTGGCTAGTTCATGTGCCATCTGGACTTCTTCTCTGAACATATCACTTCGCACAGAGTTCTGTGAGAGAAGAGCTATCAAGAAATCTGCTCTCTCCAACTCACCTCTGAGGTATTCTGCCCAAACCACTCCTACAGGGATCATTTGGTCAATAAACACCTCACAGTCTTCGCGTTGTTGTAGCGCCTCCAAAATTTGTAAGGCAACACTTCGATCAGGTTCAGCGCTGCTAGAATAACTGATGAAAATGCGAAATCGTTTTCTATACAATTTCCGTAAGGGACCCGCGGGAGGTTCTAACTGTGCGATCGTGGCAGAGATTCGCTCATAAGCTTTGATCATATCAGCTGCGCTGGCTCTCTCAGGTTCGCGTACTGCCACATTCTCCATATACGCGTAATATGGCACATAGGGAATTTTCAGATCAATAAAGGCATTTTTCTCGAACTCCAGTGTGAAGAAAGGTAACGTTCCCAGCATTTGATCGAACTGGTCGGCAAACTTGTCGAGTAGTTCTGCCTCACTATGTTCCACGCGACTTGGGATCACGAGAAGGGAGAGCGGGCGCCTGTTGCGGCCTTCTGTGATTAATTTAGAATTGGAAAGACTATGTGCCATCATCGAGATGCCGTCGAGATTCTGCTGATTCGGCGCAACGAACATGAGTACGATATCCGCAAGCTGGTAAGTGCAAACCCCGCTCATCTCAGTGACGCCAGTGCGGCTATCTATCAAGACGACGTCAGCTAGTTTTTCTGTTTCGCGACGAAACCATTCAAAAAACTGCTCACCATCCCAATTAACATAAAAGTCATCCCAATCAAAAGAACGTACACGGCGCGCGTAATTCGTAAATTCATCTCCTTTGCGCAAACCGGCTGGAATCAAAGAAAGTGTTCCTCGATTGCGTGACCTCCTATAGATCCGGACGATGAAGTTGGATAACGGTTCAACCTGGAAGGGAAACAGGTCGGGACTTTGGCGGACTTCGGACTCAGTCGGCAAGGGCTGTGAGGGACGAGGCAGAGAACGCAGTTCCTTGTAGGAGTACAACAAGTCAATGATTCCTCTTTTACCCATAACATCGTTCGGCTTATGAATCGACGTACTCACATTGAAGAATCTTTCCAGTCCAGGCGCTTCTAAGTCGAAATCCACCATCAGCACATTGAGACCGTGCCGATATAGTATTTCAGCGATATTTGCTAGCGCCATCGTACGCCCAACACCACCTTTGAATGAGTAAAATGTATAAATCATTTAGGGTCTTCCGAAATTCTCGAACATGAAATCTTTGATGCTGGTTTGTGCAGCCGCTTGCGGCAAATACATCTTTCTTACTCGATCCAATATCCACCGTTGAAGATCGTTCGCATCCGAAAGTTCGACGCAGATGCCATACTCTTCATTATAGTCATAGCGGCGCTTGGCCAACTCTAAGTCCGAAACTTTGAGTTGCAGGACAAAGGACATTTCACGTAATAGCTGAAAAGTCGATTGAGCAGGAGCAATTGTGACGATTGAAGTGCGATGAGACGAATCAAGAGCTGTTTGGTGAAATGCTCGTAAAAGTTTAGGGTGCCGCATTGAAATGCCGTCTATAATCACAATACACCCATCGTAACGCAATTGCCTTAGTAGTTGCCTAGAGCTTATATCGTTCAGCCTGTGGATGTCTTTAAACGAAGGGATAAGCGTGTGACTGGGAGATGCAATCATCTTCAAAGCTTTTCCGACCAATTGCTGAATGTTTTCTCCATCTGCTTCGCTGCCGAAAGGTTGCCAGTCGGCAGAAGTCTCTTTATAGTTACTGACCCAATTGGCCAAACCGTTTTTCTTTAGCATTGATTGTAACTTCTTAAATTCGCTACGTAATCTATTTGGATAACCATCGAAAGCCGCTCCAGAAGCTAGCTCTTGCGCTTCAGTTTCGTTCATGATTAGAAGCACGATTGGAATTATTTCGCCGAGTTTTACCTCAGCGCGAAATAAGCCTAGGACGGTTTCAAATATGTTCCTATTAGCTTCGAATACAGTATGTAGGTCAGACCCCGGCTTTGCATAGTTACCTGTAATAGCCTGATCGAAAATGTCAGCGAGAGAGTGGCCCTGTCTGTAATCGGCATTCATCCAGTCCACAAGCTCTGTAAACGCGTTGAGAATTCTAGGAGGGTAAAACTTGAGATTAGACCAGTGCAGTAATTTCTTGAGGATCGGATGGAAAAGAGCGAGCGCGTCTTTTTTCAAGTGGTTTGACAAGTCATCCTTAAGCTTCTGATAGATTGAGTCATATGCTTTAGTAAGATCATTACGAAGCGCCATGAGACCTTGTCCATAATTGTCTGGATCGCTCAAATTCTGATAGTGAATTTCTCGAAGCTCTTCAGGAATAGTGCAGGGTGAGATCAGCACCGGGATCACGGGCTTTTTTAGTAATCGGGCCCCTTTCCACTCCTCAGTGACATGGGAAGACGCCACAGCCGCTGGGGTGAGCAAGACGATCACGACGTCAACCTCATGGAGCGCATCGCTGAGTTGCTCTCTCCAAGATTCTCCGCTTTGCATGTCTTCAATATCGCGCCAGACATCAAAGGCAAACTTTAGTTCGTCTCGAAGACGCGCAGCACCTTTAATGTTATCGGCACGTGCGTATGACAGAAATACTTTCAACATGTGATCCTACTCTAGACTGAAGTTTTAGGGTTAGGCTCGATTGAGCACAATTACACCTTTTATCTTTATCCGCATCTTCGTCACACTCGATTTGGATTTCCGCCCGCACCATTTCGCTCCAGACCGATTGAGCGGTGAGAAAGCCGATCAGGAAGTCGGATTCATTGATTCGATCCTGAATCCATTTACCCCACTCCAGACCGGGCAGGATTTTTTTGTCAATGAATACGGTGTGATGTGGATCGAGCGCTTGGACGACCTGATCAACGACTGATTGGTCAGGCTCGACTTTATGTTTGTAGCTGATGAATATGCGCGCCTGTTTCGCCGATGGGGGATCGAACATGGAACCTCCCGATTGTTGTTCATGAAAACTTACGGTTCGCTCACTTTTGAGCAGATTTTGAGATTCACTTTTAGTTGACATTTGTCGAGCCTTATGACCTATGGCTCGACCACTCAAATCCAGATTT
>JAKEHZ010000006.1 GCA_022614735.1 Acidobacteriota bacterium | reverse complement strand
GCCGGAAGCGGCGTCGGCAGACGCCACTGCAAGGCTCGTTCCGAGCCGCTTCCGGCTAAAGCCGGTACTACGAACTATTTCCATCGTTTCAGGGCGTCGCATAGCGCCATGAATGACTCCTCGTTATTCACTGACTTTACAGCACCAGCCTACGAATCACCAAGTGTGTAAGCCCACTATAAATAACTGAAGTTGGTGCAAATATAAAGGCGTTTTCAAGAATCCCCGATCGGTGCGCCCGCGTCCTCGCGGGCAGGCTTGTCAAGTAGCCCACTCCTTGCAAATGCGCCCTTCCGCAACCTGCCCGCGTGGACGCGGGCGCACCAGTTGAGCGAGAGATTGCCGAAAAACGCAGAGACTATTTTGCCGCAGGCACACAGGTCGTGTGGGACGTGGATTTGCTCAGCGAAGACGTTGTGCGTGTTTATCGAGCAGATACACCCGAGAACCCGACGATATATCGGCGCGGTGAATTGGCAGAAGCTGAGACTGCGTTGCCGGGGTGGAGAATGGCTGTTGATGATCTCTTTCCACGAAAATAACTGAATTTATTTTTTTATCATCAGCCGATCAGGGCACCCGCATTATATTCTTCTGTACTGAGCGCATTCGGTAATTTTTTCAGGGTATATGAAACTTTTTCTATATGAAGTGTGTTGTATATCAACTCAATCTTTAAGGCTTTTCTCGAGCATTTCATCAATGTCATCTCCTAATTTGCTGTTCGATTTTCGTGCTTATATTACCAGCACAATAATATGGCTTGGTTACTTCTATACACAATGGAAAGTATTATTTCGTCATCTCATGTAGCTCAAATTACTCGAGGCTCAAGGTAAGCGAAAGCAACCAGCTACTTATATTAGCCATTCACACCGGCAAGCCATCAACGACCGTTTTGTTACTCTGCCACACAAACCTCTACGTTATCGAAGCTGCTATGGACCAGTACTTGCGTAAGACTGTACCTTTCAGCGGGGAAATTTCTGAGCAACAATAAATCGATATAACAAATTTAACAGAAAATAATTATGTACCCTGGACATACATTGTTTTTTTTAGATTTGTTTAGTTCCTTTTTTAGACCTGCCGGTCGCATAGCGACACCCGGAAATGATGGAAACTCCTGGGTACGCACGCTTCCAGCATGCATTTCTTCGATTGCCGGCTGTTACCCCAGACCTGCACGCTGGAAGTGTGTGTACCCGGGGGATTTTCAGAGTAGATTAAGGAGATAAATTATGAGCACATATTCCTACGATCACGTATTAACTGATGTCAGGGAAGTTTATGAACAATTGACAGGATTGCCGGCTCCCAAGGTTGACGTCAAAAAACCGCGTTTTCCTTTGCCCAGAGAGGTTGATCCAAGGGCTCTGGTACAGAGCGAGATCAACTATTTGAATCTGCATTTGATCAATCTCGGCATCTCAATGCGGCTGTCCAAATCGCCTTCCTGGGCGCCTCCCGCGGAAATATACGAAACTCCGAAAGAGTTGGTGATCAACCTTGAGCTTGCAGGCTTGACCAAAGACGATGTAACAGTAACACAAGTTAGCAATATTCTGACCGTGCGGGGCGCGCGCCGCTTCCGGCGGGTGAGCGAGGAGTCACAATATCACCGATCAGAGCGCAATTACGGCGCATTTGAACGCCTCTTTCCACTGCCGGACTACATCCAGGCGGATAACATGCGCCTCAACTTCTCCGACGGCATCCTGGTGATAACTTTGCCTAAATCTGAAGCTGCCGCTGGCGGCGCCCAAACCAAAAAAGGTGAGGCTCGTAAAGGCCAGGAATCAACCAAGGAATAAATACAAAACTGGAAAACCACATAGGAGGTAAGTAATATCATGTCTATTACTGCAGCATCGCGTTATCCGGCGACGAATATACACGAACCAATAACTTCACAACTCTCAGAAGAAGAGCTGAATAAGCTTCAAGAGATCCATGAACTCATCAATCTGATGTTGCGAGAATTGCCAGTTGGTGCACAGAGCCCGGCGCAACCCTATTTCATGCCGGCTCTCCCAATCTCGTCATACACTCATGGCTTTCTCCCCTGGAGGGTGTCGCCATATATGGCGCCGCCCGGATTCTAAACACTGAGCAAAACAGCAGCGAATAGCTAGTTGTAACTTGCTCACGCTTAGCCCGCGATAATTGGCTCTATGCCTGTTAATAACAGCATAGTAGGGAGGAGTGTATCTTGTGCAATTAAAATGTGCAGGATAGCTTCAAAAAAAACCTCAAAGCAGGTCGCTTGACTTGCTTATAACGATTACACCTTAAACTTAACTTGGAGGATTATATGTTTACAAGACCATTTTTTAGTAATCCATTTCAACCGTTCACTTCCGGCTTGTTTCCACCTACGGCAGGTACAGGTTTTAGTGGAATAACTCCATTTCCGGTACAGCAGCCGCAATTATTCGGCGCGTTTGGTGGTTTCAGCCCGTTGCCTCCGCAGTTCCCAGGTTACGGTTTTACCCCTTACAATGTGGCACCCGGGGGAGGAATCTTACCGGTTCCGACATCGCAGTTTGGGCTAACCCCGATTCCTACGATCAGTCCACTGGCCTTTTCTCAGCTTCCGGCCGTCAATCCCACAATCTTGCCGAACCTCTTTCCGCAAGTGTGGGGCGGCTCACTCAATCAGGGATGGATCAATCCCACAGTTCAGGGGTGGATCAATCCCGCGTCTCAACTAGTGGGCGGAGAAGCAAATTATCCAAATTATCTGGGACTTTCGCCATTCAGCAGCCAATTTGGCTGGGGCACAGCATCTCCTTACCTGGCTCAGGATCCGATCGTAAACACTTTGCTGGCTCAGCAGCAATTGAATCCTCTGGCTCAACAACGGCTGCCGATCAGACCACTGGTAAATCCGCAGCAAATTGATCCTTACCAGGCCGGCGTCTCAGGAATGCCGGGATCGGTCATTAACCAGGCGATTGACCCCTATACCCTCCAGGCACAGGGTCAATACATGCCACAACTTGGAGCCATTCCTATCCAACAGCTCGGGCAGCTCGGGCAGCTCGGGCAGCTCGGGCAGCTCGGGCGAGCTTACACTCCAGCGAACTGGTTTGTCCCGCCCTACCCGATGGGACAGACCTTTCCAATAGCTCAAGTTGGTGTGCCATTTGGCATCTAACAAGCGCTTTTACCCGAAAACCGCTGCGATATTCAAAACAGGCGGAGGGTAGATCACTTAACAGGTTGAGCTCGCTCGCGCGAGCTCAACCGTCTTGTCCTCCAATGGTCATCTCAAGCTACTTCATGCGAGTCTTGCAGGAACAGGTGGTAGGGCAAGAGTCTGCAGTTGCGGCTGTCTCGCGGGCGGTTACTCTGGCGCTAGCTGGGCGCTGTCACGCCAATCGCCCGCTGGCAGTGTTGCTGTTCGCCGGCCCATTCGGATCAGGCAAAACTCATGTCGCGCAATCGCTCGCCCACACATTTCTGGGCAATGCTGGCAAGCTGATTTACGTCAACTGCCAGCAACTCAGCGAGGCTGACGACCCATTGTTAAATCTACACGAACAATTAGCCTCAGGCTATTGGTACGCCTCCGCATCCCCTCCCTTTTGGCCGGCTGCTTTCTCGATCGTGGTTTTCGAGGAGATTGACAAAGCGCCTCTTACTTTCCGCGATCATCTGGCGGCGGCGATTGATCGCGGTGAGCTGCAATCTCGTGGCTGCTTCTTCTCTTTGCGTAACGCATTCATCATCCTGACCATCCATCTCTCGAAGAAGAAGGCCGATCAATTAATCGGGCGGGCGATCGGTTTCTCGGGTGAAAGCGAGACAGCTATCGAAATGGCGAACCACCATATCATAGCGCTGGAAGAGACTGACAATATGCTCGGCACCGACCTGGTCAGTCATATTGATGAGATTGTGATCTTTGAACGCTTGACTGAACGCTACATTCTGATGCTGCTGGACCGGCGGCTCGCCGAAATCGAACGCTTCCTGGCTGGTATGAGCATTGGTTTCATCTTTTCCACGGAAGCGAAATCTTTCCTGCTCAAAATTGGCCTGGAAGATCTGAAATACGGGATGCGCCAGCTTAACCGCGGCGTGCGCAACTACCTGGAGTTTCCCCTCGCCGACTTGATTCTCTCGGGACGCCTGTCACCGGGAACGATAGTTGAGGTCAAATATGAGCCGCCACGAACATTCCTTCATTTTCAAATCTTGATACCTCAGTTTTGATTGCGGATTGCGGATTGCGGATTGCGGATTGAAGGGCAGATCACGCTTTCACAATCCGCAATCCGCAATCCGCAATCAAATGTTTCGTATTCTCTTTCTTCACGCTCGCGGCACAGTATCGACTACTTCCTTTACTTCGCCGATACGCTGCTTCTCCGCCCCAATCCTCATCCCATAGAACGACCGGTAGACGAAAAACATCGAGATCACAAAAAACAAGGCTGCCAGTATATGACTTAGCATTGGACCTTGTTGGTTGGTCAGACTCACGGCCAGCTCCACAGCCAATAAACCAAAGAGCGTCGTGAACTTGATGACCGGGTTCAATGCCACTGATGACGTGTCTTTGAATGGGTCTCCGACAGTGTCGCCGACTACTGTTGCCGCGTGCAGGTCGGTGCCTTTTGCCTTGAGATCGACTTCGACCACCTTCTTCGCGTTATCCCATGCGCCGCCGGCGTTAGCCATAAAGATCGCCTGATACAAACCGAAGATTGCAATCGAAATCAGGTAGCCGATAAAGAAGAACGGATCGACAAAAGCAAACGCCAGCGTGGCGAAGAAGACCGTCAGGAAGATGTTGAACATCCCCTTTTGCGCATATTGCGTACAGATTTCTACTACCTTCTTGCTGTCGGCGACCGAGGCTTTCTCTACGCCCTCGAGCCTGATATTGGCTTTGATGAATTCGACTGCGCGGTAAGCGCCCGTGGTCACGGCTTGCGTAGATGCGCCGGTAAACCAGTAAACAATTGCGCCGCCCGTGATCAAGCCGAGCAGGAATGGTGCGTGGAGCAATGACAGTTTGTCCTGATTTATCGTCAAGCCCTGCGTCAATGCCATAATGATCGAAAAGGTCATCGTGGTAGCGCCGACAACTGCAGTGCCGATCAGCACCGGCTTCGCCGTAGCTTTAAACGTATTGCCCGCCCCGTCGTTCTCTTCGAGCAGATGCTTGGCGCGGGCGAAGTTTACGGTCATGCCATACTGATTCTTCACTTCGGACTCGATGTTCGGCGCCTGTTCGATCAGCGAAAGCTCGTAGACCGATTGAGCGTTGTCAGTGACTGGCCCATAAGAGTCGACAGCAATCGTCACCGGCCCCATACCCAAAAACCCAAATGCCACCAGGCCGAAGGCGAACACGGCAGGAGCAGGCATGAGATCTCCCAGTCCCTGCAGACTGAATGCATAAGAGATCGCCATTAACCCGACAATGCCAATGCCCAGCCAGTAAGCGGAGAAGTTACCCGCCACAAAGCCTGATAGGATATTGAGTGATGGGCCGCCTTCTCTCGACGACTTGACCACTTCCTCGACGTGACGAGAATCGGTCGAGGTGAAGACTTTGACCAGTTCGGGAATGATCGCTCCCGCCGCTGTGCCGCATGAAATAATGATCGAAAGCTGCCACCAGAGATCGCTGTTGCCGCCGAGGCTGGGGATCATCAGCTTTGAGGCGATAAACGTCAAAATAATCGAGACGGCGGAGGTGATGATGACCAGATTGGTCAACGGGCGCTCAAAATTCATCTCTCTGGAATTGCCATAACGCGCCTTGGTATAAGCCTCGTTAATTAAGTAGGAGCCCGCTGATGCAACAACCATCATAATGCGCATAGCGAAGATCCAGACGAGCAACTGCACCTGCACTGTCGGATCTTTGACGGCGAGCAGGATGAATGAGATCAAGGCCACGCCAGTCACGCCGTATGTTTCAAAGCCATCTGCGCTGGGACCGACAGAGTCGCCCGCGTTGTCGCCCGTGCAGTCCGCGATCACACCCGGGTTGCGCGCGTCGTCCTCTTTGATCTTGAAGACGATCTTCATGAGGTCTGAACCGATATCCGCGATCTTCGTGAAGATGCCGCCGGCGATACGCAACGCCGCTGCGCCAAGAGATTCACCAATCGCGAAGCCGATGAAGCACGGACCGGCATAATCACCCGGCACGACGAGCAAGATAAAGAGCATGATCATGAGCTCAACACTGATCAGCATCATCCCGATGCTCATGCCGGCGCGAAGAGGAATCGAATAGAGTGGGAAGGGTTTGCCTTCGAGACTCGCAAACGCCGTCCGCGAATTGGCGTAGGTGTTAACTCGAATTCCGAACCATGCCACTCCATAGCTGCCGAGAATGCCAACTAAACTGAAGATCAGAATTATCCCCACTTTGTAAAGTGGGAAGCCAAGCAGTAATCCGAAGTAGAGCAAAATAATGACGGCAATGAACAATTCGAGAATAAGCAGGAGCTTGCCCTGCGTAATGAGATAGGTCTTACAAGTCTCGTAGATCAACTCCGAGATTTCCCGCATTGACTGATGGACGGGCAGTTTCCTCAACTGTGTGTAAATGACAAACCCGAAGATGACGCCGAGAAACGAGACGACAAAACCAATCAAGAGCAGAGAATGCCCGTCTGTGCCGCCGAGAAAATTCACCTGAGAAAGATCAGGTAATTTCAGATTGGCCTCGCCGCCCGGGGTGTGCGGTACGCCTTCGCTCTGTGCTTGTGCCAGTCCGGCAGTTGCCCCAACAGTTGCATGGATAACAACAAAGGCCAGACACGCTACAAGCGCCATCGCGGGACGGCGAAATTGCGATATTGGTAAAGACCGTCTTCTGACGAGACGGGCAAGAATCAGAAACACAAGAACACTGATGCCTAGGACGAACAGGATCATACGTGGTGATACCTCGTTTAATTGAAATAGTTTAGAGGACGTTACAACAAAAGGCGGATTATAGACAAGCTTGACGATGATGAAAAGCAAGAAATGCTATATTTTACAGGCTTTTTTTAGTGCGCGATTTATGGTCTTTTGGTCAAACAAATTGGAGTAAAGCGTCACGGCAATATTCCCAATCGAGACCGTTCAAAAGAGTAAGATTTAACGACTTGGGCCAAAAAAGATTGGGGCAAATTAACCACGGATCGACACGGATGCGACGGATATTCACGGATTAAATCCGTATTGATCCGTCGCATCCGTGTCGATCCGTGGTTAATTACTCGGTCCAGCTGAACCCGGTTGTAATTCACTCTGTTCATGCTAAAGTTTTAGCGCTATTTTAACCACAAAGAGGTACCAGAGATGTCTCGCAGGACCACGCAATCAGCCTCCATTATTGCATTGATTTCATTGATTTCATTGATCACCCTCA
Organism: Acidobacteriota bacterium; assembly: GCA_022614735.1. GTDB lineage: Bacteria > Acidobacteriota > Blastocatellia > RBC074 > RBC074 > JAKEHZ01. The sequence continues at coordinate 2,899 of JAKEHZ010000006.1, read as the reverse complement.
ACTCCTTCGCGCAAAGTGGTCGCGGACGTCCCACTGCGCCGCCACCGCAACCCAAACCCACACCGAGACCGAATGTACCTGTAACAACAGTGCTCGGGATCCCTGAGGGCGGCAAGCTGGTGAAACAAGATCTCGATGGATCGACTTCACGATATCTGTTGCAAAACAAGTTGAATGTAGTTATCCGCGAGCGCCATTCATCTCCGCTAGTTTCGGTGAACGTCACGGTTAAAGCCGGTTCGGTCAATGAGTCGGACGAGAAGGCCGGGATGTCGCAGCTGACTCGGCAAATGATTTTGCGCGGGACAGCGAAACGGCCCGGCGCCGCGATTGACAAAGATGTCGCGCGGCTCGGCGGCATTCTTACATCTCAAGTCTCCTACGATCATACTTCTTTCAATATCATCGCGCCCGTAGAGAGCTATCAGGGGGTAGTCGAACTGTTTTCCGATTTGATCTTACGTCCCGCATTTAATGCCAGTGACCTGAAGAAAGCAGCGCAATTGGTGGTCCTTGAAAGCAGGCGGGAACAGGATCGCGTCGCTTCAGCTGCGACCGAGAAATTATATGCGACTGCCTTTACCGCGAATCGTCTGAAACGCGGCAGCAGCGTCTCAGAATCGATGCTCGCTTCAGTGACGCGCGAACAAGTGCAATCTTACTATCAAAATTTCTATCAGCCGGAGAACACCGTAATCACAGTAGTCGGCGACGTTTTCTCCATCCAGGCATTGGGACAGGTTCAATTGAGATTCGGGGAGTTCAAGAAATCAGCGGCCCCAACAAAACCAGCAGCGCAGCCCGCACCCGCACTGCGAACCGTGACACGGAACTCCGCTTCCACTGAAACAACAACGCCTCCGCCGGCAGTGCAAGACCCGTTTTCGCCCAACCCCGATGAGCCGGCGCAAGACATGCTGCGATATGCCAATTCGCGCGCGGACATCAGCCAGAGTTTCGTAACCATCGGCTATCGCACGCCTGTATTCAAACCGGATAAAGAAGGTTTGAAAGAGAGGGCGACGATGCAAATGCTGGCAGCGGTGTTGGGTTTGGGAAATAGCTCGCGGCTATGGCAGGGATTGCGGGAAGGCCTGGCATCGCGTGACAAGTCGAGCGTTGCGATTGAAACAAGCGCGAACTATTTGGCTCTGCCGGGCGCAGGAATGCTCGTCGTGCATCTACGTGTTGATCCTGATCGAATCGACCGCGCAGAAGCCGAATATTTCCGCGAGATCGAACGGTTCCGTCGTGAACTGATCGGGAATGGTGAATTGCAACGCGCCCGTACTATGCTCGAAAAACGTTATTACGACGCGGCTTCCAGATTCGAGGAAGAGGCCCAGGCTCTGGCGATCTCCCAGGCGCAGTTGGGTGACTTTCGACTCTTTGATTCAAACCTCGCGCGTCTTCGCGCCGTCACCGCACAGGAGATACAACAGGCGGCGGCGAAGTACCTTGCGCTCGCCAATTCAACGGTCATCGAGTATGAACCGCGCAATGCGCAGGCCCGCACATTCACGCCGGAGAAATTTGCTGAACTGATTGTGACATTTGCCGCGGGCGCTGCGCAGCCAGTCAGACCTGAAGAGGTCAAACCCGCCGTTGCACTCAAGACTTTTACACAAGGCGCTGAACGCGGCACGGTGAGCGAAGGGCAGAACGTGATCGTCGCATCGGTGCCGCTGCCTCTCAAAGACTATTCGGTCCTGCGCGGGCCTCGCGCATATGTGCGTGAAGACAAATCTCAACCCAGGCTTTCGGTCAGCGTTATTTTCCAGGGCGGTCGTTTGATCGAGGACCAGACGACCAGCGGCATGACCGAACTGATGCTGCGCGCGATGCTCAAGAGCACAACTACTCGCAAGGCCGATCTGATCGCGCTCGAACTCGAAAGCTACGGTGGTGAAATTCGGCTTGTCAATGAGGCCGATTTTTTCGGTTATACCCTCGACGTGCTCTCGCGCAATGCTGAAAACGCAGTCAAACTGCTTCTGGAGATTATTGAAAAACCATTCTTTGACAAAGAGGAGTTGGTGAAGGAACGCGCCGCATTGCTCGCGCGGCAACTTCAACGACGCGACGATGAAGACGTCCGCGCCAATGAGTTGATGTGGCTTTCGCTCTACCCCGGCCATCCATACGGACTGCCGCGATTCGGATTGGCCGAAGTCGTGAAGACCATTAACGAAGAGAAACTCGAAGCGTGGCACGCAAGGACGATCCAAAAGCAATTTCCGCTCGTCGTGCTTGTCGGCGATACGGACGGCTCGGCTCTGGTTTCGAGGATTTTCTCCGAGGGGCTAAAACGCGGTGATCTCGATAAAACGATCAAGGTGGGTCTGCCGACAACAATGGGGCCACCGGAGGAGAAGACTGAACGGCGCAACAATCAACAGACAGCGCAAGCCATTGGTTTCCGAGTGCTCAGTCAATCTATCAGCGGACCTAATGATAGCTATGCTGCAGAGATGTTCAGTCTTTTAACAGCCTCAGGGAGAATGCTCGAGGAGATGCGCGACAAACAAGGTTTGACCAACGACGTGACAGTTGGGTATGAGCAACGACTGGCCGCTGGCGCATTCTTCGTCCAATTTGCATCGTCGCCCGAAAACGAACAGCGTGCTCGTGAAGTCGCGCAAGCCTTATTGCAGCAGATGGCCAGCGTGCCTCCTTCGGATGAAGAGTTCGAGCAGGGGCGCAATGCCGCAATTGGACGCTACGCCATCGAATTGCAATCTCACCCGGAACGCTCTCTGGAATATGCGCGAGCAGTCATCTACGGACGTAAACCATCAGATGTCGAAACCCAACCCGATTCCATTCGCGCCGTGAAAAAGGCCGATATCAAGCGCGTTGCGGAAAGCGTGATCAAGGCGAACCAGGTCGGACGCGGCGT
>JAKEHZ010000327.1 GCA_022614735.1 Acidobacteriota bacterium | reverse complement strand
TGGCCCGCTGCGATGTAAGGGGACGCACCGCAAGCCAGCACGCGGGGACGCGTGCGCTCCCAGGGATTTTCCGAGGAGTCGTTCATGTCGTTCATGACGACACACAGAAACAATGACAACTACTGGGAGCGCTTGCGCTCCCAGTAGTTGCAGAGGAACAGTCATGCAAAACAAAACCCGAAAAATCATCTCCATCACGACACTGGTGCTCATCGCATTCGTAGTCCTCTGGCGAATATTCTTCACCGTTGATGAAACCCAGTACGCAATCGTCACACAATTCGGGCGACCGGTGCGCACCATCTCCGCCGCCGGCTTGAATGTCAAATGGCCGTGGCAAAGTTTGCTGACATATGAAAAGCGGCTGTTGGTTTACAATCCGCGTCCATCCGAATTTCTGACCAAAGACAAAAAGAACATAGTCGTTGATAACTATGTCTGCTGGCGGATTGCCGATCCGAATCGTTTTCTGCAAACGGTCACTGATTTGACGGGAGCCGAGATGCGTCTGCACGATACTGTGTGGGCGGCAACTGCAGCGGCCCTGGGCAATAGCGATCTGTCATCACTCGTCTCGACCAAGTCGGATGAGGTCAGAGTGCAGGAGGTGATGAAGCAAGTCACCGAACAATGCCGGGCTCAAGCCCTGGAACAGTATGGCATAGAAATCGTCGACGTGCGGATGAAACGATTGAATCTTCCGGCGCAGAACCGCGAGAGCGTGTTTGCGCGGATGCGCGCCGAACGCGATCGCATAGCCAAACAATACCGCGCAGAAGGCGAAGCCGAAGCTTTGAAGATCCGCGCAGAAGCCGACAAGGAAAAAGCACGCATCCTCTCGGAGTCCTATCGCGAGGCCGAGCGGATTCGCGGTGACGGCGATGCGCAATCCACGCGCGTCTACGCCCAGGCATATTCACGCGATCCGCGTTTCTACAAACTCGTCCGCACCCTCGAAGCTTACAAGAAGGTGATCGACCCGAATACGACCGCTATCCTCTCGTCAGATTCGGAGCTGCTGAAGCTCCTGACTCAAGGAAAAATCAAGTGATTGCGGATTGCAGATTCGTGATTGTTGAGTTGCACTATGAACTATGAATTTCTCAAACTGGAAGAGGATCAGGCGGAGGGCGCACTCTCATTTCATAAGAGAAAATCCGCAATCCGCAATCCGCAATCCGCAATCCTACTGCTCTTGTTGTTATACATGCTCTCAGGCGTCTACTTCGTCGGGCCCGAACAACAAGCTGTTGTTACTCGTTTTGACAGAGTCGTGGCGAAAGGTGTGACGCCGGGCATCCACTACCATCTGCCCTGGCCAATCGAAAGTATCATCAAATTGAAAGTGCTCGAAACCAAGCGGCTGACCATCGGCATGGAGATACCGGATCAAGTGTTGGGACGGACAGCGGCCGAAGATCCGGTTGAGTATCTGACCGGCGATCAGAACATCATCACAGTACAGGTGGCCGTGCAGTATCAAATCAAAGACCCGGTCAATTATCTCTATCGGTCGCAGGATGTGGCGCGGATGATTGCCAGAGCCGTTGAGTCGGCCTTCGCGCAAACTATCGCAATTGAGAGCGTCGACAGCATCTTGACGACAGGAAAAGTCAATGTGCAAAATGCGACACAGCGACGTGCACGTGAAATACTTGATCGTTACGAGAGTGGCGTCTACCTCAGCTCAATCAACATCGAAAATGTCGCGCCGCCGCTCGAAGTCACCGGCGCATTCCGTGAAGTCGCAAGCGCGCGTGCCGATCGCGATCGGATCATCAATGAGGCTCACGGTTACGCAAATGACGCGATCGCTAAGGCGCAAGGGGAGGCTCAGAAGCTGGTCATCGACGCCGAGAGTTATAGCCAACAGCGAATAAACGAAGCACAGGGCGAGGCCGCGCGTTTTGAAATGTTGCGAGCCGAATCGAGCAAAGCAAGAGATCTTACAGAAAGACGCCTCTACCTTGAAACGATGGAAGAAGTTTTGCCGAAGGTGAAGAAGGTCGTGATCGATTCGAGCGGCCCGAGGAGCTTGATGGATCTGGGTATCATTCGCTCCAACGTGCAGCAATAGGGGTGACAAACCAACGGATGAAATCCGATGAAAGAGCGCCTGCCAACCGTCGTCACAGCAGTATTGATCATCAGCGCCCTCTTCTTTTTCGCGCATCGCAGTGGTCGAGAGCCAAAAGCGCCAACGACACCGGAAGAGGCCGTCTGGCGAATGTCAGACGCTGCGCGCGAGGGCGATGTGAAGGTCTATCTGAACTGCTTCAGCGGCGAGTTACGTCGAAAGTTGGAGAGAACTGTGACGGAGATGGGTGAGATTCAATTCAAACAATACTTGAAGAAAGTCAATGAAGAAATCACGGGCATCGCTGTCTCAGACCTTGAGCAGTCGGATCAGCAAACAGCAACACTGAGAGTCGAGTTTGTCTTCCACGGCAAGACTGAGGCGCAAAAGCATCACTTCAAGCTGATTGATGGCACATGGAGGATCGACTCCATGGAGAATGGCGAGCGCGTCAAAACCTTGATCCCTTATGGGAGAGAAGTTGAAGATAAGGAATAACAATCCATGAAAACGATGAAGGTACAGAAGAAACGAGCTATTCCAGTAGTGACGGACCGCCTGGCCGAAATCTATGAGGTCGCTGCCCAAATTATCTGCGAAAAAGGCTATGACGCGACTTCTATGAACGATATCGCCGATGCGATAGGGATCACGAAGGCGGGCATCTACCACTACATTCACGGCAAGCAGGATTTACTGTATGGGATAATGAGCTATGGGATGGACAAACTCGACCGGCGTGTCATCGTGCCTGCGCTTGCCGTCGCTGATGCCGAACAGCGGCTGCGCCTGATTATCAAAAACCACTCGTTGCTCATCTCCGAAGGCAGTAACAGCAAAGGCAACAATCCGATTACGATCATCATTGAAGAAGTCGCGGGGCTGGCGCCGGCGCATCGCCGAAAAATAGAACAGCGCAAGCGCGCCTACCTGGACATCTTGCGCGACACGCTTAAACAGCTCAAGGATGAAGGCAAGCTGAAAGCTGTAGACGAGACAGTGGCAGCATTCAGTCTGCTCGGAATGATGCTGTGGTTGTCGCGCTGGTATCGGCCTGACGGCAAGCTGTCGCGCGAACGATTGGCGGAAGAGATCAGTAAAATCGCCCTCGGCGGCTTGCTGCGTCCGCAGGTTCGGTTTTCTCACAAGTGATCAGATTGTAAAGATGAGGAGCAGGCGCGAAACATAACAGTCGAGGCCGAGCAGCCCCGTTGAGCAGTGCCGCCCGGCCACCGATCAATGGTCTACTGGTTCACGGTGTGACCCAGGAAGGTCTTGGCCTTGGCCACTCCCGCATCCCACTTCGCCAGCTGTTCCGGGGTGAAGAACTTCACCACCTGCTCGCGCGCATTCTCGCGAACGGATCCGAGCTTTGCAATGACATCGGCTTTCGTGATGTCGGGGTTTTTATCGCGAATCTCATCCATCCTTTTGCGCGCGTTCTCCAGTACCGTCTTTAGCTGATTTTTCTGTGCGTCAGACAGTTTCAGATCGGCCGCAAATTGTTTCAACTGGGTTTCGATGATCTGTGCTGTTTCAGGTTTCATGCTCCCTACTCCTCTCTATACAAAGTAGAATTAGCAGTTCGGCTCGTCCATCGATCAATGGCCGGTTACGACTGCGCCATACCCCGGCCCGGCGCTCGGACCGAGGTTCCAGACATCGATCTCGATGCCTGAGAATTTCTCCGCAAATTTAGATTTTTCGTTATTGCCGGGTGAGAAATTATCAAACGGGGGCGTTTTCTGTAATTGGTAGAACTACGGTGCCGGTCCAAAAAAAGTACGAAGCGGCCGCTAGGGCTATACGTAGTAGGTGCGATAACCTCTGTTAATATCCGATACAGATAAGGAGAGATTAACCACGGAATAACACGGATTCCACGGATATTCGCGGATAATCCATGTGTCGCTTTAATTGAAGCCCAAGAGAGAATACGAAACAAACGAAATAAACGAAACAAACGAAAAATTTCTGATCTTTTCGTTTGTTTCGTTTATTTCGTTTGTTTCGTATTCTCTCACCTGAGCATGCGGTAACGCCGGATAAGTGCGTTGGTCGAACTGTCGTGACGAGGCTGCGGTTCGCTGGCGCTCTCCAGTTCGGGAATGATTTGCTTGGCCAAAACCTTGCCGAGCTCAACGCCCCATTGATCAAACGAATCGATGTTCCAGATCACGCCCTGCGTGAAGACGCTGTGTTCATAAAGCGCGACGAGCTTGCCAAGCGTCTCCGGAGTCAATCTCTCTGCCAGTATGGTGCTTGATGGCCGGTTGCCTCCAAAGGTACGATGCGGCACGAGCCAATCGGGTGAACCCTCGGCTTGGACATCAGAAGCAGGCTTGCCGAAGGCGAGCGCTTCACTCTGCGCAAAGAGATTTGCCATCAGTATGTCGTGATGATTTCCGAGTGGATTGAGTGACCGGCAAAAACCGATGAAGTCACACGGGATGAGCTTCGTCCCCTGGTGTATCAGTTGATAGAACGAATGCTGGCCATTTGTCCCCGGCTCACCCCAGTAAATGGGGCTGGTCTGGTAATCGACGTGAACTCCCTCAAAGGTGACGCGCTTGCCGTTCGATTCCATCGTCAGTTGTTGCAGGTAAGCAGGGAAGCGCTTGAGATACTGATCGTAGGGAAGCACCGCGACTGTTTGCGCGCCGAAGAAATTGTTATACCAGATCGTGAGCAGTCCCATCAGCACCGGCAGATTTTTTTCTAGCGGCGCAGTGCGGAAATGCTCATCGATCGCGTGAAAGCCGGCAAGTAGGGCGCGGAAATTTTCCGGCCCGATAGCAATCATCGTCGAAAGTCCAATGGCCGAATCCATCGAGTAACGGCCGCCGACCCAGTCCCAGAAACCGAACATGTTTGCAGTATCAATCCCGAACTTGGAGACTTCTTCGGCATTGGTCGAAACAGCGACAAAATGTCTGGCGACAGCCGCCTCATGACCGAGTTTGCGCAGGCACCACACTCGCGCTATGTGAGCATTGGTCATCGTTTCGAGTGTAGTGAATGTCTTTGATGAGACTATGAAAAGCGTCTCTTCGGCATCGAGGTCGCGTGTGGCCTCTTCAAAGTCTGTGCCGTCCACATTCGCGATGAAGCGGAAAGTCAGATCGCGCTCGCTGTAGTGCCGCAGCGCCTCATAAGCCATTGCCGGGCCGAGATCGGATCCGCCAATGCCGATGTTAATGACGTTACGAATGCGCTTTCCTGTATAACCCGTCCACTGCCCGGTGCGAATTTGATCGGAGAAGAGAGCCATGCGGTCGAGCACACCGTGCACCTGGGGGACAACATCAACGCCATCGACCAGGATCTGCCTGTTTCGCGGCGCGCGCAATGCAACGTGCAGCACAGAACGGTTCTCGGTCAAATTGATCTTATCCCCGCGAAACATCGCCTCGATGCGCTCAGGCAGACCGCATTCTTCAGCGAGTCTGACGAGCAGCCTGACCGTTTCCTCGGTGATGCGGTTCTTCGAGTAGTCGAAGTAGAGACCTGCGGCTTCGACTGTCAACCGCTCGCCGCGTCGCGGATCGTCGGCGAAAAGTTTTCGCAGATGAATGTCCTTGTGCTCCCGATAGTGATGCTCGAGCGCCTGCCAGGCAGGCCGCTGCGTCAAGGTCGTCGTGTGCTTGATTGTTGTCATAAGCGCTCCTCCCCGGGCCATTGCATTTAAGAAAAAGAAAAACCGCCAAGAGGCCAAGGACGCCAAGATTTTCCGCCTTTCTTGGCGCTCTTGGCGTCTTGGCGGTGAGATTACTTTTCTTGATGACTATAGCAGTAGTCTACGGATGTGTCATCGCCTCAGGTCGAACGATCTCGTCAAACTCCTCGCCAGTCAAGTACCCCAGCTTCAATGAAGCTTCGCGCAGGCTGATCTTCTCCTCATAAGCTGTATGCGCGATCTCGGCCGCCTTATCGTAACCGATTTTCGGACTCAGCGCTGTCACAAGCATGAGCGAGTTACTGACGTAGTAATCGATCTTCTCGCGGTCGAGCGTAATGCCATCGATCAAATAATCCACAAAGCCGCGGCACGCGTCGTGAAGCAGAGTAACCGAGTGCAGGAAGTTGTAGATGATCACCGGCTTGAATACATTAAGTTCAAAATTGCCCTGCGATCCGGCCAAAGAAATCGCCGCATTGTTGCCATGAACCTGCGCCGCAATCATCATCATCGCCTCGCACTGCGTAGGGTTCACCTTGCCGGGCATGATCGAGGAGCCGGGCTCGTTTTCGGGAATGTGTAGTTCGCCCAGCCCACAGCGCGGACCTGAAGCCAACCAGCGAATGTCATTGGCGATCTTCATCAGCGATCCGGCGAGTGTATTGATCGCGCCGTGCGCAAAGACAAGTTCATCATGCGCTGAAAGCGCTGCGAATTTATTCGGATGCGAGCGAAAGGGTAATCCGGTCAATTCGGAGATCTTGGCCACCATGCGTTCGGCAAACTCAGTGTGTGTGTTCAGCCCGGTGCCAACTGCCGAGCCGCCGATAGCCAGATCGAATAAGCCGTCGAGTGAGAATCTCAGCCGTTCGATGCCGCGCTCGAGCAGGCTCGCCCATCCTGACATCTCCTGGCCGACAGTGAGTGGTGTCGCGTCCTGTAGATGTGTGCGTCCGATCTTGACCACGCTTGCGAATTCTGTGGCCTTGGCGTTAACCGCATCGTGAAGGCGTAGTATCGCTGGTATCAAATCGTTGAGCAACCGCTCGACCGCTGCGATGTGCATCGCTGTTGGAAACACGTCGTTCGATGACTGTGACATATTTACGTCGTCATTTGGATGGATAGGGTTTTTAGAACCCAACACACCGCCAGCAAGCTCTATTGCGCGGTTGGCGATGACCTCGTTAACGTTCATATTGGTCTGTGTGCCGCTCCCGGTCTGCCAGATGCGCAGTGGGAACTGATCATTGAACTTGCCTTCGATAATCTCATTGGCAGCCCGGATGATCAGTTGCGCTTTGTCTGCCGGCAATTTACCGAGCTCCATGTTGACGGTCGCCGCAGCTATCTTGATGATGGCCAGCGCGCGGATCAGTTCGGGGGGCATATTGTCGCGACCGATGTTGAAGTAAATCAGCGAGCGCTCGGTCTGGGCGCCCCAGTAGACATTGGCGGGCACTTCAATCGGCCCGACGCTATCGAATTCGATACGTACCTGGTTTTCTGCTTTCGATCGAGTCATTGTCAAATCCCTCCCCTCGATGTGATGTGAATATTTTAGTGCCATCGGCACAAACGCGAAACACGCGAAATGAGTGAAAAGGGTTGATGTCGTGACATCAGCGAAAAAGGAGATTACGGCTCGATTTTTTCCATTCAAGGGATAGCTCTATTGCACAATCCGGTTGCATAGTGGGATCATTCTGTTTTGACCTTTAATTTCAATCTGAAACCAATTTCGAGGAGTCGTTCATGTCGTTCATGACGACGCCTAGAAACAATGAAAACTGGGGGCTGGAGGCTGGAGGCTGGGGGCTGGAAGTTGGAGGAGGTACTAAATCTTCTCTCCAGCCCCAGCCCCCAGCCTCCAGCCCCCAGCCCCTAGTTTTCTGAGGAGGCTGATAAATTATGAAATCAGTTTTGAGCCGTTGTCTGATTGGCGCACTAGTTGTGCTCCTGCCATTGGTTGGCGTATCGTGTCAAACGAGCGGTGGAAACGGCAAAAAATTGCGACTCGCATTCGTGACCAACAATGCTTCTGAGTTCTGGACGATCGCTCGGAGAGGCACAGAAAAAGCCGACGCTGAGCTGGATAATGTCCAGGTCGAATTCAGGATCAATTCTGACGGCACTGCGGCAGAACAGCAGCGCGTTGTGGACGACCTGCTCGCAAAGGGTATTGACGGAATGGCGATCAGTCCTGTCGACCCGAAAAATCAGGTTCAGATGATCAACCGAGCGGCAAGTCAGGCTCTGGTAATCACGCAAGACAGCGATGCAACACAGAGCAATCGCGCCTGCTACATCGGAACCGACAATGAGGCGGCAGGAAAACAGGCTGGAGAACTGATCAAAGAAGCTTTACCGCAGGGTGGAAACATCATGATTTTCGTTGGCATCCTTGATGCGCTGAACGCTCAGGAGCGGTATCGTGGTATACAAAAAGTTCTGGAAGGCTCAAATATCAAAATCCTGGACATCCGAACTGACAGCGTCGATCGCGTGCGTGCCAAATCGAATGCCGCAGATACTTTGGTTAAGTATCCCGAGATCGCCGCTCTCGTCGGTTTGTGGTCCTACAATGGACCGGCGATTCTAAGTGCTGTCAGAGATTCCGGCAAAGTCGGTAGAGTGAAAATCATCGCCTTCGACGAAGAAGATGAAACTCTCGCCGGGGTCAAGGATGGTTCGATCTATGCGACCGTGGTTCAGCAGCCCTATGAGTTTGGCTACCAGTCGATTCAGCTCATGACCAAAGTGATCGGAGGCGACAGATCCGGTATACCTCCTTCCAAGCAGATTTTCGTTCCGACATTGGCGATCAAAAAAGATGGAGTGGATGAATTCATTACGAAGATCAATAAATTGCGCGGGCGAACTTAACTAATAACGTTTTCAATCTTAGTGTTCGGTCAAGAGAGATGAAGAGGAAAACGGAACAAACGGAAAAATCCTAGAGAATTTCCGTTTGTTCCGTTATTTCCGTTTGTTCCGTTTTCCTCTTCATCTCTCTTGACCGAACACTAAGATTGAAAACGCTTGAAGATTAGCGAAAGTGACGCTTAGAGATAAATTTGCAACTCATTGAGAGAAATATTCGTCTTTAAGATCGAACTCAAATAAACATGATCAATAACTGCGGATAAGTTCGGGAAATTAGTCTATGCAGAAATTGGCAGAAATTTGTATTCGTCGTCCGGTCTTTGCGGCGATGATTATTCTCTCCCTTGTTGTTGTCGGAGCCGATAGCTATTTCAAACTGGGTGTCGATCGTTTTCCTTCGATCGATATACCGACAATCTACGTTCGAACCACATTGCCAGGCGCGGCCCCGGAAGAGATGGAGTCCGCGGTGGCGCAACCGATCGAGGAAGTCGTCAATCGCGTCGAGGGACTTGAGCAGCTGCGCTCGGTTTCGCGCCAGGGTGCGGCATTCATTATTCTGACCTTCGACCTTAACCGCGACATTGAAGCGGCAGCGCAGGATGTGCGTGACCGGGTTCAATCAGTGCTTCGCCAGCTTCCTCCGGGAACCGACCCGCCCACCGTCAATAAATCAGACAACGATTCATTTCCGGTGATGACGATTGCGCTCTCGGGCGATCGCTCACAACGCGAGCTCGCCGAATACGCTGAAAATCGGGTCAAGATCGATCTGGAGCGCTCGATGGGTGTGGGCGAAGTCTTTGTCTCCGGCGGGCCCAGCCGCGCCATCAACGTCTGGGTTGATGCTGACCGGCTGGCCGCATATCGCCTCTCGATCACTCAGGTGCGACAGGCGCTGGTGCGACAGAACGCCGATCTGCCCGGAGGTAACATCGATGCGGGGATGCGAGAGCTGAGTTTGCGGACGATGGGTAAGATCATCGAGCCGCAGGATTTCAATGATCTCGTCGTGACCACGATCAACGGGTCACCGATTCGCATTCGCGACCTGGGTTATGCGGAAGACGGCACGAAAGAACAGCGCTCGCTCTCGCGCTTGAACGGAGTGCCCTCAGTGACACTCGGCATCATCCGCCAGTCAGGAGCTAATACTGTCGCCGTGATCGACGGCATTAAAGAGAAGATGGCGCGGCTCCAACAACAGCTTCCGCCCGACATCAAACTGGAGGTCATACAAGATCAGTCGAGGTACATCTACAACGCGCTCCACGAAGTCAGCACGCACCTCGTCCTGGGGAGCATTCTGGCTTGTTTGGTTGTCATGGCGTTTATGCGTTCGTGGCGCTCAACAATCATTGCCGGAATTGCAATTCCTACATCCGTTATTTCGACATTCGGACTCATGCGCGCTCTCGACTTTACGCTCAACAGCGTAACGATGCTGGCGCTTGTGCTCATGGTTGGCGTGGTGATTGACGACGCGATCGTCGTCCTAGAAAACATCTTTCGCTTTGTCGAGGAGAAGAAGATGCCTCCTTTGATAGCAGCGAAGGAGGCGACCAAAGAGATAGGGCTGGCGGTCATGTCGACTACTCTCTCGCTTGTGGTCATCTTTCTGCCCGTTGGATTTATGAGCTCGATCTCCGGGCGATTCCTCCGCCAGTTCGGGTTTACTGCGGCTTTCGCCATTTTGATAAGTCTGCTCGTCTCATTCACTCTGACGCCCATGATGAGCGCGCGGTTATTGCGTGTTGGCGATGCGAAAGCGGGACACGACGTTGCGGCATCGCGAAGAGGTTTCTACTCCTATCTCGACCGCGGTTATACCTGGCTTTTGCGTCTGGTCCTGCGCCATCGTTTGGCCGTCACGGTCTTAGCCCTCGCGGTTATCGCTTCTTCAGTCTATTTCTATCGGCAGATCCGTCAGGAATATATCCCGACCAATGTTGACGAGGCGGAGTTCTACGTCAATCTGAATGCGCCCGAAGGCACCAGCCTTATCGCCATGAATGATGCATTACTGGCGGTCGAAAAAGAGCTGCGCGAGATGCCGGAAGTGCGGTTGATGATGGCCTCGGTTGGCGGCGGTATGGGATTTTCCATGTCAATCAACAACGGCGATATTTACATCCGCATCCCTCCACACGAAGAGAGGACGGTGAATTTCAACAAATTCTGGCAATCCCTCAAGCGCGGTGAACCCCTGGGGGTCTTCCGGGGCAATTACACAGCGCGTGACGTCATGCAGAAGATCCGCCAGAAGCTGAGGAAATACTCACATCTACGTCCCTCTGTCCGTAACCCACAGTCGATCAACCTGGGCACCGGTCCCGCGGACCTCGATTTCAGCCTGCGTGGTCCGGACCTCATGACCTTATATAACAGCGCCACCAAGATGCGCGAGTGGGGAAATAACAACGGCCTTCTCGATGCTGATGTTACGCTCAAACTCGACAAACCCGAAGTGCGGGTCAAGGTCGATCGCGCACGCGCTGCTGATCTGGGCGTCGATATGACCGACATTGCGACCGCATTACGATTGATGGTCGGTGGTGACGACCGAGTTTCGCGATATCGCGATGAAATGCTCAATGAAGATTACGATGTCGAGCTGCGGTTAAAGCAAGGGGATCGCAACGACCAGGAGACCATCGCGCGACTCTTTGTTCCTTCAACCGAGACGGGGATGGTGCGCCTTGACAATCTGGTCACGATGGAGGAGACCACCGCGCCCTCACGCATTGACCGGCTTGATCGTCAGCGTGTGGTCGGTGTCCGCGCTTCAATTGCTCCGGGTTATGGACTAGCCGATAGAATGCAGGCGATGAGGGATGAGTTTTCGAAGTTGGGGCTGCCGCCGGAGTATAACTTGTCGATTGGCGGCCGCGGGCGCGAGCTCGAACGGACATTCAGTGAATTCATCCTCGCCTTCCTGCTCTCGATTGTCTTTATGTACATGATACTTGCCTCGAATTTTGAAAGTGTTATTCACCCGGTTACGATTTTGCTCAGTCTACCGATCTCAGTGCCATTTGCCCTGCTCTCCCTGTGGGTTATGGGCAACACGCTCAACCTCTACTCCGCGTTGGGCATCCTGGTATTGTTCGGCGTCGTCAAGAAGAATGCGATCTTGCAGATTGATCACACACTGAATCTGCGACGCAGCGGAATGGAACGCAGCCAAGCGATCCTCCTCGCTAACCGCGATCGTCTACGTCCGATACTGATGACTACACTCGCGCTGGTCGCGGGGATGCTGCCCCTCGCGCTCGGAACCGGGCCTGGGGCTGAAGAGCGTCGCTCAATTGCCATCGTGGTTATCGGAGGCCAGAGCCTCTCCTTGTTATTAACGTTGCTTATTACACCAGTGGCCTATTCTATCTTTGATGACATCAGCCAGTGGATACATCGTCGCACATTTGCGCGAAGGCCCTTAGCGCAGAGTGACTCATTGAGCGATAAAGCTCACATCACAGGTGACCGCGAAATCACAGAAGTCGGTGCGGCGCGGACTGAGGTTGGTGATTAGCAGGAGGTTCTCGATGTTACCATTACTATCCGACAGGTCAGTTGAATTTTCTCGCCGAAACTTTCTATTCGGCTTCGGCGCAGGCATTGCTGTTTCCACCTTTGCGCCTCATCTTCTACGCTCTGCTTTCGCCCAGTCCTCAAATGAGAAGCCTTTGATTCTCGGCGCCGGCAACCACAGATACGAGTGGGTTCGCGGGTGGGGTAAGCTGCCCGAAGGGATGAAATATGGCAACATGCATGGAGGTATTCAGATCGATTCTCAAGGGCGCGTTTACATGAACACTGATACGGAAAATGCCATCATCGTCTTCGATGGCGATGGCAAGTTCATCAAGGCAATGGGGAAAGAGTGGAGGGCCGATAGAGAAAACAACGGTACGCACAGTATGCGTATTCGCAAGGAAGGGAAGACTGATTTTATTTACCTGACTAATCTGGCACGCCATGAATTCGCCAAGATCACGCTCGAGGGGGAGATCGTCTGGGTCAAAGGTTACCCCGAACAGGCCAACATCTATAAGGACAAAAATGAATTCAGACCCACTGGCATAGCCGTTGCCCCGAGCGGCGGTGTTTACGTCACAGATGGGTACGGTGCGAACTACATCCATCGCTACAACGCCAAAGGCGATTATCTGAATTCGTGGGGCGGCAGAGGGAAAGAGGATGGAAAATTCAATACCGGCCACGCCATCCTCATTGACACCCGGGAAAAGACGCCACTGGTACTCGTAGCCGACCGCGAGAATCATCGTCTGCAGTGGTTCACACTCGAAGGTAAACACGTGAAGACGCTCGATGGCGTAGAAGGTGAACTACTTCGCAGGCCCGCAACGCTCGATCAACGCGGGACAGATCTGGTCGTCGGAGATCTGGTGAGTCGCGTCACGATTCTGAATAAAGATAATAAGTTGATAACACAACTTGGAGACAACATCGATCCGAAGAAGCGCGCAACCAACAAAATCCCACCTGAGCAATGGCTCGACGGTCAGTTCATCGCCCCACATGGTGTTTGCTGGGACCAAAAGGGCAACCTCTATGTCGCGGAGTGGATGGCCGTTGGACGCGTCGTCAAACTGAAGCGTCTGAAGTAGACGAGAATTAAAAAGATCAGCAATTTAACGGTTACATCACAAGGGTCAAGGGCGGACAAAGGCTTGATCTTTTTCGGTGCACCTCTGTCTCACTTTATTAAAACTGTTAACAGTCTCGGCTCTCCTGTGGTAACCTCTCGTTAGTACATCTCTAGTTAGTTGATTCTATTAGCAATATTGAGACCCCCCTCGGCGTTCTAACAAGTTAATAACCGTTAGGTGCAAATAAAATATTGACTCATAATCTGAGACATGTTACAGTCATTGTAACGTAATGAGTCGCGGTTTTTAAATTTATAGGCTCCAAAATAATAAAACTGTAACTAATCGCAATAAAACCGAATTAACTGACACACTCTGTGTTATCTATAGTTAAAAATTCTCACTGGCGATGTTCCCCCATGGTCACTCGATTCCCTTAGGGTACCCGGGAGGCGTCGTTAATCCCGCACCGTCCCAACAATAGCCCTGAATTAGTAACTGGCTTCCAATTGATAAGGAGTTATCTTGATGTGGCCTGTGGCTTATCCCACAGGCTCAGGCTGCTGGTTAGTGCCCCTTACCTACGCTTCACCAGGGAGCTCATCATTTGCAGTTCAGAGCTTCCTATATAACCGGCGAAAAACTCATTTTTGATCAGCAATAGGCGAAGGCGGTCTTGTAGATTTCATGCCCGCTCTCGTCCTAGTCGGGGTGCGTCTAATAACAGCAAGAACCGGCGGGGGGTTACCACTGATCTGGTAACCACTCCCGCATAACGCTAACCATTAAGTCATCTTTCGATTGGGCCGCAGATGGCCCATTCACAAGGAGGCAAAATGAAGGTACTGAAGTTAACCGTCGTGTTACTCTTCGCGGCGGCGCTCATTTTTCCGGCACTCCTCCCAACTACCCGTGCGGGCGACGATCCGGACGAGGCTCCCACGACTGACCTGAACCGTCTCACCGACGACCTCTTCAATGGGTTTGGTGCGAGGGGCACTCCCATAGATGAGTGCGAGGGTGAGCCGGTGCCGAACCGGTCATTCGAGGACAATCTGTTCATCTTCGACGAGCTTGAAACTCCCGATGACGGACTCGGACCCACCTACAACGCTCCTGGGTGTGGCGATTGCCATCAGAACCCCGAGGTTGGCGGCATCAGCCAGATCAGAGAGCTGAGGGCTGGCCATCTATCCGGTAACGGAAATTTCGTTAACCCGCCAGGCGGCCAATCTCTGATTCAATTGCGGGCGGTCGCAGCATCCATCCAGGAGCGCCTGGACAACGCTCCGCAAGAAAACATCAGGGCTTTCCGTACAACCCTAAATGTCATCGGCGATGGCTTCGTGGAGGCCATTTCCAATAATACGATTCAAGAGATACGGGGTGACCAGCCTAACAGTTTCAGGGGCACCATCATCAATGTTCCGGTGGTCGAAGCCAACAATGAGCTCCGTATAGGTCGCTTCGGGTGGAAGAACCAGCACGCCAGTTTGCAGTCCTTTTCAGGTGATGCGTACTTGAACGAAATGGGGATAACCAATCCGTTTGACGGGAATGGTGGAAGGGTCGAGAACAACTCTCTGGGTCAATCGGTCGCTGCATTCGATTTGGTGGCAGACCCGGAGGACGATGGCGCAGATGTAGAGGCATTCGCCAATTTCATGCGAGCCACGAGAGCGCCGGGCCGCGGACCAATCACCAATTCCGTCCAACGCGGTGACGCTCTGTTTCGGCAGGGAAATTGCTCCATCTGTCATACTCCACGAATAGTCACGGCCGATACCGGTACTCTGATCAACGGAGGTGCGTTCAGGGTCCCGGCAGCTCTCGGCAACAAGACCATCCGCCCCTTCAGCGACTTCATGCTGCACGACATCGGGACGGGCGATGGAATCGTTCAGAACGGCGGCAATGGCACGAGGAACATGGTACGGACGCCGCCACTGTGGGGTGTGCGCACTCGCGTCGAGTTGATGCACGACGGGCTGTCGCTCACCTTCAACGAGGCGATTCAACGTCATGGGGGTCAGGCGACGCCCGCCAGGAACTTCTTTAACAACCTGGATTCGGGCGACAAAGCGGACCTAATCAATTTCCTGAAATCGCTTTGAAGTCTCTGCTTGAAGGCAAGTGGATGAATAAAGGCAGACCAGAGGCTCGCCGGTATTTGGTTTGGAGGGCCTCTGGCCTCTGCCAGATGAGTCATTCATGTCGCTACTGGCGACGCCCTGAAACTATGAAAATCGCGGTGCGATGTACAGCAACCTTTCCAGGTTGCTGTTGACTCACTGATGTGACCATTGAGGAAACAACAGCAACCTGGAAAGGTTG
>JAKEHZ010000326.1 GCA_022614735.1 Acidobacteriota bacterium | reverse complement strand
CCTTGGAGCAATTTTTCGCCCGCCTCGCGCATCTCGCGGTTCGGCTCGACGCCATAGACCGGATTCCCGTTTTGCAGGAACATCTTCGCCAAGATGCCCGTGCCGGAACCTATGTCGGCGATGACTGAATCCGGCGTCAGGCCACATTCTGCTTTCAAGGTCTCAATTACTTCTTTCGGATAGCCGGGGCGATATTTGATGTAGTTTTCGACTCGGGTTGAGAAGCGTTGTGTTACATCCGACATAAATTCTCCAGAGATCAGGGGTCAGGGGTCGGGGGTCAGTTTTGTCTGCTCTTCAGGCTTCGCATCAGCCCGTTAATCATTTTACCGATTTCGCTGCAGCGGTTAAGAATCGGCTCGATCTCACTCATTGGCAAATAGTGCAAGCGATCAACGGCAAGCCATTGTGTTTCGAGATTCATCAACTGGCCATGAGCAGCGGAGAGACGTTGAAGAAATTCGTTTGTGTAGTCCCTCCCATGCCCGTCGGCAATGTATGAAGGAACATGAACCGCTGAACGGCGAATCTCGCTGATCAACACATAGATTTCGCTTTTCGGAAGTTTTTCAGAGAGCCTGTAACACTCTATCATCAAATCCATAGCCTTTTGCCAAACCAATAGGTCACGATAATTTTTCACATCCATAATTTGCCTCCTTCTGATCCCTGTTCCCTGTTCCCTGTTCCCTGTTCCTTTAATAACAGACGTGGCAATTCGGCTATTATTCCACTGGGCAATTTTTTTTTACTAATGCCTGAACACCCCCCACTCCATTGTCCCCTCAAACGCCCGCTGATGCGCCGCCATCATCGCAATCGCGAGCACAGCGCGCGTCTCGCGCGGATCGATGATGCCATCGTCCCACAAGCGCGCGGTAGCAAAATAAGGATCGGATTCTCTCTCGATCTGAGCTTCGAGCATCTTCCTCGACGTCTCCTGTTTCTCCTCATCAATCGAAACTCCCGCTCTGGCTGCGGCTTCGCGTTTGATGATGTCCATCACTCCCGCAAGCTGTTGTCCTCCCATCACTGCTATGCGATGGTTCGGCCAGGTGAAGACGAAACGCGGATCGTAAGCGCGCCCGCACATAGCGTAATTGCCCGCGCCGTATGATCCGCCGATCATCAAGGTGATCGCGGGCACGGTCGAATTCGACACGGCGTTGATAAGCTTTGCTCCGTGGCGGATGATTCCCTGCTCTTCGTAACTCTTCCCGACCATAAAGCCTGTGATGTTCTGCAAAAAAAGCAATGGGATATTCTGCTGGTTGCAGAGTTGGATGAACTGTGCGCCCTTGCCGGCGGATTCGGAGATGAGCACGCCGTTATTGGCGAGGATGCCGATCAGAAAGCCATGAATACGCGCCCAGCCTGTGACGAGCGTCGTCCCGTATTTCGCCTTGAACTCCTCGAACTTTGACCCGTCAACAAGACGAGCAATGACTTCTTTAACGTCGAACGGCACGCGGATGTCTGCTGAAGCGATGCCGAGCAATTCATCGATGGGATAGATCGGGTCTTCAACCGGCGCGCGATGTGGTCTCTTCTTCGGTTCTAAATGAGCAACAATCTCACGCGCGATGCGCATTCCGTCGAGCTCGTCTTCGGCGAGGTAGTCCGATAGACCTGAAATCTTCGAATGCATCTCAGCCCCGCCGAGCGATTCTTCATCGACGACCTCACCCGTTGCCATCTTCACCAGTGGCGGCCCTCCCAGAAACACCTGCGCCTGTTTTTTGACCATTACGACGTAATCTGACATACCGGGCAGATAGGCGCCTCCCGCCGTCGAATTACCGAACACGACCGAGATGCTGGGGATGCGCCTTTTTGATCGTCTCGTGATCTCCTTGAAGCCCGCCCCGCCGGGGACGAAGATTTTGTGCTGCACCGGCAGATCGGCGCCGGCTGATTCGACGAGGGTAATCGAAGGCAGATGATTCATTGCCACAATCTCAGCCAACCGCGCATTCTTCCTCTGCCCGATCTCACTGACGGCGCCTCCTTTGACAGTTGATTCGTTGGCGATGATGAAGCACATCCGGCCGGACACCAGGCCAATACCGCCGACCACGCCCGCCCCGACAAACTCGTTCTCCATTCCGTGACCGGCGAGCGGCGCTATTTCGAGAAAATATGACGCCTCATCCAGCAGCATCTCCACGCGCTCGCGCGGCAGCAGCTTACCCCTCGACAGGTGACGTTTGACGTAATGCTCGCCGCCGCCCAGCGTGGATTTCCTCAACTCCTCCTTGAGCCTTTCAACACTGGCCAGATTTGCAGCATAGTTCGATTGGTAGGATTCAGAATTAGTATCAACGAATGATTTTATCGGTTGCATGCTATTTCGGCGTTAAAGAGAATTTTTATACTGATTGACAGCCTTGAGATTTTCGGGGACATTAAGCAACGCAATATCGCTTGTCAAGCATATCAACACTCAATCCAGAACAAGGACAAATGAGGAAACATTTGCTTAGATTCCTTTTCGCTGGAGTTGCGCTAATTCTGGGCATCTCCTCGGCTATTGGGCAAAAGAAGCCCGCACCGCCATCCAACGAAAAACAACCTGAGGCAGAGGCCAGGCAGACTGATTCAAATAAGCGTGTCGAGCTCAATATGCTCGGTAAAACCGATGCGTCATCGGGCGAGAGTCGCCGCAACGAAAATGTTCAGTTCAATCTCGTCGATAACAACGCGCTCAAGGAGCTGAATGTGAGGCTCGGAACAACAGCGACTATTGTACGTGAATTCAACCCCTCCAACAGTTACTTCGGCACGGAGTTCGGCAACGCCCCCAAACCATCGATAACAAATCTTGCTCCGCTCAGATCGGGGTTTCATGGGCGCCTCTACGAATCGCATCTTAACAGTATCTTCAGCGCGCGCTCGTTCTTCCAGGTCGGCAGCGTGAAGCCTGCGCGAGAAAATGAATACGGGTTCAATTTCGCTGCGCCGCTCTGGAAGACTGCAAATCTATTCACGGAGGCAAGCCAGCAAAAAATTCGCGGCAGTGTCAACGGCAACGTGCTGGTGCCCAAGCCGGACGAGCGCACGCCACTTGCAGACGATCCGGCGGTGCGTCTGATTGTCGCTAAATTCCTCTCGGCCTATCCCACAGAGTTGCCCAATCGTACCGAAATTAATGAGCGTGCGCTCAACACCAATGCGCCACAGGTGATCGACAATAATCATATGAATATTCGCCTGGATCAAACCCTGGGCGGCAGAGGTCAACTGGCGTTGCAATATCAACTCACATCTCAGAGAGTGGATGCTTTTCAAATGGTCGCCGGGCAGAATCCTGATACTGAGACACGATCGCATCTGGCGCGCTTCATCTGGTCACGGCAATGGGATGCAAAGACAGTTACTTATCTCTCGTTTGGCTATGATCGTCTAACTTCATCGCTGCAACCTGAAGAGAACTTTGTAGGTCCATACGTCTTGATCTCCGGGCTAACCGGACTTGGGCCTGAGGGTAATATCCCGATTGATCGAGCGCAAAACCAGATTCGCCACGCCGGACAGCTACAAACAACGCAAGGCCGCCATAATTGGGCCACCGGATTCGGGGTTGTGCGCCGTCAAATCAACGGCAGCGAAATCGATTCGCATCGAGGATTTTTCTCCTTTAGCAGCGATTTCGGAAATACCGCAATCACCAATTTCAGGTTAGGCAGGCCATCGCAGGCTATCATCTCCATAGGTGACATCCATCGCGGCTTTCGGGGCTGGGATTTGCAACTCTATGGTGGCGATAAATGGCAGGTGAATCCAAATCTGAATCTGCAATACGGCTTACGCTGGCAACCTTCGCCAAAATCAGTCGAGGTCAACAAGCTCAATGTAATTCCATATGACAGCGATTGGAATAACTTTGCGCCGACCTTCGGATTCGCGTATCGGATCTCTGAGAAGCTCGGCATCTTGCGCGGGTCATATGGAACGCATTTCGGCGAAATCTTCTTCGTCACCTATCAGCAGCTTCGCTTCAGCCCGCCGGGCAATATGAAGATTGCAGTGCCGGCGCCGATAAGCTTGACCGAACCGCTCCAAAATCAGAAGGGCAAGCCGACGATCTATCAACTCGATCCTGAACTGTCTGTCCCCTATTCTCATCAGTACAACCTGAGCTGGGAGCCGGAGTGGAACAGATCGGTGAGGTTGCAGTTCGGTTACCTTGGCAGCCGTTCGCACAAGCTGTTTTCGATGTGGTATCTTAATCGAGCGCATCCCAAACCCGGCATACCACTAACAACGGAAACGATCATCCAGAGACGCGATAATCAAGACTACGCGGAAATCCGCACAGTCATCAACGCATCGCGAGGCTACTTCGATGCAGGAAGAGTCTCAGCGATTCTGCCAAACTGGCGTGGTTTGAGTATGGACGCCTCATACTGGTTCAGCAAAGCGCTCGATCTCGGCAGCAGCTATACAAATACTGCCAACGAAGGCGATTCGCGACTGGGACGCAGCCAATCCGAATTTGAGACACATCGCGATATGAAGGGAGTTAGCTCATTCGATCAGACACACGCTTTCCTGTGGCGCGCGAGCTATATCATCCCAACGGTTGCGCATCAACGCTGGTTCTCTTCAATTGCTGCCGGATGGAACCTTTCGGCGGTTGTACTGATCAAAACCGGTATCCCGTTCAATGTCGTTACCGGTTCCGACGGCCCCGGGTTTGGCAATGTCGATGGGAATGGCGGAGACCGTCCAATGCTGCTCAATCCTTCTATCCTGGGCCGCACAATTGCGGACCCGGATTCCTCGAAGCAGATGCTGCCGCGTGATGCATTTTTCTTCATCGATCCGAATCAGATTTCAGCTTTAAACGAACGCGGCAACCTCGGTCGCAACGTATTTCGCAAAGGCCCGATTCATAATGTCAATGCCGCAATATCAAAAGCCTGGGCGATCAAGAAGGAGCTACGCATAACTTTTCGAGCCGAATCAATCAATCTGTTCAATACGCCCCAGTTTGCTGAACCGGGGTTCGAGCTGGCGAACCAAAACTTTGGCGCAATCACGAACACTTTGAATGAAGGGCGAACATTTAAGTTCACATTGCAAGTTGGATGGTAGTTATATGAGGCGTGTGCAAATAAAAGTCCAGTTGAATCTATAGTTTCGCATGAAGTAGGAAATTCACCGCCGAGGCGCAGAGATCGCAGAGCAGACGCAGAGATTTAATGGGAGTTTCTGTGATCTCTCTGCGCTCCCTCTGCGATCTCTGCGCCTCGGCGGTGAATTAGCTTTCGAAACGAGCCTGATGTTATCGATATCAAACAACTTTAATTTGGATAGTCTTTAGTTATATGACAGTCTCAATCGAAAAGAATGGCCCGATCACGACGGTTATCCTCAACCGCCCTGAAATCCGCAACGCAGTCGACCGCGCGACAGCACAGGCGCTGGCCGATGCTTTCCGCGAATTTGAAGCTGATCAATCGGCCCTGGCAGGAGTTCTCTTTGGCGATAACGGCACCTTCTGCGCCGGAGCAGATCTGAAAGCAATTGCCGAAGGTCGCGGCAATCGTGTTAAACCGGATGGCGACGGGCCAATGGGCCCATCGCGAATGCTGTTGAGCAAACCGGTAATCGCCGCGATTTCAGGGTACGCAGTTGCCGGTGGTCTGGAGCTTGCCCTCTGGTGCGACCTGCGCGTTGCCGAGGAAGACTCCGTCATGGGCGTGTTCTGCCGCCGATGGGGCGTGCCTCTGATCGATGGCGGCACAGTCCGTTTGCCCCGACTTATTGGTTTGAGCCGGGCACTCGATCTGATTATTACGGGCAGACCCGTCGATGCCCGTGAGGCCCTCGCCATGGGATTGGTCAATCGGGTAGTGCCGAAAGGCAAGGCCAGAGAAGAGGCCGAGAAACTTGCCCGCGAGATCACAGCGTTTCCTCAGGTCTGTCTGCGCGAAGACCGAAGATCAGCATATGAACAATTCGATTTGAGCTTGACTGACGCACTCGCTAACGAGTTCAATCATGGTCTGACATCACTCCAGGCGGGAGCCCAGGAAGGCGCCGCGAGATTTGCGCGCGGTGTGGGGAGACACGGATCATATAGTGATACCCAGTAGATCAAAAGAGCAGGCAGCAAAAGTATTTTCCATTTTTCATTTGATATTTGTCATTTGTCATTTCTATTAACTTAGATTCGAAGTTTTAACCAAGGAGTTTCAATCAATGACTAAGCCCACGACCGCAGGTGATGAGCAAATCAGCTGGTTTCCAGTGCCGAGTGAAGATCAACTCCCGGAAAACCTGCGCGCGCTGTTCAACAAGGCAAAACAGAAAATCGGTTTTGTACCGAATGTCTTTCGCGTATACAGCTTTCGCCCGGAACGCTTAAGCGTCTGGTTCGCTCACTACAAACAACTTCACGAGCCGACTGAAAACCTGAATGCAGCCGAACGCGAGATGATCGCAGTTGCAGTCTCGATGGCAAACGGATGTTTGTATTGTTTGGTGTCACACGGCGCTGCATTGCGCGAACTGCTGGGCGATCCAATTCAGGCCGACCGCATCACACTCGATTATAAACGCGCCGGACTCGACGCAAGGATGGAAGCGGTTCTTGATTTCGCAGTGAAACTAACGAAGACCCCGCTCGATTGCCTGAAGGAAGATCTCGAACATCTGATAGGCCTCGGCTTAACGCAGGAAGAGGTCTGGGATGTGATTGAAATCGCGGCAATGTATAACTTCACTAATCGGATGGCGTCGGCAACAGGAATGATTCCGAACCGTGAGTATCATGCATTGGCGCGTTAATTAAGAATGTAGAATACGAAACAAACGAAAATAACGAAACAAACGAAAAACACATAAAAATTTCGTTTGTTTCGTTATTTTCGTTTGTTTCGTATTCTCTCTTCTTTCATTGATAATGGAGAGCTATGAAAACGACTCGCATCGCTAACGGTCAAGGTTTCTGGGGCGATTGGCTCGAGGCACCGATACAACTGGTCGAGCGCGG
>JAKEHZ010000050.1 GCA_022614735.1 Acidobacteriota bacterium | reverse complement strand
GGGGCCCATTTTCGCTTGTTTCGTCTATTTTCGCTTGTTTCGCATTCTCTCTTCGACTTTATCAAAACGGAACCCGTCGAATCCTTAGTGCCATATACGGCTTGCCCGAAAGTTTAACGCGCGGATGATCACTTATATAAGTGTAATTGTCATTGGGTTTGATTTCGAAAGTCCCATCCACCAGCGTTATTGTCATGTCCCACGTATCGAGAACCTCAACTTTAAACTTTGTCCCGGCGGGGAATTCATAGCCGGCTTTGGGAAGTTGGAAGGTCCAGGATGTCAGCTTCTCCCTGCCAAAGTAGAACAGGTAATTTTCACCTTTTTTGCCGGCCACCGGTTGGTCTTGCCACTTGTCAATGGGTTCGAGCCCCTCGGCTGGGCCCTCTTCCAGTATCTTTCTGAGAAAAGCGATTCTGGCCGGACTCTGGCCGTGCAATACTCCACCCTTTGACCACCAGATTATGTCTTGAGAGTGAAGGTATGTTTCGCCATGGCCGACGTAGGTGCCGGCAATGGCTCCCTCCCAGAACCGGTGGACCATCTCTTCAGCGGATAAATTTCCCCAGCGTCGCGGAATATTCCCTTCGTATTTCGCCTCGTCATAGACGACCGGTTTCTGGTAGACGTCTCTTAGTAGCTCCGCCCGTCCGTAATCGGTAACGGCCGACCCGTTCTGAATACTGGCATGTGTGACCCATGGTTTTGTGTGGTTGTACAAAATCGACCCATTATGTATGGAGCGCAGGTGCTGGTGCGGATCCTCTTTCTGAAGGATTTGGAAGAAGCGGTCCCAATCGGCCAACGTCTTTAGCTTTATCTGCTTTCCCCGCTTCTTGAGTTCCACGATCTCCTGCCGGTTTTCGTTCATCATAAAGTCAAACTCATTTGCCAGGGACCACCACACGTTACGGTAGGCAGCCAATCGGGCAACCACGTAGCGAAGGTAATGATCATCGTTATCCGATCCCATTACCGCAAATCCCCAGCGATCGTAAGGGTGGAAGAGAATTAGGTCGGCTTCGATTCCAATATCGCGCAGTTCGCCTACACGCTTTTCAAAGTGGCGAAAGAACTCGGGATTGAATCGGGTAAAATCGAACTCCCCTCTCGCGTCTCTTTCGAAGGGGAAAAAAACGGGTTCGTTAGTGTTATAGATATAGTGCTTGGGGAAGATACACATGCGGAGCTTATTGAAAGGCGATCTCTTCAGCGTAGCGATGGTCTGTTCTTCAAGCTCGTCCCCCTGATGCGCCCAGGCATAGCAGGTTGTTCCGATCGGAAAATGAGGGGTGCCGTCTGCGTACGCAAAGTGATAGGTGTTGCGCACGCGAACAGGGCCATGATTACTGGCGGAGGCTGCGACGCAACTGAAAGCCCCCTCCCTCCCATTCAGATCTGCATGATTGCTCTTTGTCCGGTAGTGCCATTGTCCAATCTTTTCGGGCATAAAGCGAATGCGATAAATCCCATCACCGTCGTAAAAGCCGGCAAGTTGTATAGTCTGGTCGCCCTGGATGAAGCTAGCCGTGAGGCTCACCTCTCGAAACGGGTTTCCGCTGGAAGGGCCTTTTAAACTGATTTCAAAGATGCCCCATTGTTCCACCGAAGGAGAGGTTGCGGTCTGCCCCTCTAAGGTGGTAACCATCCTAATTAAACAGATGGCGAAGAGGCTAAATAATAGCCTGTTGACTTGTGATTTCATCAGATGCCTCCTTGATCTGTTGTAAAACGTCTTCTGAACCAAACCCACCGGCTTTGGTGATGAGCAACATCTCACCCTCCCGGCCCGCGACTTCTGAAAATATGATGCCGGGCAAAACCTCCCCCCGCGGCAGGAGGCCCGGCCAATTGAGGGCACGAGCAAGCGCTACAAGAGTATCCCCTCCAAACACGGTCAAAAGCTTGAAAGAAGTGTGCCTGAGGATCTTGTTAACAAGCTTTCCCGTGCTCTCGGCTACCCTGAGCGGCAGTCGTTGCGGATCAATCACGAGTCTTTCTGCAAGCGAGAGATAAGACTGAAGGTCTTCATCGGATTTTATGCTGCGCAGGATCACCTCTCGGCCGCGCGAGTCAAGCTCTACTATTTCGGCAATGAGATCATCGGCTTCGTTAGTCTCTACGCCATCTTCGCGGACGAGGATCTCCGGCGGCAAAGTGATCACGGCAAAGCCACTTTTTTCCGCGCGCCGGATCTGTGCCAGTGAGACTTCATTCAAGCTCCCGTTAACAACCATCATCCGTCCGCGCAAGCGTCGGGTAGCGAAAGTCGACCTCTCAAAATCAAGTAAGTCTGGTAAGTGCTCCGCAAAACCAGCTGATCCCGCCACGACTTCAAGCAGATGTTTGTTTTTTAGCATCTCTCCCACCCGGCGCAGCTCATCGTCAGATGTGGCATCGAAGACGTAAATCCCACCGCCAGGAAATTCCATTGATTCCAATTGACGAAAGTCGGAAGTTCTCACAACTCTTGTTGGTATCGGTGTCTGCTTATTTATGATCGCGGGAATGTAGCTCTCGGTAATCGGGTTGAGAGAATCTCTGGCGAAAGCTGTTTCGTGGAGCATCGCATCGGCGACATATTGAAAGCCGTCCCGCGTCGTTCGCTTTTGTTTCGGGAAGGCTGGGGCAAATGGGAGAATACGCCTTTCTGACGCGGAGAGAAGCGCCTCCAACTCACTCCCTACGTTTCCTCTTAAAGTGGAATCAGTCTTTTTGTAGAACCACCTGGATCCCGACTCTATCCCATATCTGACGGCCAAACTCACCCTCTCGGCAGCCTCACGAGGATCGATATGCCTGCTTTCCGTGTTGACCACCAGGACCTGGTATTCATTCAAGCTGCCGGCAAACTCTGAACCAGGCTCAGTCATGACGAAGACGGAGATGCCTTTTTTGGCAAACTGAGCTCCTGTCTCGTTAGCTCCCGTAAGATCATCTGCGATGACTAATAGCTTGGGCATCACTGTTAACTACTTCTAGCCTCCTGTGAAACCTGCCAAAATCAGTTAACATCTAGTATCTTTTCCTGATGAGGCTTAGTGTGAAAGACCAGACCAGAGATGTAAATAGCGGCTTATCGCGCCGCGAATTGCTGCGTTTATCTGCATGCGCAGCAACGGTTGCATCCTTCTCGGCGCTGCCAGGCCGGGCGCTGGCTATCGCCGCTCCTGCAGCAGGCAAGGAGCTGGTGCACGAGTTTCCTTTTGGGGCTGTGCGGCTGACCGGCGGGTTGCTCAAGCAGCAGTTCGACCGGATCCATACGCATTACCTGGCCTTGTCAAATGACAGATTGCTCAAGGTCTTTCGTCAGCGGGTCGGGCTGCCTGCTCCCGGACCCGATATGGGTGGCTGGTACGATGCCAACGGATTCGTGCCCGCGCTGACCTTTGGCCAGTATATCTCCGGCCTGTCGCGGATCGGGGCAGCGACGGGGGATCAGGCGTGCCAGGTCAAGGTGCGCGCTCTCATAGCTGGTTTCGAAGAATTCCTGTCACGGACCGATAACCCCTATGCCGGGCCGGGTGCGGAAAAGATGTGGCCGGCATATGTGATGGACAAGTATGTTGTCGGTTTGATTGATGCCTACCGGCTGTATGGTGTCGAGCAGGCAAAAGAATTACTGCCCAAGGTGATCGCGAAATGCCTTCCTTACATCTCGCCGGTGAGTAAAGACCGGATCGGTAAGAAGGATCCGCCCTATGACGAAACCTATGTCTTATCTGAAAACTTATTCGCGGCAGCCGAAGTCACCGGCGACAGGAAATATTATGACCTTGCTGCCCACTATCTTTTGGACCCCGAATGGTTCGATCCGCTGGCGGCGGGAAAGGACGTTTTGCCCACCAAGCACGCCTACAGCCATATCATTGCGCTAAGCTCAGGCGGGCAAGCCTATCTCGCGACTGGCAATCCCAAGTATAAAAAAGCACTGGAAAATGCCTGGCGCTTCCTGGAGCTACAGCGTTACGCGTCCGGTGGGTGGGGACCGGAGGAGCAGTTCGTTGAGCTGGGCAAGGGCAAACTGTTTGAAAGCCTGTCCAACTCCATCTCCCATTTCGAAACGCCATGTGGGAGTTATGCTGATCTAAAACTGGCACGCTACCTTATTCGCCTGACCAGTGATCCGCGCTATGCGGATGGGTTGGAGCGCACGCTCTATAACACAATCCTGGCGACGCGTATGCCTGATAGCGATGGCGGTTACCCCTATTACTCGAATTACGGCGCCAACGCCGTCAAGAAGTACTATCACCGGAAATGGCCTTGCTGTTCGGGCACGCTGCTGCAGGGCATTGCTGACTACGTGCTCAATATCTACTTTCACGATGAAGATGCGCTTTACGTTAATTTGTTCACGCCTTCGACGGTCAGCTGGCAAAGGCCGGGCAGCACGGTCGTAGTTGAGCAAGCGACGAACTACCCCGCCGAGGACACAATCAGAATCATCATCCGTTCGGGTGGGAAGTTCGCGCTTCGAGTGCGCATTCCGGCATGGACTCGTGGAGCGACGATCAGCGTGAATGGCCGGTCTCTTACTCCAGCGAAGGCAGGCCAATATGCGGTGATTGATCGTCACTGGAAGGACGGCGATACAGTTAATGTCGTTGTCCCGCAGCCGTTGCGCACACTGCCGATTGATGAAGGTCACCCCGAAATCGTCGCGCTCCTGCGTGGGCCGGTGATGTATGTCGGTCTCAATCCCTGGGACGGGCTCGCTGAAACTCCTCTCGCACTGCCCGCGGCGCTAAAGCCCGTCAGTGGGCGGTCGGATAGTTATGTGATGAGTGTTCACGGCAAGGATCTGGTCTTCGTTCCCTATTTCGATGTGCAACTGGAAAGCTATAACACCTATTTCAGAAAAGCCTGACTTGACAATGTATGCTACTTCGAATGCCTTGACTGAGCGCACGGTCAGCATCCGTGAGGTCTCGCGTTGCGGGCCTCTGGCAAGCCACGCGCGACAAAGCGCCTCGTCGCGTGCCGAGAGCATTGCGTAAACACGGAGCGGTAATCTACCTTCGGCGGCGAGCGATTCGAAGGCACGCATTAATCGGCTGTCTGCGCCCGCTTCGGCAATTTGACGTGATAAAAATTGAGCAGCCAATGATTAGCAACCATAGTCCATGATGAGGTGTAAGGAGGCAGGCCATAAACTCCACGGTCTGATAAGGTCTGGCAGTTTGATCCAACGGGAATTTCTAATAGATGGATTGTGAGTCTAGTTGCCGTTCTCACAAGTGTCAACAAGTACCTGCTGATAAAAATTACGTAGAGGTACGTAGCCAAATTACGTAATATACTCGATTACATGGCAAGGCTTTCCTTCGTATGATCTCCTCATCCTAAGAAGTAAATAAATTGGAGGTGAGAGCAGGGCTTATACAGCCTGCTATTCCCTCTGGCTCGTGCCTAAACTTAAAGGGCAGAGTTGAGCTCTGCCCTTATTTCTTGCAGTAATTTTTAGTTATAAAAAAAGTCAAGAAGTATGTCCCTGTTTTTTGAAGGGATAACGATTATGACCACCAATCTGATTAGCCAGTTAACAAAGGAGTTCAGCGGAGATGTCGTCAACAGGATTGCCGGGGCGCTTGGTGAGGATAACGCTCGAACCCAAACCGCAATCAACGGGACTTTACAGGCGCTGGTCGGTGGACTTGTCAGTAAAGCTTCAACCAGAGACGGAGCTTCCGACCTGCTCGATTTTCTCAAAAGAAATAATTTCGATGGCAGTCGCCTGACCAACGTGGCAAGTGCGGTATCGGGGCCTGATGGGATCACGCGCCTGATCGAGACCGGGGGTCCGCTTTTGAACTCCATCTTTGGGTCGCGAGCCAACTCTGTGATTGATTGGGTAACGTCGTTAGGAGGCATCAAAAAATCGTCGGCGACTTCGCTCTTCAGTATCGCATTGCCGCTTGTCCTCGGCCAGATCGGGCGGCTCGTGAGCAACTCCGGCTGGAATGTGTCGAGCCTCATGAACCTGATGAGTGAACAGAAGAATTATCTAAGAGGTCTGCCGACGAGTCTCGCCAATGCCCTGGGATTTGGTACAACAACGCCTGATGTGAGCAAAGAGGTCCGGGAAGGTTCATCGTTTTGGAAGTGGGCTCTGCCACTTCTAGCGCTTTTGGCCCTCGTCCTCTTGCTCAGCCGTCTCTTCTCGGGAAGGGAGAGGGAAGTCCAGTCCAATATCGCCGTACCGACGCCGACCGTGAGGGTCGAGGTTACTCCAACCGCCACTCCTATCCGAGTCGATCTGGGCGCGTTCATCGATAAAAGACTGCCG
>JAKEHZ010000049.1 GCA_022614735.1 Acidobacteriota bacterium | reverse complement strand
TTCGGCGTTTATTCGAAAGACATCATTCTATATATCATCTCGAAGATAGGAGTGGACGGCGCGCGCTACCAGGCGATGGAATATCGCGGCTCGACGCTCAAACATCTGACCATGGAAGCGCGCTTCACGATCACGAACATGGCGATTGAAGCGGGTGGCAAGAGCGGAATTATGCCGGTCGATGGAGTCTCCGAATCCTATGTCAAAGAGCGGACGAGCGAGCCATATACTTGCTACTACTCTGACGAAGACGCAGTCTATTCCGAGAAATTCACGATCGATGTCGGTTCACTCGAGCCAATCGTCGCTCTGCCTTCATTGCCTTCGAATGGCCGATTCGTCGGCGAAGTCGAGCGCGTCAAGATGGATCAGGTCTATATCGGTTCCTGCACAAACGGTCGTATCGAAGATCTGCGGATCGCCGCGCAGATCTTGAAAGGCCACAAAGTCGCCTCCGGCACTCGCGCCATTGTCGTTCCGGCAACAACCGAAATCTGGAAGACGGCGATGCGCGAAGGCCTGCTGGAGATCTTCGCTGATGCCGGCTGTGTGGTTTCGACGGCGACCTGCGGTGCTTGTCTGGGCGGCTTTATGGGCGTGCTTGGCGCAGAAGAGACTTGTCTTTCGACGACGAACCGCAACTTCATCGGACGGATGGGCGATCCGCGCAGCAAGGTCTATCTCGCCAGTCCTGCGACTGCAGCGGCCACGGCGATCACGGGCACGATCACCGATCCGCGCGAGTTCCTGAGTTAACGAAATTATGGAAAGGAAGAGGGAAAACGGAACAAACGGAAATAACGGAACAAACGGAAATAATCCTTTAAAATTTCCGTTTGTTCCGTTATTTCCGTTTGTTCCGTTTTCCCTCTTCCCAAATCTCGAATATTAGATCTATGCCAGAACTACCAACCAATTTTAAAGGTTATGCGCACGTTTACGAACGCGCGCACATCAACACGGACGAGATCATTCCCGCGCGCTACCTCAACGTTCACGAAGAGGATGAGCTCGCAAAGCATGCGATGGAAGACATCGATACGGAGTTCGTCAAACGAGTCAAATCGGGCGATTTCGTGATCGCAGGTGATGACTTCGGGTGCGGCTCTTCACGAGAGCACGCCGTCTGGGCGCTGCGTGGCGCGGGTGTCAAAGTTGTCATTGCGCGCAGTTATGCTCGTATCTTTTTTCGCAATGCGATCAACAATGGCTTCCTCGCAATTGAATGCCCTGAGGCCATCGATGCTGTCAGAACCGGCGATGAGGTTGAGATCGATCTTGCTGCCGGAATCCTGCGAAATCTGACCAGCGGCAAAGAAGTCGGCTTCGTTCCATTAAGCGATTTTGCGCGCGAGTTGATCGAAGACGGCGGTCTGTTGCCTCACATCCAGAAGAAAGCGGGGAGCGGGGCATAACGATGCGAGCCAGGATAACCATTCTTCCCGGCGATGGCATAGGCGTTGACGTGACGCGCGAGGCCGTCGCCTGCCTTGAAACCATTGCAGAAAAATTCGGCCACGAATTTGATTTCAAGACGCAGTTGATCGGCGGGGTCGCGCTCGACAGGCTCGGTGTGCCGTTGCCGGACGAGACACTGGAGGTCTGTCTGTCGAGCGATGCCGTGCTGCTCGGCGCAGTTGGAGCGCCGCAATATGACAACAATCCGCCGAAGCTCAAGCCTGAAACCGGATTGCTCGGCTTGCGCGCGGGCCTCGGCGTCTTTGCCAACTTGCGACCGGCTTTTCTCCACGAACCTTTGGTCGATGCTTCACCGCTCAAGGCTGAGATAATCCGCGGCACCGATCTGTTGATCGTACGTGAACTGGCGGGCGGAGCCTATTTCGGTCGACCTCGTGAAGTAACCGATGAGTATGGTTTGAACACCATGGCCTATACGGCGCCGGAGGTCGAACGAGTTGCGCGGGTCGCGTTTGAAATCGCGCGTGGACGGCGCAAAAAAGTCACGTCGATTGACAAGGCAAACGTGCTTGAAAGCTCTCAGCTCTGGCGGAAGGTAGTGACGCGAGTCGCGGCGGATTATCCCGAGATCATGCTTGAACACGGTTATGTTGACTCGTGCGCAATGGCTCTGGTGATGCGTCCGACCAGTTACGATGTGATTGTAACTGAAAACCTGTTCGGAGATATTTTGAGTGATGAAGCCGCGGTCCTGACAGGCTCTCTGGGGATGCTTCCGTCGGCAAGCATCGGCGGCAAGGTCGATCTCTACGAACCCGTTCACGGCTCCGCGCCGGACATCGCGGGTAAAGGGATTGCTAATCCGCTCGGCGCAATTGCCTCAGCAGCTCTGCTCTTGCGCTATACCTGCAAACTCGAGCGCGAAGCGAAGGTGCTCGAAGACGCAATCGGCAAGGTTCTCAACGAAGGTTACGGTACCCCCGATTTGAAGAGCCAGCCGAAACAGATTACGACGAGCGAAATGGGAGAGATCGTCCGGCGATATGTATAGGCCGGCAATGCTCGCCGATTGGACAACCTGAGAAGAAGGCAAAAAGATAGTCCAAGACCCCGGCGAGCTGAAAAAGCTCGCCCGGGTTTTTGATTTTTGGGTTGATGAGCAATGAAGAAGTGCGGAGAGAAAACGGAACAAACGGAAATAACGGAACAAACGGAATTTTTAAAGATTTATTTCCGTTTGTTCCGTTATTTCCGTTTGTTCCGTTTTCTCTCCCCACTTCTCCATACGAAACATCGAGGTCAAACACATGAAAATGCGTGGCGCACGAATTCTGATCGAAGCATTGCGTTGCGAAAATGTTAAGCACATCTTCGGATATCCGGGTGGCGCAGTGCTGCACGTCTATGACGAGCTGGCGAAAAGCGCTGAGGAACTTGGCGTCACACATTATCTGGTACGCCACGAACAAGGCGCGATCTTTGCCGCCGCAGGTTACGCGCAGGCAACCGGGAAGACCGGTGTCGCGCTCGTCACTTCCGGCCCCGGCGGGACCAATGCGGTGACGGGAATCGCAAATGCCTTTATGGATTCTATTCCGGTCGTCGTCTTCAGCGGACAAGTGCCGACTCACCTGATCGGTAATGATGCCTTCCAGGAAGCCGACCTGACTGGCATCACTCGCTCCTGCACAAAACACAACTACCTCGTCAAAAATGTCGAGGAATTGGCCCCAACCATCAAAGAGGCATTCCACGTGGCAAGCACAGGCCGTCCGGGCCCCGTGCTCGTTGACATGCCGAAAGATATGACCGCTCAGACATGTGAGTTTGTTTACCCGGAAACTATCTCGATGCGTGGCTACAATCCGACGCTCAAAGGCCATCCGGCGCAGGTCAAGAGGGCTGTCGAAGCGATGATCAAAGCCAAACGCCCGGTGCTCTATGTCGGCGGCGGCGCAATCACCGCTGGCGCTTCCGATCATGTTCGGTCGCTCGCGGAAAAACTAAATCTCCCGGTAACCTGCACGCTGATGGGACTCGGCGCTTTCCCGGCCAGCCATCCGCAGAGTATGGGAATGCTTGGCATGCACGGTGGCTATTGGACAAATATGGCCATCAACAATAGCGATCTGATCATATCTATCGGGGCACGTTTTGATGATCGTGTGACGGGCAAGCTCGACGAATTTGCAAAAGGAGCGAAGATCGTCCACGTCGACATTGACCCCTCGTGCATCAGCAAGAACGTCAAAGCAGACATCCCCGTCGTCGGAGACGCAAAGTTCATCTGTCAACAGATGCTTGGCGAGGTTACACGGCAGTTGGCAGCGGGCGCAGAGATGACAGATCGGCAGGCGTGGTTCGATCAGATTGCCGAATGGAAGCGTCAACATCCTTTCAGCTACGAGGAAGACGGCGAAGTCATCAAGCCGCAATATGTGCTTCACGAATTGCATCGCATCACAAAAGGCCAGGCTGTCCTCTCTGCGGATGTCGGCCAGCATCAGATGTGGGCGGCACAACTTTACGGTTTTGACGAGCCCAGACAGTGGCTCAACTCCGGCGGCCTTGGAGCGATGGGTTATGGGTTCCCTGCCGCCATGGGTGCCGCTGTGGCGCGTCCGCAAGACCTGGTAGTCGCGGTTGTCGGCGACGGCGGTTTCCAGATGACTTTCAACGAGCTGGCGACCGTCAGACAGTACAATATTCCGGTCAAGATTCTCCTGATCAACAACGGCTATCTGGGAATGGTGCGCCAGTGGCAGGAGCAGTTCTACGCGCACAACTACTCGCACAGTGATCTGGAAGTCGCGCCGGACTTCGTCAAGCTCGCTGAAGCTTTCGATGTCCCCGCATTACGCGCGACGAAGAAGAGCGAAGTCACAGATACGATCGAGAGAGGCCTGAGCATCCCCGGTCCTGTGCTGATCGATATGCAGGTTGCGCGCGAAGAAAATGTCTTCCCTATCGTCCCGGCCGGCGCGGCGCTGAAGGATATGATTCTACAATAAAACGTCAGTCTGACAGTCCGGAGTCTGGAGTCCGGAGTCCGGAGTCCGGAGTTCGGAACGTCGCCAATAAAACTCCAGACCCCAGACTATCAGACTCCAGACTCCGGACTCCGGACTCCAGACTATCTATTATGCGACACACAATTTCACTCCTCGTCGAAAACGAATATGGTATGCTCACGCGTGTTGCGGGCTTGTTCAGCGCTCGCGGTTACCAGATTGACACACTCTGCGTCGGCCCCACTCTGGAAGACGGCATCGCACGGATGACGCTGACTACGCATGGTAATGATCACGTCATCGAGCAGATCATCAAACAGCTGCGCAAGCTAATCAAAGTGATCAAGGTCACAGACCTGACCGAACGCCCGCATGTCGAGCGCGAGATGGTCATGATCACGGTCAACGCCAGGCAGGGCGAGCAGCGCCAGGAGGTGCTGAGCCTCGTCGAAATCTTCCGCGCACGCGTGGTCGATGTTTCGACAGACGCATTTATTGTCGAGCTGACCGGCAATGCCGAAAAGGTCGTGGCCTTCATCGACCTACTCAAACCGATTGGTATTCGCGAAATAGTACGCACAGGCATAGTCGCAATCACGCGCGTTGTAGCTCATAAGGATTATCAACCGAAAGGCAATGAGGAAACATTTTCGCAGATTTCGCTAAACGAGAAAGTTTAAAATGATAGTTGGCAGTTAAATGTTAAATGTTACTGGTACTAACGGATTTTGTGGTTATGGAAAGGGAGAGAGAAAACGGAACAAACGGAAATAACGGAACAAACGGAAAAATCCTGGAAAATTTCCGTTTGTTCCGTTATTTCCGTTTGTTCCGTTTTCTCTTTTCCTTTCCATAACCACAAAATCCGTTAGTACCAGCTATTTCCTAAGGAAACATATTCAATGGATATCTACTACGACAAAGATGCTGACTTGAAATATCTTGCGGGCAAACGAATCGCGGTGATTGGTTATGGCTCACAGGGTTTCGCCCACTCGAATAATTTGAAAGACAGCGGTTGCGATATAGTCGTCGGTCTGCGCCCGGACAGCTCGTCGGTCGCCAAGGCGCAATCGGCCGGTCTTGAAGTCCTGCCGGTCTCCGATGCAGCAGAGCGCGGCGACATAGTGATTTTGCTCACACCCGATGAATTGACGCCGGGGATTTATAAACGCGATATCGAGCCACGCCTCAAGCCGGGCAAGTATCTCGCGGTCGCCCACGGCTTCTCGATTCATTTCAAAAAGATCGTCCCACCAGCCGATGTGAATGTTTTCATGGTCGCCCCGAAAGGTCCGGGCCACCTGGTTCGCCGTGAATACGAACGCGGCGCCGGCGTGCCTTCTCTGCTGGCAATCGCGCAAGACCCGAGCGGCAACACGAAACAAGTGGGACTTGCTTATGCGAGAGCCATCGGCGGTACACGAGCAGGCGTGATCGAAACGACTTTCAAAGAAGAGACTGAGACCGATCTGTTCGGTGAACAAGCCGTGCTTTGCGGCGGGCTGACGGCGTTGATTCAAGCAGGCTACGAAACCCTGGTCGAGGCAGGTTACTCACCTGAGATGGCCTACTTCGAGTGTCTCCACGAGATGAAGCTGATCGTCGATTTGCTCTACGAAGGCGGCATCTCGAATATGCGCTATTCGATCTCGAACACTGCTGAGTACGGCGACCTGACGCGCGGAAAGCGTATCATCGGGCCCGAAGTCAGGCGGAAGATGAAGGAGATACTCGCCGAGATTCAATCCGGCCAGTTCGCCGATGAATGGATGGCCGAGGCTGAATCGGGCAAGCCCAATTTCACTCGCCTGGCCGATTCCGAGAAGAAACATGAGATCGAAGAGGTCGGCTCGAAGCTCCGTGATCTGATGCCATGGCTTGCGTCAAACAAGCTTGTGGATAAGGCAAAGAACTAGTTCTATCGGAGGTTCAAATAATGAAAAGCCAAGGAGAGAAAAGAAGACAAACGAAATGTACGAAACAAACGAAAAACGCCCGACTTTTCGCTTGTTACGTTTATTTCGTTTGTTTCATTTTCTCACAACATTCAAGTGTCATAGCTCAATCGAAAGAAAAGGATCAACCGGATGAAAAACGATTGGCCGGATACTCCGTCATCATCATCGAAAAACCCGTGGTCGCCCAAACTACGGCGACCGCCGGCTTTCCCGAACGCTATGACACTGCGCTCCAGCTGAAGATCATTGATGAACTGCGACAACAACCTTTCTTCACCTATGTTATTGACGGTACCAAAAAGGGAGCCGATGGACTCGGCATTACCCTACCGGCTGACGCGAGGCGGTTGGTTCTTTCGTCCACTATTATCGGGTTCGATCGCGGCAGTAGGAATACACGCATCGCGATTGGCCTGGGCTTTGGGTCCGCAAAAGTCAAAGTGAAATTTGTTTTTCGCGACGCCGACAATGATCTGGACGAACTCATCATCCTGACGCAAGAGGGCAGATTCGGGAACTTCACGGAAGTGTTCGATCCCGACAAGAACGTAACTGTCACGGGGGCATCGAGCGAGGTCGTCGATGGCCTGGTACGTGTGATCAAGAAAAACCGCTGAACAGCGAACTCTATATATTTATGACAGAATCCTTCGTAGAAATTTATGACACGACATTGCGCGATGGAGCTCAGGGTGAGGGACTGGCTTATACAGTTGAAGACAAACTCAAAATTGTGCGTGCTCTCGATGAGTTCGGCGTCGCGTATATTGAAGGGGGGTGGCCTGGCGCGAACCCCAAAGACGTGGAATTTTTTGAGCGCGCAAAATCATTGCAGCTGAAAAATACACGACTGGCCGCGTTCGGCAGCACTCGTCGAGCTAACGGCATTGCATCGGATGATGCCGTCGTTCAGGGTCTGCTCGCAGCGGAGACCCCGATCGTCACGATCTTCGGCAAGTCGTGGGATTTTCACGTTGACATTGCCATCAAAACGACGCTCGAAGAAAACCTGCGCATGATTGCGGACACGGTCAGCCATCTCAATGCCTGCGGTCGCCGCGTCTTTTACGATGCCGAACATTTCTTCGATGGCTTCCGCGCTAACTCGGAATATGCGCTCGACTCGCTGAACGCAGCGGTGCAGGCCGGAGCAGAGACGATCATCCTCTGCGATACGAATGGCGGCAGTTTGCCCGAGCAGGTGGCCGAGACGATTGCGCTTGTGCGCTCGCGGTTTCCCAACGCCCGGCTGGGCATACATTGCCACAACGATGGCGAGCTCGCCGTCGCCAACACTCTTGCGGCAGTGGAAGCCGGAGTAACTCACATTCAGGGGGTCTTCAACGGTTATGGTGAACGCTGCGGCAATGCAAACCTCTGCTCGGTGATTCCGAACCTGGAATTGAAGATGGGTCGTCAATGTTTGCCTCCCGGCAAATTGAAAATGCTCACGCATACCAGCCGTTACGTTAACGAGGTGGCCAACCTGGTTCCGAACGAGCGCGCGGCATTTGTCGGACGCAGCGCTTTTGCACATAAAGGAGGGATTCACGTCTCCGCAGTAGCGCGCGCGAAAGAGACCTACGAACACATCCACCCGGAAGATGTCGGCAATGAAACGCGCGTGCTCATCAGCGATCAGTCGGGCGTCAGCAATATTCGTTTCAAGGCGGATGGCCTGAGTGAAGACTTTCAGAAAAATCCCGCAGCCGCTCGGGATTTGCTGGCTCAATTGAAAACGCTCGAGCACGAAGGCTATCAGTTTGAAGATGCCGAAGCATCATTCCAACTGCTTGCCCTGAGCGCGCTGGGCAGACGCAAGAAACTCTTCGAGCCGGTCGAGTATCGGATCTGGATAGGCTCTTCGGGCGATCCCGAAGCAATCGTGCGATTGAAAGTCGGTGATGAAGAGGTGCACACGGCGAGCCTGGGTGTTGGCCCGGCGCACGCGCTCGACCTGGCGCTGCGGAAGGCCCTCCTGCCGCATTACCCGCAAATAACCAGATTCCACCTGATCGATTACAAAGTCCGCATTCTCGATGGCGAGAAGGCGACGGCAGCGAAGACCCGTGTTCACGTGGAAACGAGTGATGGCGAAAGGTCCTGGAACACGGTGGGTGTCGGCGAAAACATCATCGCCGCGACCTGGCAGGCGATCGTTGAAAGTATTGAGTATGGATTGCAGGTCAATGGGCAGGAGATAAAGAACGTAATGCCTCAGTAAATAATGGCGATTCACCGCGGATCGACACGGATGCGACGGATCAATACGGATTTAATCCGTGGTCGACTTTATCCATTTTGACTTAATGAATCTAAACGCCAAATTGCGCTTGTCTTCAACCCTTTGAAATATACCGTCTCTGCTCTTTGAGCTGACTCCGTCTAATTGAGGAGCCTTGATAAATCCCCCCAACGGAAGTTGGGGGATTGTTAAGCTCCAGCCTACATCCGAGCAGCTGTTACTACCGAATCCCCCCAACGGCAGTTGGGGGATAGTTAAAGTCCGGCCTCTGTTGGTCAGAGGAGGTTGGACTTTAAGCATCCCCCAACTGCCGTTGGGGGGATTCGGAAGCAAGATGGAGAGCCGATGTAGGCTGGAATTTAACA
>JAKEHZ010000325.1 GCA_022614735.1 Acidobacteriota bacterium | reverse complement strand
TAGGTCCCCTGCTCTCCCGCTCTCCCGCTCTCCCGCTCCCCCGCTCTTTCTTCCAGATCCGCAATCCGCAATCAAAGTGGAGGTGAGATGGAAACTTTATGGCAAGACCTGCGATATGGCGTAAGAATGCTGATCAAGAATTACGGATTCGCGCTGGTTGCTATCATCACACTTGCGCTCGGCATCGGCGCAAATACAGCCATCTTCAGCGTGGTCAACGCAGTGCTCTTGCGTCCATTAGCATACTCCGACCCGGAACGGCTCGTCACGTTCCGATCAAATGAATCCGTTCTCGATTTAGCCGATGTCAAAGCCTGGAATCAATCTTTCGCCGAAATCGGCGGCAATACGATTCAGCCGCTCGATTATGTTGGGAGTGGTGATCCGGTGCAGTGGCGCGCCGGGTTGGTAACCGGCGATTTTTTCAAGACGCTCGGGGTGTCGCCACTGCTTGGTCGCGTGATCACGACAGATGACGATAAACAGGGCGGCCCGTTCCTTGTTGTCTTAAGTTATTCGCTCTGGCAGCAGCAATTCGGCGGTCAATCCGACATTGTGGGCAAAAGAGTGACGCTGAGTGGCAACAACTATACAGTCATCGGCGTGATGCCGGCGGATTTCAAAACGCCGCGTGATGAGACGGATGCCTGGTGCCCCGTCCGCGTCGTCAGCCCTGTGGCAGCAGTCTATCGCGGTGTGCATTTCCTGCGCGTATATGCGCGGTTGAAACCGGGCGTGACACTCGCCCAGGCACAGAGCGAGATGAGCGCAATTGACAAACGGCTGGCCGAAGCATTTCCGGCGGAGAACAAGCGGCGACGGACTGTGTTGATCGGATTGCACGAGCGGGTGGTCGGAGAGGTCAAGCCTGCTTTGATGGTCATGTTCTTCGCGGTCGGTCTGGTCCTCCTGATTGCCTGCGCAAACTTTGCCAATCTGCTCCTGGCGCGTGCTGCCGCGCGGGAACAAGAGCTGGTCGTTCGTGTGGCGCTGGGCGCAGAACGCTGGCGCTTGACGCGACAATTGTTAACGGAAAGCAGCTTGGTTGCATTACTGGGTGGCGCAGTTGGCGTGTTGTTGGCATTGTGGGGCGTTAGTCTGCTCATCGCCTTGAAGCCGGAAAATCTACCGCGTCTTGATTCGATCAGCGTGGACGCGCGCGTTCTACTCTTCACGCTGGCCCTTTCGCTGGCAACCGGCATTATTTTTGGTCTGGCGCCGGCATGGCACGCGACGCGTGTCAACGTCAGTGACGCTTTGAAAGAGGGTGGACGCGGAACAGCGGGCACATCCAGACAGAGGGTCCGGAGTGCGCTGGTGGTTGTCGAAATGGCAATGGCGCTGGTTTTGCTCATCGGCGCCGGATTGCTGATCAAGAGTTTCTGGCAATTACGCACGGTCAAGCCCGGCTTCAACCCGGACAACTTGCTGACAATGCGTATCGATCTGCCTGAAGCACGCTACCTCGAAATTCCCAAACAGACGCAGTACCGCCGTGCCTTGCTCGAAGAGGTCAATGCGCTGCCGGGCGTGCAGACGGTGATCGTCAGCGAATTACCATTGAGCGGCGAATGGTTGACGCACGACTTCGCCGTTGAGGGACAACAGCTGGCTGCGGGGGAAGAGCCTGATGTTCAGACGCGAAGTATAGAAGGCGATTACTTCCGCGTGATGCAAATTCCGTTGCTTGCCGGGCGCGATTTCACGCCACACGACAACAAAAGCGCACCTCAGGTTGGGATCGTTAATGAGAGTTTGGCCCAGCGTTTCTTCAAAGGGCAAAACCCGCTGGGCAAGCGAGTGCGCTGGGCGCGGGGTGAACCGGACGACTGGATCACAATCATAGGCGTAGTGGGGGATATCAAACACTTCGCGCTGGACGATGCGGAAGAACCGGCTTTGTACACGCCTTACCCACAATCAAAAAGTTCGTGGAAGCGTTGGATAAATTTAGTTATCCGAAGTCAAAGCGATCCAGCGACGATTGTCGGTGCGGTCAAAAATCGTGTCTGGAAAATAGATGGGCAAATTCCTGTGACGCGTGTCAGAACGATGGCAGAAGTGATAGGAGCCTCAGTCGCGGCGCGTCGCTTCAATATGCTGCTTCTCGCCATATTTGCCGGCGTCGCGTTATTGCTCACAGCCGTTGGAATTTACGGTGTCATCGCTTATTCGGTGACACAACGCACGCAGGAGATCGGCATCAGAGTGGCGTTGGGAGCCCGTCCACGAGATGTTTTGGGGCTGATTGTCGCTCAGGGGCTGTTGCTTGCACTCATGGGCGTGAGTATAGGTTTGATTGCGGCCTTCGGATTGACACGATTGATGTCAAATCTGCTCTACGGTGTGAGTGCGACTGACGCGGCAACTTTTGGGCTGATATCGCTCCTGCTCTTTTTCGTCTCACTAATTGCCTGTTACATTCCCGCGCGGCAGGCAACGAAGGTCGATCCGATGGTGGCATTGCGGAATGAATGACGGCAGAAGAGAGAAAACGGGTCAACAAGAAAGGGCGGAAATAACGGAATCAAACGGAAAAATCCTGAAGAATTTCCGTTTGTTCCGTTTTCTCTCTTCGACGAATGGTCGTTTCGATTTTGGGATAACTCGATCCCAGAACCGCACACTCGAACCACTCTATTCCAGCTGCAGGCCGGATCAAACTCACTGATTTCAACAATTAAAAATTTAATATGTAATGGTACGGTATTTGGCTGGAATTCTGTGATAGGGGTAAGAAATGACTTACAGGATTTTCAAAACCTTTATTCTGTTGCTGTCGTTGATTTTCGTGTCGACCATCAGAGCTTCTGCTCAAAGCAAAAAAATCAAGAGGAATGTTAATCATGCTCTTCTCTTTGGGAGGCTCTTTGTGTCAACTACCCGCCACTAAACTTGAAGACTCGTTATAGTGGGGGCTTGCAGTTCCAACTTTCGGGCATGCCGCTGGTCGAAGACCAGAACGGACTGCTTTGGGCCGGTTGACGATCAGATGGCGAATCTCAAGATCACTATTGATCACGACCCGTACGAGATGGAAACAGAGATCGGAAAATCCACGTGGGTATCTTCCAGACGCCTACATCCCCTCTGCGTACCCTTGCGGATACTCTTGTCCATATCGCAACGAAGCGCCCAAAAACCGTTTCTCTTGCATCAGAGGAGTGCCTTCAGGGCACGATTATTATATCAAAAAAGAAGATCGCCTTGCGACGATCGAACAATTCCTCTCCCTCCAAGCTTACCAAGATGTTCGCAATGGAAGGAGTATCCTTTTGAGGGTTTCAGATGAAAAACGCACGGCTCTACTCGCTTGCAGTCCTTCTGGTATTTCTGACCATCTCGCCAGCTGTCAGGCAGACGAGTGATGTTTTATCTTCTGCAGCAATCGACAAAATCGAGGCAGTGATTACGAGAGAGATGGAGCGGGGGAAAGTCCCGGCGATCTCGATAGCGATCGCGACCAACAACAAGCTGGTATATGCGAAGGGATTTGGTAAGGCCGATCTGGAAAACTCGGTTCCCGCCAAAGAGACGACAGTTTATCGCACTGCCTCTATTGCCAAAGCTATGACCTCCACGGCCGTTATGCAATTGGCCGAGAAAGGTAAGCTTGATCTCGACGCTCCGATTCAAAAATACTGTTCAGCCTTTCCGAAAAAACAATGGCCGGTAACTGCGCGGCAATTGTTGGGACACCTCGGCGGTGTTC
Organism: Acidobacteriota bacterium; assembly: GCA_022614735.1. Classification (GTDB taxonomy): domain Bacteria; phylum Acidobacteriota; class Blastocatellia; order RBC074; family RBC074; genus JAKEHZ01. The sequence continues at coordinate 38,385 of JAKEHZ010000325.1, read as the reverse complement.
GTCACTACAAGACCGGAGAGGAAGCTACTGGAACAGCCGCTTACTACACCATCGTTGATTCCATGGCTCTCTTCAAAGACGAACCTCTTCTGCACGAACCAGGCACTAAGTTTAACTACACCACGTTCGGCTATAGCGTTTTAGGATGCGCTATCGAAGGCGCTTCCGGGATGAGTTACGAAGATTATATGCGCCAGCACGTCTTTCAATCCGCCGGGATGAGCCAGACTGGAATTGATCATTCACGGCTGGTGATTCCCAATCGCGCTCGGGGTTACATGTTGCTTGATGAAGAGACATATAAACGCTTGCCCGACGCTGCTAAGCGTTTTGCAAAGGTTGGCGAGGTTTACAACTGCTCGCTCCACGACACGAGTATGAAGGTTCCGGGGGGTGGACTGGTTTCAACGGCGGTTGACCTGGTGAATTTTGCGCTGGCTGTAAATACTCGAGTGCTCGTCAGTGAAAAATCGCGTGAGCAAATGTGGACGCGGCAGAAGATGAAGGATGGAAAAGAGACCGCATACGGCCTGGGTTGGGGTGTCGATCAGATTTCGGGTCAAAAAGTCGTCTCGCATGGCGGCGGACAGGCTGGGACTTCGACCTACCTTGGTCTCGTTCCTGAGAGAGGTGTGGCTATCGGTGTCATGTCCAACCTTGAACGCTTTGCAGTGGATAGGCTGGTGCGGGAGATTGGAAACCTGCTGCTATCATCTCCGCAACAATCCAGCAATCGGTGATGGAGAAGTGACACCGCGCATTCTATTTGCGCTGAGCTCTGACTTCTTGTTTCAGGTCATCAAAGCGTGCGCTGATCTTTTTCTCGGACGACTCGATGCGATTACTCAGATTCTTCTCGACAAGCTCTAGGCGTTTCTCGAACTGCTCGAAACGTTTATCAATCATGTGCGCCTGATAGGACAGACCGCCGATGACAGATCCGCACAACGTGAAGATCAGGGCAAGCAGTTGCCAGATGGAGATGCTGATATATGTATTCATTACAGACTCCTCCACAGCCAATATTGGTGTTGAGGTGGCCAAAAGGATTCTAGCAAGCGCATACGCTCGAGTCAAAACTTGGAGAAATTATGCAGAAAGTACTTCAAGATTTACGGTATGCCACGCGAATGTTGTTAAAGAGCCCAGGCATAACCCTGATCGCAGTGCTTTCGATCGCGCTGGGCATCGGGGCAAACACAGCCATCTTCAGTCTCGTCAATGCGGCTTTTCTTCGTCAATTGCCGGTGGTTGACCCGCAGCAGCTCGTCTACGTTTTCGGCGGCACGCGTAACAGCCCGTGGAGTGTGGTGTCTTATCCTAACTATGTCGATTACCGCGACAGGAACGTGGCCTTCAATGGGTTGGCTGCCTTCAGCGGCGTCACTGTCAGTCTGGGGAGTAGTGACACTCCGGATATGATAGGTGGCTCGATTGTTACGGGAAACTACTTCGATTTGCTCGGCGTGCGCGCTGTGTTGGGACGAATTATCTCGCCGGAAGATGACAAGGTGCCAAACGCGCATCCGGTTGTAGTGATCAGTCATCGTTTGTGGCAGCAGCGTTTTGGCGCAAGGACGGAGATCGTCGGACAACAGCTGGCCTTGAATGGTCACAGCTTCACGGTCATTGGTGTGACGCCTGCCGGGTTCGAGGGAGCGGAAATTTTAGAGACAAATGACATCTATGTGCCGATGATGATGCAGGCTATTGTCCGCCCACCTCGTGGAGGTTTCTCAGGGGAGATGAATCCCGATCTGCTACAAAGACGCGGCCCGAGCTGGCTAAGGATGATCGGACGTCTGAAGGATGGTATGACCATCGATCAGGCTCAGGCCGGTTTTTCAATACTCGCGGCGCAGCTGGAGCAGACCTATCCGAACGAGAATCGCGAGAGAACCGCCACACTATTTCCCGTCAGCAAGATCGATCCTCGCGGCTATCGGCCTTTGCTCTCCGCCGCCGCGTTATTGATGGCCGTCGTTGGAGTGGTCTTGCTCATCGCCTGCGCCAACGTAGCCAATCTGCTGCTTGCGCGAGCTTCGGCGAGACGGAGAGAGATTGCTGTGCGTTTGGCGCTGGGCGCAAGTCGCGCGCGTCTCGTTCGTCAATTGTTGACTGAGAGCTTGCTGTTGGCATTGCTGGGAGGGATGGCCGGATTACTTCTTGGGGTATGGACTGTTGAGTTGTTGAAGGCCACACCGCCACCTACCGGCATTTTCTCGTTTAATCTGGATTTCAGCCTTGATAGCCGCGTTCTTCTCTTCACGCTCGGGTTGTCTCTCTTGACCGGAATTATTTTTGGACTTGCTCCGGCGCTGCAGACTTCGCGGCCAGACATGGTGCCGGCTCTGAAAGACGAATCTCAATCGGCTGTTCAAGGCCGGCGCCGTTTCAATCTGAGAAATATGCTCGTCGTCGCTCAGGTCGCACTGTCGTTACTGTTACTGATCGGGGCAGGACTCTTCCTGCGCAGCTTGCGTCAGATGCAGGGCATCGATCCTGGGTTTGATGCCGGCAAGATTCTGGCGGCATCGCTCAATATCAATCTTTTGCGCTACACCAGGCCACAAGGCCGCGAGTTTTACCGGCAAGTGGTAGAACGAATCGAGAGCTTGCCTGGCGTCCAATCAGCCAGCCTGGCGCGTGTCGTGCCGATCAGCGGTGGAGGCCGGGTAACCAACTTCGTCCTCGAAGGCCAAACCGGGCCGGAAAGGGGTGTTAGAAGTGAGGGGACTGGTGTCAGCGGTGATGACAATCTGCGAACGGTCGCCACCAATGTCGTCGGTCTGAAATATTTTCAAACGATGGGCATCGCGATGATCCGTGGTCGCGATTTCAATGCGCAAGATGACGAAGGAACGCCTGGCGTGGTGATCATCAATGAAGCTTTCGCCCGGCGCCACTTCATCAATCAAGACCCCCTCGGTAAGCGCTTGCGGTTAGGAGGATCGCAAAGCCCCTGGCGTGAGATCATCGGAATTGTGCGCGATAGCAAATATCGTGCTATCAGTGAAGAGCCGACACCTTTCATTTATCAACCTCTCGCACAAAACCACGAGACCGGAATGACTTTGTTCGTGCGTGCCGTGGGCGATCCGCTCAGTGTAGCCGGAGGGGTGCGACGCGAAGTGAATTCGCTGGAAAAGAATCTACCGCTGAGCGATCTACAATCACTCACCACATTGCTCGACAGCTCGCTCTATCCGGCGCGGATGGGAGCGGTTTTAATTGTTGTCTTCGGGTTGCTGGCGCTATTGCTCGCAGGGGTTGGTTTGTACGGCGTGATGTCCTATTCAATTTCGCAGCGGACGCGCGAGATTGGTGTGCGTATGGCGCTTGGCGCGCAAAAGAGGGACGTGTTGTTTTTAGTGCTAAAGGAAGGGATGTTGCTTGTCTCAATCGGCGTCATCCTGGGATTGATTGCTGCGTTGGCAGTAACACATCTACTGGCAGGTTTCCTTTACGGTATCAGCGCGACTGACGCAGTAACATTTGCAGGAATCCCGGCGGTACTTGCAGTAGTTGCTTTGTGTGCGTGTTATCTACCGGCGCGACGAGCGACAAAGGTAGATCCTATGGTCGCTCTGAGGTATGGGTGATTTGATTGCGGATTGCGGATTGCGGATTGCGGATTTTCTCAATCGTAGCCCACGGAGAAACCGAGAAATCTCAATCCACAAAATCCGCAATCCGCAATCCGCAATCCGCAATCAAAAGGGGGATCATGAACACATTGATACAAGACCTGCGTTATGGATTGCGGGAGCTACTGAAAAATCGTGGTTTCACGATAGTGGCCGTGCTTTCGCTTGCTCTGGGTATTGGCGCAAATACGGCGATCTTCAGTTTGGTGAACGCAATTTTGTTGAAGCCGCTGTCATTTTACGAACCTGATCGTCTGGTGATGGTCTGGGAGGATGCCTCATTCGCAGGCTTCCCGCGCAATACTCCGGCGCCGGCGAACTATGCTGATTGGAAGGCACAGAGTAAGGTCATTGGAGAATTTGCGGCGCTCGCGTGGCGCGGATTCAATCTGACCAGTGGTGGTGAGCCGGAGAAGGTCCATGCTTACGGCGTAACTGCAAATTTCTTTACGCTGCTTGGAATTAAACCTCTGCTGGGACGCACTTTTCTCCCTGAAGAAGACAAGCAGGGCTCACACAGGGTCGCGGTGATCAGCCATAGACTGTGGCAGGATCGTTTTGGCAGCGAGCGAGACATCATTGGAAAAGACATCCTGCTCGACAACGAGAAATACAATGTTATTGGCGTAATGCCTGCGGGGTTTCAGTTTCTGGAAAGCTCCATGGGCCTCTGGGTTCCGATAGCATTCACTCAGGAAGAGTTGGCCGAACGAGGTTCACATTATCTGACAGTTATCGCGCGAATGAAGCCGGGAGTGACGCTCGAACAGGCCAACACGGACATTCAAACGATTCAACAACGGATTGCACGCGATTATCCCAGTGCCGCAAGGATCAGCGCATATGTGATGCCGTTGCGTGAACAATTGGCGGGGGAAGTGCGGCGTCCATTGATCGTCCTGCTGATAGCCGTAGGATTCGTGTTGCTCATTGCCTGCGCAAATATCGCCAACCTCTTGCTCTCTCGGGCGGCAAATCGTTCCAAAGAGATAGCCGTTCGCAGCGCGCTTGGCGCAAGCCGCATGCGCATCGTGCGACAGTTGCTGACCGAGAGCATTCTGCTTTCGATCGTCGGGTCAATGACCGGCTTGCTGTTCGCTGTGTGGAGCTTCGGTTTCCTGAAGCAAATGATCCCGGAAGCTATGAGGCTGTCGACCAGTCTGAAGATCGATCTCAGCGTTCTGGGCTATACGTTGTTGATCTCGTTGCTCACCGGGGTGGTATTTGGTTTGGCGCCCGCGCTGCAGGCTTCGAAAATTGATCTGAATGAAGCTTTGAAACAGGCAGGCAGTCGCACAGGGTTAGGCACAGGTAATCGCTGGTTGCGTGGCGTATTAGTTGTGACAGAGATTGCGCTGGCACTTGTGCTGCTGGTTGGCGCGGGGTTGCTGATTCAGACTTTCTACAAACTACGGAATCAGTACTCGGTCTTTCAACCGGATACTCTGCTGACCCTGCGGACAGCCTTGCCGATGAAAAAGTATAGAGAGCACGCCAAACGCATAGCGTTTTACGATCAGGTGCTTGAACGAGTGAGGAGTCTGCCTGGGGTCGTATCCGCGGATTACACCACCTCTGTACCACTGTCGTGGAAAGGAGGCACGAGCGGTTTTGTGATCGAAGGTCGCTCTGTCCAGGAAATGATAGCCATGGGGCATTCATTCGATGCCAATCACAGGCAGATCAGTGCAGGTTACCTCAAAACGATGGGCATTCCCTTGAAGCAGGGACGATATTTCAACGAGAGCGATACCTTACAAACAATGCCCGTAGCAATCATTAACGAAGCGATGGCCAGACAGTATTGGCCGCAGGGAGATGCATTGGGAAAGCGTTTCAAAATCGGCGATCCCGATTCAGATACGCCCTGGATGATGATTGTCGGCATTGTCATAGATCACCGGCAAATGGGTCTTGATGTTCCCGTCAAGGCCGAGATGTATCTCCCCTACCGGCAAGTCGCGACTAATCCCTGGTTCACCCCGCGCGATATGGCAATTCGCACAACGGTTGATCCAAACAGCATAGTGTCTGCGGTGCGGCGCGAGGTTTTGGCCGTTGATCCCGAACAGCCAATTTGCTGCGTCGACACGATGGTTCAGTTACTCGATGAGGAGACCATGGCGCGACGTATGGGAATGACGCTGTTGAGTGCCTTTGCAGGGCTGGCCTTGCTGCTTGCCTCGCTGGGAATCTACGGCGTGTTGTCCTACTTCGTCGTTCAGCAGACAGCCGAAATCGGCGTGAGGATCGCCCTGGGCGCGCAAACGAGGGACATTCTCAGGCTGGTGATCAAAAAGGGAATGAGCCTGGCTCTGCTCGGCGTCGCGATTGGTCTGGCAGCTTCTTTTGCATTGATGCGCTTAATGTCCAGTCTGCTTTATGACATCAGCGCAACCGATTTCAGGACATTTGCAGCGATTGCATTGCTGCTCACAGTAGTCTCTCTGCTGGCTTGCTGCATCCCTGCGCGCAGGGCTATGAAAGTAGATCCGATGGTCGCGCTAAGGTATGAGTAATTCGATTGCGGATTGCGGATTGCGGATTGCGGATTTAATTGCGGTATAGGCCATTTCAATCCGCAATCCGCAATCCGCAATCCGCAATCCGCAATCCGCAATCAAGTGAGGAGAAATATAATGGAAGCACGAAAAGTGGACGATCGCACAAAAACTATTTGGTTCATTGAGCCCAAGTACACAACCGTTGAATTCAGTGTGGGAAATCTCTTCTTCTTCACCGTGAAGGGAAGGTTCCCTGAGTTCACAGGAAGAATTATATTCGACGAAAGTGACCTGCATGGTTCATCTGTCGAAGTCACAATCAAGGCGGCCAGCATCAATACTGGCATAAAAAGGCGAGATGATCATTTGCGGACAGCTGACTTCCTCGATGTGAAGAAATACCCGGACATTCGCTTCCAAAGCACGAAGGTGGAAAAAGGAAGAGATAGAGACACACTGCGGGTTACTGGTAATCTGACAATCAAAGGGCGAAGCAGAGAAGTGGTGCTTGATGTCGAGGAGACTGATCACAGCCGTTCACCTCAGGGAGATGAGGTGAACTACTACATCGCTCAGACAAAGATCAACAGGTTTGATTTTGGGGTGAGTTATGGTCCTGGGATAATTGGACGGATTTTGAAAGTCACGATCCAGGCACAAGCATTGAAACAATGAAAAACAGTTTTCAGTTGGAGCGAATTACTACTGAAAACTGAAAACTGAAAACTGAAAACTGTTTTTGGATTCAACGGAGGAATTGATGGAAACCCTCTGGCAAGACTTGAAGTATGGGATACGCACCATTCTAAAGAAGCCTGCCTTCACGATCGTGGCTATCTTTACACTCGCGATGGGCATTGGCGCAAATACAGCAATATTCAGTGTGATCAATGCAGTCTTTCTCAAGCCCTTGCCTTACAAAGATGCCGACAAACTGGTGGTAATCTGGGAGAAGCTGATAAGAGTCGATCAGGTCGAACTCTCCCCTGATGGTTTCTTCGCTTACAAAACTCGCAGCCGTGCTTTCGAGCAGATAGCTGCCGGCGAGCGTATGAACTTCAACCTGACCGGCGACGACGAGCCTGTGCGACTCGAGGCCTATGCCGTGACTGCAAATCTTTTTTCGACTCTCGGCCTCTCGCCGGTGCTTGGCCGCACATTTACGGAAGAGGAAGACCGAACAAATGTTCGTGTCGCAGTAATGAGTTACAACCTCTGGCAAAACCGATTCGGCAGAGTTGCCGATATCATTGGGCGTAGCGTGTCGCTTAACGGCAGAGATTACACAGTCGTAGGAGTGATGCCGCGAGAGTTTCAATTCCCACCGCGTCTCGCTGATCTCTCTCCCTCGCAGAGCGAGATCTATGTTCCGCGGTCACTCGAAACCGAAAAAAATCGAAACTCTCACAATCTATTGACAATCGGGCGAATCAAATCAGATGTGACCTTTGAACAGGCCAGAGCCGAACTTGAGAACATCGCGCGCCTGAATGAACAGGAATCATCGCAGATTCGCGGTGGCGGGGGAGTGAACCCTGTTCTTCTGCAATCTGCAGCCGGCCGTCGATTGAAACAATCGTTGACGGTATTGGCAGGAGCCGTCGGGTTCGTATTGCTTATTGCCTGCGCGAATATCGCCAATCTCCTGCTCGCATCAGCTGCATCACGGCAGAAGGAGTTTGCGATTCGCCTCTCGCTCGGCGCAAAACGGGGGCGGATTGTCCGGCAATTGCTCACCGAAAGTTTTTTGCTGTCTTTGTTTGGCGGTGGGCTCGGGTTATTGCTTGCGGTATGGATCGGCGACGCGATTAGCGTGCTGGGAGCAATGCAGATTCCGCGAGCGGATCAGATCGCTATTGATGGCCGTGTGCTCGGTTTCACTCTTCTGCTAACTCTGATTACTGGTGTTGTCTTCGGGCTTGCGCCGGCGATGCAAGCCTCGCAGCCCGATTTAAATGAATCGCTCAAAGACGGTGGGCGTGGTGTAAAAGGTGCAGGTCGTCATCGTTTGCGCAATGCGTTGGTAATCGTCGAGGTTGCGCTTTCGCTCATCTTGCTCATCGGCGCCGGGCTGCTGATCAAAAGCTTTTGGCGATTGCAGCAGGTTGATCCAGGCTTTGACCCGCAAAATCTGCTCAGCCTTGAAATCACTCTGCCTGAATCCAAGTACTCTGAACAACCCAGGCGATCATCTTTTTACCAACAGGCGCTGGAAAAAATCTCGGCCTTACCGGGAGTGAAAGCTGCCGCGGTTGTCAATCACCCGCCATTTTCAGGAAGACGCGGTGTTAATGTTTTCAGAATCGAAGGCAGGCCTAAACCGGAGAGTATGGCGAATACCCCTTTAGCCGATTATCGAGTTATTAGCCCTGATTATTTACAAATGATAGGCATCCCTATTTTGCAGGGACGCGGTTTTACAGAAAGTGACGGCGAAGATTCCACGCGCGTCGCCATGATCAACCAGGCTTTTGCAGATCGTTATTGGCCTAACGAAAACCCGATTGGCAGGCGTATAAGTGGTGGTGGCGATGAGTGGATGACCATTATTGGGGTTGCCGGTAATGTGAAGCAGTCCGGTCTCGATGCCGAATCTGCACCTCACGTTTATGTGTCTTATCTGCAGCTGCCGCTAGCTCGCACTGGATTGCTGGTTCGAACTGCATCCGACCCATTGCGATTTGTCGCTGCGGTGCGCAGTCAAATTCAATCCATAGATCGCGATCAACCCATCTATAACATTCACAGGATGACCGACCTCATCTCCGAATCAGTTTCCGGGCGGCGATTGAATCTTCTGCTTTTGGGGACTTTTGCCTTAGTGGCTCTGGTGCTGGCGTCAGTAGGAATCTACGGTGTGATCTCCTATTCGGTGACACAACGCACACACGAGATCGGGATCCGGATGGCTCTGGGAGCACAAGCGCGAGATGTTCTAAAGATGATCGTCAGTCAGGGAATGGCGCTGGTATTGGCAGGCATTGCAATTGGCATTGCGGGCGCGTTTGCGGTAACGCGTTTGATGTCGGGTTTGCTGTTTGGCGTGAGCCCGAGCGATCTCTCGACATTTGCCACGATCTCATTGCTGCTTGCTGTCGTTGCATTGCTGGCGTGTTATGTCCCGGCGCGTAAGGCGACTAGAGTGGATCCACTGGTGGCATTACGGTATGAGTAATTCGATTGCGGATTGCGGATTGCGGATTGCGGATTGAAAGAACTGCTGCGTTTATAAATCCGCAATCCGCAATCCGCATTCAGAAGGGAGGATGTCATGAATACGCTTTGGCAAGACTTACGCTACGGTGCGCGAATGCTCTTTAAAAATCCGGGATTCACGCTTGTCGCTGTCATCGCCCTCGCGCTTGGCATTGGCGCGAATACGGCAATCTTCAGCGTCGTGAATTCGGTTCTGCTGCGCCCATTGAATTATAGAGATTCGGATCGGCTGGTTCAGCTCAATCACAACTACCCGAAGCTCGATTTGAAAGCATCCGTTTCGGCCAGCGGTTACACACATTACCGCGATAACAACAAGTCATTCGAAAATCTCGGGGCCTGCACGTTCTGGCCAGTCAACCTGACGGGTTCAGGCGATCCCGAACGACTGACCGGGATGACCGTCTCACATACGTTCTTCCCGACGCTGGGTGTCGAAGCAGCGAAAGGTCGAATCTTCACACCAGACGAAGATCAGCCGGGGCGTAATCACGTTGTGGTGCTCAGCGACAACCTCTGGCAACGACGTTTTGCCGCCGATCAAAACATCATCGGTAAGACGTTGACACTGAGCGGCGAAAATTACACGGTCGTTGGTGTGATGCCGCCGGACTTTCAATTCGGCAGCGAGATGGGACAGGTCATTGATATTTATTCGCCGATTGCGTTTACACCGCAGCAGTTGGATGTCCGCCGCTGGCGCAATGAATTTCTCATCGTGATTGGGAGGCTCAAGCCAAACGTAACACTGGGGCAAGCGCAGGTCGAGATGGACACGATTGCGGCAAATGTTCGGCAGCAATATTTCGGCGGCGGAGATGCGAACGATCCGAGCAGCTGGGGCCTCTTACTGCGCTCGCTGCGCGAGATCGTAGTTGGCGACATTCGCCCGGCGCTACTTGTCTTGATGTCTGCCGTCGGTTTCGTCTTGTTGATTGCGTGCGCTAACGTGGCCAACCTGTTGTTGGCACGCGCGGCGGTGAGACAAAAAGAGATTGCGATTCGAACGGCTCTGGGCGCGGGGCGTTGGCGTGTTGTCAGACAATTATTAACTGAAAGCGTGCTGCTCGCGCTTATCGGCGGATTGCTGGGTGTGCTGCTTGCCTATTGGGGTATAGGGTTGCTGCTCTCGCTCAACGAAAACCTGATTCCACGCGCCAACGAGGTCGGCATCGATGGACGCGTCCTGGCGTTCACTTTCGCAGTGGCACTGCTGACCGGATTGCTCTTCGGCCTGGTCCCCGCGTTACAAGTCTCAAAGACCGATTTGCACGAGACGTTGAAGGAAGGCGGTCGCAGCGGTGTGGCTCATACGCGGCGGTGGTTGCGAAGCAGTCTCGTCGTTTTCGAGGTCATGTCTGCAATTGTGCTGCTGATAGGCGCCGGCTTGCTCATCAAGAGCTTTCGACGCGTGCAGGAAGTCAATCCGGGCTTCAATCCAAATAACCTCCTCGTGATGCAGGTATCGCTGCCGAACACGAGGTACAGAGAACCTGTGCAGGTTGACGGATTCTTCCAGAAAATTTTGACGGAGGCCGCTGCCTTACCTGGTGTGAAGTCTGCAGGCCTCTCTTCAACTGTGCCCATGAGCGGGGGAGGATCGAGCGGGAGCTTTAATATCGAGGGCCGTACTGTACCGCCCGGACAGATGGCGCCCTGGGGCAATCGCTGGGCTGCCGGGGCGAGCTACTTTCAAACGATGAATATTCCACTCATCCGTGGCCGCTACTTCGACGACCGTGACGTCATAGGTGCGCCAGGTGTGGCGATCATCGATGAGACGATGGCTCGCAAGTTCTGGCCGAACGAAGATCCAATCGGCAGGCGCATCACCTTTGAACGTGATCCGCAAGGAAATACACTCTGGCGAGAAATTGTCGGCATCGTCGGCCACGTCAAGCAGAGAGGGCTGGATGGAGAATCACCCGTCCAGTACTACTACCCGCATCGTCAACGTCCATCATCAAGCGTCTTCCTCGTCGCCCGCACCGTCTCTGAACCACAGAATATGACCGGAGCTGTGCGCGGGGTCATTCAATCTGCAGACAAAGAACTGCCTGTCTTCAGAGTTACGACGATGGAGCGAATGGTGGCGGATTCAAACTCGCAACGACGATTTTCGACAATCCTCCTCAGCGTCTTTGCGCTCGTTGCCTTGATCCTCGCCTCGGTCGGTCTGTTCGGTGTAATGTCCTATACAGTCGCTCAACGCACACATGAGATCGGCATTCGGATGGCGCTTGGGGCAAGCAAGGCAAATGTCTTGAAGCTAGTCGTGAACCAAGGACTTATTCTTACAATGATCGGTGTCGTGTTCGGCCTGGCCGCGGCATTTGGTTTGACGCGTTTGATGTCGACCCTGCTCTTCGGAGTTCGTGCGACAGATCCGCTAACGTTTGCGCTCTTACCGTTCGTGCTGGCGTTAGTGGCTCTCCTGGCCTGCTATATCCCAGCGCGCCGGGCGACTAAGGTGGATCCGATGGTTGCATTGAGATATGAATAACTACTGGGAGCGCTTGCGCTCCCAGTAGTTGCAGAGGAGAGTCAATGAATAATATTTGGCAAGACCTCCGATTTGGGCTGCGAGTTTTGATCAAGAAGCCCGGCTTTACCATTGTCGCGGTCCTCGCGCTTGCTCTGGGCATAGGTGCAAACACGGCGATCTTCAGCATAGTCAATACGGTATTACTACGCCCATTACCCTATCAGGAGGCAAATCGCCTGTTACTCATCTGGACGAAGTTCTTGCCCGATTTGCCGCAGAACTGGGTTTCAGGGCCGGAAGTTGTGGACTTCCGTGAGCGCAATAATTCCTTCGAGCAACTGGGAGTGCTTGCGTTTCAGAACTATAATCTCACGGGTCTCGGGGAGCCTGAACAGCTGCAGGCCGGGGTAGTATCAGCCAATCTTTTTCCAATTCTCGGCGTCCAACCGATCTTTGGTCGCCTATTCCGGCCTGAAGAGGATCAACCGGGTACAGGTCAAGTCGCGATCCTCAATCATGACTTCTGGCAAAAGCGCTTTGCAGGTAATCAACAGATTGTCGGACAAACTATCTCGCTTGATGGGCGACCATTCACAGTGGTTGGCGTGATGCCTCCGGGATTTGGAGTACTCCCGCCGGACGCCCAATCACCAAAGGAGATCGATCTGTGGGCGCCAATCGCAGTGGATTACAAGCAAATGAGTCGCGGGTCGCATTTTCTGCGAGTCATCGCAAAACTCAAACCGGGCGTCACGATTGAGCAGGCACGCGCTGATATGGATGTAGTTGCCGAGCGGATGGATCAGGAATTCTATCAAAACTTCGGATTCGCAGTGACCGTCGTTCCATTCCACAACCACATTGTCAGAGATGTCCGTCCCGCTTTGCTCGTCTTGCTCGGAGCAGTCGGGTTTGTGCTGCTGATTGCCTGCGCAAACGTCGCCAACCTGCTGCTGGCATATTCCGTATCGCGCGAAAAAGAGATTGCAATTCGCGCAGCTCTCGGCGCAGGACGCGGACGGATCGTGCGCCAATTGCTGATTGAATGCTCTCTGCTCGGATTGGTCGGCGGCGCCTTTGGATTGCTTCTCGCAAAGTTCGGGCTTGACGCTCTGGTTGCGATCGGGCCCGACAACTTGCCCCGCCTCGACGATATCAGGATCGATCTCCGAGTGCTTGGCTTCACACTCGCCACATCTTTACTGACTGGTCTGATCTTTGGATTGGTTCCGGCATTTCAGGCAACGAGGCTCGATCTTAGTGAAGCTCTCAAGGAGGGTGGGAGGGGAGAGGGAAGTGGGGTTCGCGGGCGACATGCGCGAAACATGTTGGTCATTGCTGAAGTCGCATTATCACTGGTTTTGCTCGTTGGAGCAGGATTGATGATTCGCAGCTTCTGGCGAATGCAGGAGGTTGATCCAGGCTTCAATCCCCGTAATGTGTTAACGATGCGTCTGCAGTTGCCGCAATCGAAATATTCCCAGCCACCACAGGTCGTACAGTTCTATCAGGCCCTGATCGAACGCGTGAGAGGATTGCCCGGAGTCGAAAATGCAGGAATCGTGACCAGTCTTCCCATGAGTGGTTCATACAGCTCGGGCACGGTGTCGGTCGAAACTCCTTCGGCAAACTCGCAGAACGCCTCATTCGAAGCTGACTGGCGTAGAGTCAGCCCGGATTATCATAAGACGATGAACGTTGCACTAACACGCGGCCGATTCTTTGATGATCAGGATAAAGCTGAGGGCACATTGGCTGTCATCATTGATGAGAGCTTCGCGCAGCGTTTCTGGCCTAATGATGACCCGATCGGTAAACGTCTCAAGCTTGGCGGTATGCAATCACGCAACCCGTGGCGAAGCATCGTCGGCGTCGTCAAGCATGTCAAAGATTACGGATTGAACATTGAAGGCCGCGAGCGAGTCTATTTTCCGCACGCTCAATTTCCCGTGAATGGGATGTTCCTGGCTGTGAGAACGAAAGGTGATCCGCTGGCAATGGCTGGCACAGTACGCAACGCTGTTTGGAGTGCTGATCCTAACCAACCTGTTTCGCGAGTGAGGGCGATGGAAGAGTATCTCTACAACTCATCGGCTCAACCTCGTTTTTACACGCTGCTTCTCAGTGTCTTTGCTCTGGTCGCGCTGATGCTTGCGGCGGTAGGTGTTTATGGTGTGATGAGCTACTCGGTCACTCAGCGCACACACGAAATCGGGATACGATTGGCGCTCGGTGCTTCCCCCCGCCACATCATCGGTCTGGTTGTGAAACAGGGGCTCACGCTGGTAACAATTGGTGTCGCGATCGGTTTGATCGGCGCAGTAGCGGTCACTCGTGTCATGTCGACTCTGCTCTTCGGCGTGAGCCCAACCGACCCGTTGACCTTCGTGGTGATTGCGCTGGTGCTCGTGAGCGTGGCATGTGTGGCTTGCTACGTTCCGGCGCGACGGGCGACTAAAGTAGATCCGATGGTTGCTCTGCGCTATGAGTAACTCGCCAATGTCACATTTCTTTGCCCCGTCAGATATTGTCATATGGCACGCCCTTGGCGTGCCATATGACAATATCTGACGGGGCAAAGAAATGTGACATTGGCGAGTTAGTTGTGAAAGAGGAGAGGGCGATCAAATTATGAGATTTCGATTTGTGCTTCTGGTGATCTTGCTCCTGTCACTTTTGATGGTGAGCGACAGATCGGCGGCGGGGATAGCTAATTCTGCTCAAGACCCGCCTCCGGCATCACTGCCGGAGCTGGTCAAACAAGCAGAGGCCAAAATGGCCGTCCAGGAATGGGCTGCCGCCGTTACAATCTGGGAACAAATCGTCGCAGCGAACCCGACGATGCCTCGTTTCTGGGATCAGCTGGGACGCTCCCGCCTGATAGCCAAAGATTATCGCAAGGCGATCACGGCGTTCGAAATGTCGCTCGAGCTAGGCGCGGGTTATTCGCACAACGCGGCTTACAATATCGCCTGCAGTTATGCGCAGCTCGGCGAAAAAGAGCAGGCATTTAAATGGCTCGAACAAGCGCTTGAAATGGGTTACCGTAATCTGCAGCTCGTCCGCACCGATGCAGACCTCAAGTCATTGCGTGATGACCCTCGTTTCACCAGGCTTGCAGCGCTCGACGACGTGAGCAAGATGTCACGCGATGCGGGGTGGCGCTACGACTTAGGGCTATTGGCGCGGGAGATCAAGCGCATCCACATTGACCCTTTCAGGAAGATTTCAAAAGATGAGTTCGAGTCTTACATTAAGAAGCTGAATGACGATATTCCGAAGCTCACAGACCCACAGATCGAAGTCGGTTTTATGAAGCTGATGCGGATGATCGGGGATGGTCACACTCTGATTCGGCCGGCTTCGTCACCCTCACCGGATCGTAACGTGGTGCCGGTAGAGCTCTATCTTTTCACTGAAGGTCTGTTCATCACTGCCGCTGCTCCAAAACACTCAGATATTGTCGGTTCGCAGTTGTTACGGATTGGTGATCACACAGTCGAGAGGGTAATGGAAGTTCTCGATCAGGTGATCAGCCGGGACAACAAAATGTGGCCGAAGTCTGTCGGTCCGATGATGATGCGCAATCCTCGATTGCTCAACGGCCTTGGCTTAATTCCTGATGTTGACAAAATGGTAATAACAATTCGCGATGGAGAAGGAAAGACGCGTTTCGTGACGCTCGTCGCGGAAAGTGTTAACTCGGCCGACGATTGGCCAAACGCGCGTCAGAGTGCTGCTGCGCAGGTGCCGTTCTACCTGAAAAATCGTAAGGCATATTACTGGTTCGATTATCTCGCTGATTCAAAGATGGTCTACTTCCAGTACAACGCCGTAGCGCAGGATGATAAAGAGCCATTGCCGAAATTCTGCGAACGACTATTCAAATTTATCAATGATAACCCGGTTGAACGATTAGTAATTGATATGCGGTGGAATGGCGGCGGAAATAACTTTTTCAATCGGCCGATCGTTCACGGCTTAATTCGCAACGATAAGATCAATCAACGCGGCAAGTTGTTCGTGATCGTCGGCCGGCAAACTTTTTCTGCCGCGATGTGTGGCGCGACTGAAATCGAACGTCACACCAGAGCCATCTTTGTCGGCGAACCGACTGGCTCAAGCCCGAACTTTGTCGGCGAAACAATTATGGTCAACCTGCCTTACAGCAAAATGCGCGGCAGTATATCCGATCTCTATTGGCAAAACTCGGTCGCGATGGATTACCGCGTATGGATTGCCCCCCTGCTCTATGCGCCGCCGTCGTTTGAGCTCTATCGCGCGAACCGCGACCCGGCGATGGAAGCGATAATGGCTTACCGTCAACCCGAGGAAGCGATGAAGTGAGAAGGTTCAGTCAGGCAGCATTTAGAAAATTTCTCAAGATTTCCTGAAATTCAAAAAATCCTGAAAAAATTCTGGAATCCTGTCTATTTTCCGAGGAACCGTTCGTCTATTTATTGAAGACACCATTTTTCTGAGGAATAAAGATACGAACAAGATCTGGCAGGACATACGCTACGGCCTACGGATAATGACGAAAAATCCGGGGTTCACCTTGATCGCAGCCTGTGCGTTGGCATTAGGCATTGGCGCAAACGCGGCGATCTTCAGCGTCGTCAATTCTGTGCTGTTGCGCCCATTACATTATCCGAACTCTGACCGCTTGATGACAATCTGGGAGGATCATCAGGCGCGCGGCGGACCGAAGCTTGAATACACCACACCGCCTGGATTTGAAGACTGGCGGGACCAGGCTCAATCGTTTGAACACGTAGCAGCTTTGCAAGATTGGCGCCCAACGCTCACCGGGCTGGACGAGCCGGAACAACTGATAGGAGCAGCTGTTTCACATAATATGTTCTCGCTTCTCGCAGTCCCGCCCATTCAGGGACGCACTTTCCGTCCCGAAGAAGACCAGAGAGGAGCAAATCGTGTTGTCATCATAAGTCATGGGCTTTGGCAGCGACGCTTCGGCGCAGACCCGGCAATCATCGGAAAGACGATCACTCTTGGAGGCGAAAGTCATACGGTCATTGGCGTCGCGCCTGCAGACTTCAAATTCCCCATCATCGGCAACGTAGAGATCTGGCGAACGATTCGCCCCTTGATCGGCGATGGCTGCCAGCGCGGCTGTCTGACAATACGAGTGATGGCGAGGCTCAAACCGGGGGTGACGATCGAAGGCGCGCGTAGTGAATTGACCACTATCGCTCGCCGCATCGAAAGGGAGTTTCCCGAGACGAATACTAAAGTCGGCGTATCGCTCATCTCTCTGCATGAATATCTGGTCGGTGATGTCAAAACGCCGTTGCTGGTATTGCTCTGTGCCGTCGGTTTTGTGTTGCTTATCGCCTGCGCGAACGTTGCCAATTTGATGCTGGCGCGATCGGCTACAAGAGATAAGGAGATCGCAATTCGTTCGGCGCTCGGCGCTGGAAGATGGCGAATCGTACGGCAGTTGATGGTTGAGAGTGGGATCCTGGCCTTGATTGGCGGAGCGCTCGGTTTGCTGCTGGCTTACTATTTGATTAATCTGCTAATCGCTTTCAGCCCTGACGGCACGCCGCGAGTTGACGAGATAACGATTGACCGTCGCGTACTGGGTTTCACATTTGGCATTTCAATGTTGACGGGATTGCTCTTCGGTCTTGTGCCCGCCTGGCAGATCTCGAAAACTGATCTCAATCAATCTCTGAAGGAGAGCAACAAAAGCACGCAGATAAGCCGGCGCGGCAGACGATCGCTCAATGCATTGGTGATCGCTGAAACTGCGCTCGCTTTAGTGTTGCTAGCCGGTGCCGGGCTGTTGATGAAGAGCTTCCTTCAGCTTCAACGCGTTTCTCTCGGGTTTAATCCGAAAAACGTGCTGACGGCGCTCGTGTTGTTGCCGCGCGTAAATTATCCCGAACGACAACAAATCACGGCCTTCTCAACGCAGCTTCTTGACCGGATCGAGAGCCTCCCAGGCGTGTTATCAGCCGGCTCTGCTTCATCATTGCCGCTGAGCGGCTTCAATACTGATTCCAACTTCTTGATCGAGGGCCGGCCGGCGCCGCCACCGAACCAGCAGCCTGTGGCGTGGTACAGCTCCGTCAGTACTGACTATTTCCGCACAATTGGCATGCAGCTTCGTGCGGGTCGCTGGTTCAATGAGCGCGACAATATGAATTCACCCCTTGTCGTGATTATCAGCGAAACGATGGCGCGGCGTTATTTCCCGAACGAAAACCCCATTGGCAAGCGCATCGGTAATGGTCGTCCTGATCGTTGGCGCGAGATCATCGGCGTCACGGCTGATGTAAAGCACTTTGGCCTCTCTCAGAATGCGCGTCCCGCAATGTTCTTTCCGCAGTTACAGGAGCCGGTAAGACGAATGTATATCGTCGTGCGGATGGAAGGTGACCCTTCAAAAGCCGTTCCGACACTGCGTGGTGAGGTCTCGGCGATAGACAAGAACCTGGCGGTTTCGGGCGTTAGAGTGATGGAAGAGATTGTGGCTGGATCAATCGCGCCGGAGCGCTTCACCTTGCTGCTTCTTGGCATCTTCGCAGCGCTGGCATTGGCACTTGCAGCAGCCGGAATCTATGGCGTGATGTCCTACTCGGTTGCACAGCGCACGCAGGAAATCGGCATTCGGATGGCGCTCGGCGCCCAGACGCGTGATGTTCTTCGCCTGGTTGTCGGACATGGAATGCTGCTGACACTGTGCGGTATTGCGATTGGTCTCGCCGGATCATTTGCGTTAACTCGATTAATGACGACCTTGCTCTTCGGTGTGAGTGCGACCGATCCCATTACATTTGTCGCAGTTTCGCTGTTGCTGATCGTCGTGGCATTGATTGCATGTCTGTTGCCTGCGCGTCAGGCAGCGAAAGTGGACCCGATGATTGCACTAAGGTATGAATGACGCGTCTGGAAGAAGGAGCGGGAGATCCGGATTGCGGATTGCGGATTGCGGATTGCGGATTTTGTTAAATGAGAATCCTCGGTTTCCCTGTCGATTTCGATTGAGAAAATCCGCAATCCGCAATCCGCAATCCGCAATCCGGATCTCCCGCTCCTTCTTCCAGACGCGAAATCACTCTATTCAAAAAAGGAGATCTACTATGAAAAAATCACTCTTGATCGCTGTTGCTATGCTGTTTGCTTTGCCAATCGGTACTGCTTTGGCACAAACCGATGCTGACCGTGAAGCAGTCAAACAAGCGGCTCTTGATTACGTCGAAGGCATCTACAACAATGATCCCTCCCGGGTTGAGCGTAGCGTTCACCCGAAGCTGGCTAAAATCGGTTTTTATCGTCCGCCTGCCGACGATGCATACCGTCCCGGTGCAACCATGTCGCTCGAGCGTTTGCTCGAAATTGCGAAGAACTACAACAAGGATGGCAAGATGCCAAAAGACGGGCCAAAGGAGATCATCATCCATGAGGTGATGGATCAGACGGCGAGTGTGAAGCTCGTTGCGCAATGGGGTATTGACTATATGCACTTGGCGAAGTTCGATGGCAAATGGATGATTATCAATGTGCTCTGGCAAAGCCATCCGAAGAAATCGGTGGCTCAGAAATAGATATGAGAACACTCCTGCAAGACATACGCTACG
Organism: Acidobacteriota bacterium; assembly: GCA_022614735.1. Classification (GTDB taxonomy): domain Bacteria; phylum Acidobacteriota; class Blastocatellia; order RBC074; family RBC074; genus JAKEHZ01. Next base: position 18,926 of record JAKEHZ010000325.1, on the reverse strand, counting down.
GAGCGCGCCTATTAATTAAGCAACCCGCTTTCACTGTTATCGCAGTGCTGACACTCGCTCTGGGCATCGGGGCAAACACTGCGATCTTCACTGTAGTCAACGCCGCTTTGCTCCGCGGGTTGCCGTACCGGGATCCTGAGCGCCTGGTGCATCTGTGGGAGACTACGCCGCAAAAAGATTTCCCGCGACGAGAAGCATCGTATCCTGATTACGAGGACTGGAAACAGAACCAGGTTTTTACCGGGCTTACGGCTTACGCGGGTTGCGGTATGGTTCTAACTGGACGTGAGGCGCCGGAGGCCATTCCCTGTGCGCGAGTCGCCGCCGACTTCTTCTCAGTGCTGGGCGTTGAGCCGATACTGGGCCGCGCTTTTCAGGCCGGCGAAGATCAACCGGGCGCACCGAAAGTAGTAGTGCTCAGCTACGGTGCGTGGCAGCGGCGCTTCGGAGGCGGTCGAAATATCATCGGTCGGACGCTCCGGCTCAATGATGACGCCTGGACTATCATCGGTATCCTGCCCGAGTCTTTTCACTTTGCCCCGCGTGGGGCTTCGGAGATGTGGGCGCCGCTCAATCCGAACGAGATGCAGCGGACAAATCGCCGTGCGCACTGGGTCAATATCGTCGCACGTCTCAAGCCGGAAGTGAGTTCAGCCCGGGCTGAGGCCGAGATGAACACTATTGCCCGCCGGATAGCAGAGCAGTACCCTGAAACTCATGCCAATACAGGCAATAAGCTTGTACCTTTGCAGGAAGAGATTATCGGTGATGTCAAGCCGCTCCTGCTTGCATTGGTGGTGGCGGTTGGTCTGGTTTTACTGATTGCGTGTGTGAATGTCGCCAATTTGCTATTGGCGCGTGCTGCTTCGCGTCAGAAGGAGATTGCAATCCGGCTTGCACTGGGGGCCGGCCGCGGGCGCGTCGTAAGACAGTTCCTGACCGAATGCCTGTTATTGGCGCTGGTCGGCGGGGCAATAGGACTTCTGTTTGCCGAGATGGGAGTGAGAGCTTTGATCACGGCAATTCCCGATGTCCGATTGAGCGCGATGCCATATTTGAGAGAGCTTTCAATTGACCGCTCAATCCTTGCTTTCACAAGCGGTTTAGCCTTGCTCACCGGGATAGTCTTCGGCCTCGCGCCTGCGTTGCAGGCAAGCGGAACGGCAATGCAGGGAGCTCTTAAAGAAGGAGGGAGAACTGCGGCCGGGACAGGCAGTCCCCGGTTACGCCAATTACTCGTCGTCGCTGAGATTGCTCTTGCACTGGTGTTGCTCATCGGTGCGGGACTGATGATGAAGAGTCTTGTCCGCCTGCTGCAGGTAGATCCGGGCTTTAATGCGAAAAATCTGCTCATGCATTCAATCACTGTGACTGGTGATAAATACAAAGATGAAGAAGCGCGTACTGTATTCCATCGACAACTGCTCGCGCGGTTGGAATCGTTGCCTGGCGTTAAAGGAGTGGCCACAGTCGATGTGATTCCATTGGTCGGTGGAAACACGACACGATGCTATGTCGCGAGCCGGCCCGTCCCACCGCCCGGGGAAGAGGCCGAAGCTAATACGCGTACGGTGAGCGCCAACTATTTCCGCGTGATGGAAGTGCCGCTCATCAAAGGTCGATACTTCACTGAGCGGGATAACAGAACATCGCCCTTAGTCATCATCATCAATCAGACTCTGGCTCGCCGTCTTCTGCCGAATGAGGAAGCTGTGGGACAACGACTGATCTTTCCCGGCGATGCCCGGAATGCTTATGAGATCATTGGAGTTGTCGGCGACGAAAAGCTCAATGGACTAGCAGCAAAAACGACGTCGGTTGTGTATGGGCCCTACCAGCAAGACGCTGATCGCTCCACTGTCCTCATGATTCGCACGGAAGGCGAGCCGATGAATCTGGCAGAAACCGTCCGACGTGAGACCCGGGCGTTGGAACCCGGTACAGTCGCGTATTTCACGCGCTCGATGGACAATATCATCTCGAATCTCCCGGCTACCTTCATTCGCCGCTATCCGGCGTTGCTGATGGGGATTTTCGCAGTGCTCGCTTTGCTGCTGGCAACAGTGGGAATTTACGGCGTAATGTCATTTACTGTTGCACATCGCACGCACGAGATAGGCGTACGTATGGCGCTGGGGGCGCAGCGACGCGATGTGCTCAAGCTAATAGTCAGACAGGGGTTGAATCTGGCTTTGATCGGAGTGGTGATAGGTTTAATTGCCGCCTTCGCCTTGACCCGTCTCATGACGAGCCTGCTTTTCAGCGTGAGCGCAACAGACCCAACGACGTTTGTATTGATAGCGTTGCTGCTGATCGCAGTCTCGCTACTCGCCTGTTACGTGCCGGCGCGGCGGGCAACAAAAGTTGACCCGATGGTTGCGTTGAGATACGAGTAGATCGAGAAGAGAATACGAAACAAACGAGAAAGAGAAATCAAGAGGCAAAAGGCAAAAATCAAAAGGTAAAAGTAAGGCAAAAGATTGGCACTTTCTCTTTTTATCCAGGCAGCTCTGTAACGGGCAAAAAGTTGAATAAAAAGAGTTCCACACTTTTGCCTTTTGATTTTTGCCTTTTGCCTTTTGATTTCTCTTTCTCGTTTGTTTCGTATTCTCTTTTCAGCTTTGGGAGATGGTGACAGATAACCTTAAGATGATTTATGATTGCGGCGAAGGCTTCACAAATCGCCCCGAGCTTGAGAAGAACTCGGTCTACGCTTTGAGTCGCTCAGCTTTTATACAAGCCCCAACAATAACAACTGATCAATAACGCCGGGTTTGGCGTTCTCGACGGATAGCAAATGAAACAAACCTTGACGTATCTCATGACCGGTTTATTCGGACTTGTCTCCGCAATCGTTCAAATCGTTCCAGCGACAGCGCAGGAAATTCAGCCGAAAGCCTTATCTGAGCTGCGGCCTGTAATGGAACTGCCTGCTCCCACGGGTGAGTACGCTATTGGCCGAACGAGCTTTTACTGGAAAGATTATTCACGACAGGAAGTGATGACCGATGATCCGTATGATTTTCGAGAACTCCGAGTGCAGATCTGGTACCCGGCGGAACCTGACCCAAAGGCATCTCCGGCTCCTTATCTTTCGGATCACGAGGCACTGAAACGCGTTCTTGCCAGGGATAACGCGAGACTGGCTTCTGTACGCACTCACACGATTGAAGAAGCCAAATTATCAAATGCCCAGTCGAGATTCCCGGTATTGATTTTCTTGCACGGCGCCGGCTCGAAGGGTGCGTTCTACTCATCGATCATTGAAGAGCTGGTTAGTCACGGTTATATCGTCGCCGCTATAGATCATACATATGACTCTTTCTGCATCGCTTTCCCTGATGGGCGTGTTGTGAGACAAAGCGACAAATTTGCAAAGTTGATGACCCTTCCGGCGGGAGATGAAGGAAGAGAACAGTTCATAATTTCGCGTTACGATGTGTTGGCCGAAGATGCTGTCTTCGTTTTGAATCAATTGGGAAAGCTCAACGCAGAGAAGGATGGCGGTCGCTTCGCTCGCCGCTTTGATCTATCACGTCTGGGAGTCTTCGGTCACTCATTGGGCGGGCCATCGGCCGGTCGCGCCTGCCAAATAGACCTGCGCTTCAATGCTGGCTTAAATCTTGATGGTGTGTCCAAAGCCCGTCCATTCATCCTCGACGCGAAGGGTCGCGGCCCGGAGCAGCCCTTCATGTTTATCAGTTCGCCACGCCCCAACGCGGACGATATCTCTGAAGCCCGTCTCGCAGAATGGAAAACAACGCGGACCGAACTGAGGGCGCGCTGGGCCGCTTTGGGTATCGATCAGGACGAGCACCTCAAAGCGGTGAAGTCCGGCAGCTACCGCGTGACGAGCACGAAGATCAATCACAGTCGATTTACTGATAATGCATTTATCAATCAGAACATCATCGCTGATCGAACCAAACTGTCAACGAGCAGTATAGCGATGCAAATCATCAGGGATTATTCCAGAGCATTCTTTGATAAGCATCTGCTGAATAAAAAAGTGCCTCTTCTCGACGGGCCTTCACGTGACTACCCAGAGGTAATATTGGAGATAATAAGACCGGAGGCAGGGAGATGGTGAATGCTACGGAGCGACTCGTATTAATGGTCTTTGATTCCTTAGTGGGTGCGTTTCATACATGCTCCGCAATGACTAAAGTCCAAGAGAGAACGCGAAACACGCGAAATGATGCAAATAAGGAATCAAAGACCATTAATACGTGTTGATCAGTGAACCACTACCTCTGAGACGACTGACCGCTGGTGATAGCTGCGGCTGAATTCAAATCCTGAGTGTACTCGAGAAAACAAGCCAGCATCTCGTCATAAGTCGGATCGCCCCAACGAACAGCCTTAGTTGGGTCGGGGTTGTACTTGTTCTTCGCTGAATTGTCGAAATAACCCGTAATCAGGAACCGGGTTCCCTTCGGTAGCTTCAGAGGTTGCTTCAAGGAAAAATTGGTTTGCCACATGAAGTCGTACTTCGGCACATTGAGCAACACTGCCGTCCGGCCATCGGGATATATGGCTTTAACCTCCATCGCCGATCCTCGAAAGTGCATATGCGGCATGATGGCGGTCAATTGAACATCTCTTGGGGTCGTCCAGCAGGCAGTTGTCCGGTGACGCTCGGCACCCGGTGGGATCTGAAGGTACGAGTTGTAAAGCAGTTCAGTCGTTTGCAATCTGGAAGGTTGTTCTTTGGCAAAGATCAGCCCGACGCTTGATCGATCCTTCTGGACAGTACCAGCCGCCTTCGAGTAGTGAACGTTTATAATAATATTTGATCCGGCAGGAATACGCTTGACTGTACCAGGCTCCCAGATACTGACGTCGCGGCCCGGAGCATAGACGGACAGCATACTAATGGTATTTCGTTTGACGCCATCTCTACTCGACCCGGCTCCGCCGTTCGGGAGCTGGCACCCGTCATCGTAAACCGGCGCATCGGCCTTGACCCTTCTCAGGAATCCTTCTCTGTAAATTATGGAGTCCTTCTCTTCCTGAGCTCTTATTTTCTCAGCCTCCTCCTTAGTCAACTTTGGTGCATCCGGTGGGGAAGGCGGCTGAATGAAGGCCGCAATGTGATGGACGATTTTGCGATTGCCGGGCCTCACCTCTACTGCCTGCACATAGCGGTCTTCGGTGAAGTTAGTGGGGACGGGGAAGTACTGGTATTCATCGGGTCCGGAAGCCTCGAGTGTAAACTCATCGGGCATCTGAAGCACCAGATGGCTGACCGATGCCCCAGCCTTCAACGAACTTTGGTGCGGGCGGCAGGTCGCGTGTATCACCTTCTCTCGCTCCACCATCAACCCACGCGACAATTGTAGAGATCTCAGCCTGGGTCAGGCGGCGTTCATTCTTAAACTCGCCGTGACGCGAATCAGCGTGCCAGGGTGGCATCTCACGATTGACAACTTTTTCTCGAATCGATTTAGCCCACGGTCGGGCGTCTTTGTAGCTCAGCAACGACATCGGCGCGGCTTCGCCAGGGCGATGACACGCGGCGCAGTTCTTGAAAAAGATCGGCGCAACATCTTTGGTGAAGGTGACTGCCTCCTTCTCCTTCCGATCGGTATTGGCACTGCTCGCCGGTAGCACGAGGAGCGCTGCTGATAACAGGATAATCAGAGTAAACAGATTGCGTAGGGTTCTCATGATGTGACCTCGGCTTGTGGTCATGCACAGGGGGGGAATGTCCCACCTGTGATGAAAGAGCTCTTGCTAAGTTACCCGGATGTACATCATTGATGCGGCTGGCATCTAAGGCTGTCTCTCCATGTTGTATACAATCCGGACGATCATAGTATTAACCCACACATTCAGTGCGATTGGTCATACCTTATGGCCGCAAAATATTTTTTGCCCTCATTCAACGGACTGTAATGCAGTCGATAGCCTAAAATCTTTAGAGGAATGTGAATTTTTTTTGAAAAGAGAGAAAACGGGTCAACAAGAAAGGGCGGAAATGACGGAACAAACGGAAGATCAATAAAATTTCCGTTTGTTCCGTTTTCTCTCTTCTGTCTCTCGAAAGGCGGAACTCACTCAATAGGGTCAGGATCGATGCATAGAGTTAGTAACTGCCGGTGTAAAAACTTGTAAAAAGATTAATTAAGCAGTAAATGTCAAAGCACTGCGGTTCATTTCAGACTAAAATTATTACGCTAAACTGAGAGCATCCCGTTCATCAACAGGCACAAATCGGAGGAAGATTTATGAAGCTGAGAAATCAGATCTTTTTCGCATTAGCTGTGCTCGGCTTACTTGGCGGATTACTGATTGCCAGGTCGAGTTCGCACTATCATGCGGTAGCGAGTGCCAAAACATCTGCAATGCTGGGCATGACAGTCGGGACGCCCGATATCAAAACTGCAGGCGCTTTGGCATTCGGCCCGGAAAACATTTTGTTTGTCGGTGACACGCAGGGCGCTGCCATCTTTGCGATAGACGTCAAAGACAGTGAAAAAGATAACGGCAACACGCCGATTGAGATCAAGAATATCGATCAGAAGATCGCAAGCCTGCTTGGAACTACACCGGATGCGGTCTTGATCAACGATCTAGCCACACATCAGATCTCACAGAACATCTATCTATCTGTTTCACGCGGGCGCGGTAATGACGCTATGCCAGCGATCTTAAAGGTGACCAAGAGCGGTAAGATTGAAGATTTTGCATTGAAGGATGTGACTTTTTCAAAAGCCAATTTGAGCAACGCGCCCGATCCCGCAGCGAAGACCCAGTGGGGTGATAGTAAGCGAAAGCTGGCGATCACCGATCTGGCATTTGCTGATGGTGAATTGTTGGTAGCTGGTTTATCAAATGCGGAATTCGCCTCGACGCTGCATCGGATGCATTTCCCATTCAATCAAAATTCAGCGGCGACGACGCTGGAGATCTATCACGCTTCGCACGGTCGCTTTGAGACACACGCGCCCATAGAAACATTCCTGCCATTCCGGGTGAATGGTAAGTCGAGTTTGCTCGCAGGCTATGGTTGCGCGCCGCTCGCAGCTTTTTCGATGGCTGATCTGAAAGAAAAGAAGCATCTGCGCGGCACGACATTGGCTGAACTGGGAGGCGGTAATCGCCCGCTCGATATGATCGCTCTTCAGAAGAATGGCAAGGACTATGTGCTGGTCGCCAACAGCAATCGCACGCTGATGAGCATCAGCGCTGAGGATATCGATAAAGCAGAGCCAGTGACTAAACCGGTTGGTGCGCCCTATGTCACTGCGGGCGTCGGCTACGTGAGTGTCGCACAGGTCGGCATCATGCAGCTCGATAATCTGAATGCGAATTTTGCAGTCGTCATTCAACGTGATATTGACACCGGGGCATTAAACCTGCGTTCGCTGCCGAAAAGATGGTTGTAAGCGGGACGGAGTGAGCCGAATGTCTGGCAAACTGCAAGCATTCGCCGGCGCCCTGATGATTGCCTGCTCATTTCTGTTTGTGGGGTGGCTTATCACCGGTGGCTTTGCTTATTTGAGGCGCATTCAAATGGCCGGCCTCTCCGGCGCAGGCAAAGAAGCAGCCGATCAGCCGGTCATTTGTTTGAGTAGGAATTCAGGCGGCGCCGAACAAGTGACGATTGAAGTGACGGGGCTTAATGCATATAGTCTGTCCCGGCTCAAAAGAGCCAATGTGTCTTCATCGGATTGGGCGAAATTACTGGCTGTCTATCCGGGTTCAACCATCACCCCGGGCAACCCTGCGATGCTTGGAGGCTATAATGTAGATGGGAATATAATTCGTTTCACCCCGCGTTTTCCGCTCGTCCCAGGCTTGACGTATACCGCTCGATTCGATACAGCGCTTTTCTACCAAAAATTCTGTCCATCAAAACTGGAAACGCAATCATCAGCTCAGCTGGTGATCGAGACCAGATTGGTCCCTCCCAAAACGACGACAACGTCGATAACAGTTGTGAATCAGGTTTATCCCCGCGCCGATGAACTGCCTGCTAATCTATTAAAACTATACATACACTTCTCCGCACCGATGAGTCTCGGCGATGCATATGAACACCTACATTTGAGCGATGAGTCTGGTAAAGTGATCCCAAAGGCATTTTTGAAAATTGATCAAGAGCTGTGGGATTCATCAAGACGGCGGTTTACTTTATTGCTCGATCCCGGGAGGATCAAACGCGGATTGCGGTCGAATCTGGAAGATGGCCCACCACTCAAAGAAGGGAAGAGATATCGGCTGGTGATTGATAAAGGCTGGCGTGACGGCAATGGCAATCAGTTACGAGAGGGTTTTGAAAAGCTTTTCCGGGTAGTTGACGATGATCGCACCCGACCGAGTTTCCAATCCTGGAAGATCTTCGCTCCCGATGCTGAAACTGTTGATCCATTGAGGCTGGCTATTGATGAACCACTCGATCATCTATTGCTGGAGCAGATGATCGAAGTGATCGATGCAAATGGCGATCGCCAGGATGGGCAGATTGAAATCGAGAAGTATGAAACGGAATGGCGCTTCAAACCGCGAGATCCATGGCGAGTGGGAAATTATTGCGTGCGTGTAGATCCGAGGATTGAAGATCTGGCAGGCAATAATCTGAGGCGGCCTTTTGACATCGATTTGAAAGAAAGATCATCGAGAATGCCTACAGATGGTCATATCAATTTGTGTTTCAGAGTGGTAGGCAAAGCCAACCGGTAATAACTTGAAAAGAAGGAGATAACTAGTGAGGAAGGCAATTTTTGTAGTTGCCGTTTTGTACAGCGTCATTTTCTCTGTCCTCTCACAGGAGAATGACTTATCGCCAGCGCTTTCGAGTCTGGTGGATGCTGAGCGGGCGTTTGCGAAGCTCTCCGTCGAGAAAGGCGTGCGAGAGGCTTTTATGACCTACTTCGCCGAAGATGGCATCAATTTTCAGCCACACCCCACAATTACAATTGAGAATTATCGCAAGAATGCAGGCCCGCCGATTCCTCCGCCGGTTACCTTGAATTGGGCGCCGATCTATGGTGATGTTTCGCAAGCGGGCGACCTCGGCTACAACACGGGGCCCTATGTATTAGAAGACAATCGCGCGGAGAAAAAGTCGATAGTTCATGGGCTTTTCTTTTCGGTTTGGAAAAAACAAGCCGATGGCAATTGGCGCGTAATTGTAGATATGGGTGTACCGCTTGAACATCCCTTTGCTACGCTTGACTCTCAATATCAGCCCGCGCCTCAATGGAAGACGGCAGAGAGCAAGAGGACAGAAGATGTCAAAAGAATGAACGACAGCTTGCTTCGGGCTGATCGCAGTTTCTTCACTCAAGCGAAATCGGTCAATGCGGCGCCAGCCTGGCAGCAGTTTTTGAGCGATGATGCGCGCATCTGCCGTCGCCGGACGACTCCTGTCATCGGCAAAGATGCTCTCAATGAATGGATCGACAAACAAAATTTCGTGTTAACGGGGGAACCGATAAAAGCCGATGTTTCTCAATCAGCCGACCTGGGTTATAGCTATGGCAAATACGAGATAAAGAGCAGGACGAGAACTGAGAAAGGTTACTACGTGCGAGTTTGGAAGCGTGATGCTAAGGGACAATGGCGAATTGTTTTTGATGTTAGCAATCCATTGTTGTAGAAGCCTGACTAAATCGAAGCATAACAACATTTGTCCCAATCTTCATGTGGCCTGATTTAGGCTTTGTCAGCTCAATATGCCCTTGAACAGAGCCTCCATATAAAGACGATTCATCCGTGCGATGTTATCCAACGTGATCTGTTTGGGGCAGACCGCTTCGCACGATCCGATGTTAGTGCAGTTGCCGAATCCTTCTTCATCCATCCTTGTGACCATGTTCAAAACGCGTCGATCCTGCTCGATTTTACCCTGTGGAAGGAGGCTCAGGTGCGAAACTTTAGCAGCAACGAAGAGCATCGCCGAGGCATTCTTGCAGGCGGCAACGCAGGCGCCGCAGCCTATGCACTGAGCCGCATCCATCGCCTTGTCCGCGTCATCTTTGGGAATGGGAATCGCATTACCATCAGGTGCGCCGCCGGTTGAAACCGAAATGTAGCCACCCGACTGGATAATCCGATCAAATGCATTGCGATCGACGACCAGGTCTTTGATCACAGGAAACGGTCTAGCGCGCCACGGCTCGACCGCGATTGTGTCACCGTCTTTGAATGTACGCATGTGCAACTGACACGTTGTAGTTGCCGCGAGCGGGCCATGCGCCCTACCGTTAATCACCAATCCGCACGATCCGCAAATCCCTTCGCGACAGTCGTGATCGAAAGCTATCTGTTCTTCTCCGCGTTTGATCAGCTCTTCGTTGACCACATCGAGCATTTCCAGAAAAGACATATCCGGACTGATGTTGTTCGCCCTGTACTCAACGAATTTACCGGGCGTGTCAGCATTCTTTTGTCGCCAGACTCGCAATGTCAGGTTCATGGTTTCTGTGGGTTCTCACAACATTTTCAAACTGAGTGTGCAGTCATGAGAGATGAAGAGGGAAAACGGAACAAACGGAAATAACGGAACAAACGGAAAAAAGCTTGATTAATTCTTTTCCGTTTGTTCCGTTATTTCCGTTTGTTCCGTTTTCCCTCTTCCATTCCATTCACTTATAACTTCGTTGAGTCATCTTCACTTCTTCATAAATGAGCGGTTCCTTGTGCAACACCGGAAATTGATCCATGCCTTTGTATTCCCAGGCTGCGACATAGGCGAACTGCCCGTCATTCCGTAAAGCTTCCCCATCTTCGGTCTGATACTCCTCGCGAAAATGCCCGCCACAGGACTCCTCGCGATGCAGGGCATCAAAGGCGAGCAGCTCGGCGAACTCGAGGAAGTCTGCAACTCGACCTGCATATTCGAGCGCAGAGTTGAATTCGTCGCCGCTGCCGAGAACATTGACGTTCCCCCAAAATTCCTCTCTGATTTCCGGAAGACGTTGTAATGCGTGTTGCAAACCAGCCCGATTGCGGGCCATCCCGACATCGTCCCACATCAACTTGCCAAGTTCACGATGGAACTCCGTTACCGTGCGCTTACCATTTATCGAAAGAAGTTTGTTGATACGTGCACGGACATCTTCATGAGCCTTCCTGAACTCGGGGTGATCGCTTGAGTACCTGCCATTCCTGTGTGTGGCGAAGTAGCCGGCAATCGTTTGCGGCAGAATGAAATAACCGTCAGCGAGTCCCTGCATCAGCGCGCTGGCGCCCAGACGATTCGCCCCGTGATCGGAAAAGTTGGCTTCGCCGATCACGAACAGACCCGGGATATTGCTCATCAATTCGTAATCAACCCACGAGCCGCCCATGGTGTAGTGCGGCGCGGGATAGATTCGCATCGGTTGCTCATAGGCGTTCTCTCCGGTGATACGCTCGTACATTTCGAAGAGGTTGCCATATCGCTCCTCGATCTTGTCTCGGCCGAGTCTCTTGATAGAATCGGAGAAATCGAGATAGACGCCGCGGCCGTTGGGACCGATGCCACGACCTTCATCGCAAACCTTCTTTGCCGCGCGCGAAGCTATGTCACGTGGGGCCAGATTGCCATAACTCGGATACATTCGTTCAAGATAGTAATCGCGTTCGTTCTCAGGTATATCATTCGGATGGCGGGTGTCGCCGGGTTTCTTCGGGACCCAGACACGGCCATCATTTCGCAGGGACTCTGACATCAAAGTGAGCTTCGATTGATGGTCCCCGCTCTGTGGGATGCAGGTCGGGTGAATCTGTGTGTAACACGGATTGGCAAAGTACGCGCCTTTCTTAAAAGCGCGGAAAGTCGCAGTGACATTGCAGCCTTTTGCGTTTGTCGAGAGGAAGAAGACGGGGCTGTATCCGCCGGTCGCCAGCACCACGGCGTCAGCAGAATGTGTTTCGGTCTTTCCCGTAACAAGATCGCGCGTGATGATGCCTTTGGCATGACCATCGATGATCACAATGTCGAGCATCTCGGTACGTGAAAACATCTTCACCGTCCCGTCGTGAATTTGCCGGCTCAATGCCTGATAAGCGCCAAGAAGTAATTGCTGGCCTGTCTGCCCGCGCGCATAGAATGTCCGCGAGACCTGTGCTCCGCCGAAGCTGCGATTGTCCAGCAGACCGCCGTATTCACGCGCAAATGGAACACCCTGGGCGACACACTGATCAATGATATTTACGCTGACTTCAGCCAGTCGATGCACATTTGCCTCACGTGCACGGAAGTCTCCTCCTTTGATCGTGTCGTAGAACAAGCGATAGATGCTGTCACCATCGTTACGATAGTTCTTGGCAGCGTTGATACCACCCTGGGCGGCAATAGAATGCGCACGGCGAGGGCTGTCCTGGAAACAGAAGCACTTGACGTTGTAACCCAGTTCGCCAAGTGTCGCTGCCGCTGAAGCCCCGGCCAAACCGGACCCGACCACAATTATCTCGAATTTACGTTTGTTGGCCGGATTGACCAGCTTCATCTCCTGCCGGTACTTCGTCCACTTCGTGGCAACCGTGCCTGACGGGATTTTTGAATCGAGTACGATTTTCATTTTAGTATTCCCGCCAGGATAGCGAGCGGTATTGAGCAGTTCCCAAGAAAGACGAGCAGCGCAGATACCTTCGCCAACTTATCAAAAAAACCGATGGTCCTGGTACTTCTGAGACCTAATGATTGAAAGCAGCTAGACACACCATGGCTCAAGTGCAACAGGAGCAAACCCATGGAAACTATGTAGAAGACGGAGACAAATGGATTTGAGAATCCGATGATCATCATTCGGCGAACATCGTGTCTGCCCATCGAATCTACGTAGTGTAAATATTGGGGGTTGACAAAACCTAAGGTGAAGTGCGAGAGATGAAAGACGATGAATGCGAGAATAATCAGCCCGCTTATGAGCATAGTTCGATCGGCCAAAGTCGATGCGACTACTTTTTTGTTGCTGTATGCTTGAGGCCGCGCACGTCGATTGGCAAGGGCCAATTGAATCCCAGCGATGATATGCAAAATAACTATGACCAGCAGGACTATCCGTACAGTCCAGAGCAGGGCCGGAGTGGATTTTAGCGTCTCGGCATAAGTATTTATTTTATCCGTTCCAAGGTATATTTGCAGGTTGCCGAGCATGTGCGCGATGACGAAGATGAATAGACCAAGCCCGGTAATTGCCATGACGTACTTCTTTCCGAGTGAAGACCGCCAGATAAGTGATAAGATACCCGCCCTCGAAGGTTGCAGGCTCTGAGCAGAAACCGCCATCTCGCCCCCAATTCGTTTATTTGTTAAGGTAGTAATACCATCCGTTTAGTTTGAAAAAAATACCAGCCTTCATCCAATAAGTAAAATTCAAAATCTTAATACAGAAAATAAGGTAAACTTATCAATTGACAGTCGAACTAAATCGAAACACAACAACATTGGGAGACTTGGATGAACCACGGATTTACACGGATGCGACGGATTTTCACGGATCAAATCCGCGTCCATCAGTTAGGGCCGTCGCATCCGTGTAAATCCGTGGTTCATCCAAGTCTCCCAATGTTGTTGTGTTTCGATTTAGAATGTTGCTCATGCATCTCGAGACTCTCAAAACCTTTTGTGATTTGATCGAGACGGGAAGTTTCTCAAAAGCGGCCGCGCTTAACTTCATTACGCAATCGGCCGTCAGTCAACAGGTGCAATCGCTCGAACGCCGCTACGATCAAAAGTTGATTGAGCGTGGCAGGCGCCAGGGCGTGGCACCGACCGAAGCGGGGCGATTACTCTATCTCGAATGCAAGGAAATGCTCGACCGCTTCCATGCTCTCGAAAACCGCCTGCGCTCGCGTTCGGAAGTGATGACGGGCACAATCCGTGTTGCGACAGTCTACAGCGTTGGTCTGCATGAACTCCCGCCCTATATCAAGCAATTCATCAAAGAATATCCGCAGGTAAAGGTTCACATTGAGTACAGTCGCACTGATAAGGTAATTGAAGCTTGTCTCAATAATACGATCGATTTTGGTATCATCGCTCTCCCCTTACGGCAGCCGAATCTAGCTATTATCCCATTTCGTCATGACAAGCTGGTAATTGTGTGCAACCCGGACCATCCGCTGGCACACCGCCGTCGCGTCAGCGTTAAGAAACTGGAGGGCGAAGATTTCATCGCTTTCGAGCGTGACATACCAACCCGTAAAACGATTGATAGAATCCTCAAACAGAATCGGGTCTCGGTCAATTATGTTATGGAGTTCGACAACATCGAAACAATCAAACGTTCGGTCGAAGTCGGGATTGGTATCTCTATTCTCCCGGAGACTGCGCTGGAGAATGAAATCAGCAGCCGTGTGCTGGTAGCTTTGAATTTTACGGAAGGGATATTCACCCGGCCGATCGGCATCATCCATCGCAAGGGCAAGGTTTTTACCCCGGCTATCCGTGAGTTCATCAACTTGCTGATTTCATCAAAGCCTTGAGCTCGCGATAATTCTGTTTGAATTTTTTCTCCCCCGATGGTAGGCTGCACTCGTTTTGCGCAATCGTGTTTTTCTACCCGTCAGACTACCCGTTGTTTACAAGCATTGCGTTATAGACACATTTCGTAAAGCTGGCATTTATTACCAGCCCCTGTTTCAATACCATGTATTCAAATTGTCGCTTCTCAGGAGGAAAGGCAAATGGCAGTTTCCGTCAAAGCAATCAAGCTCTGGCGCAGCGAGGTCGCCAACCAGCCAGGCGCTCTCGCCAGAATTCTCGCCCCGCCGGCTCAAGCCGGCCCTGATCCGCAAGTACTCATGAGTTATCGCTTTCCCGGCAGCGAAACCAGGACTGCGAAAACCATCGCTCACGCGCGTTGTACAAGGTTTTATTGACTCTTCCTAAGGATTATTTTGACTTTATTATTGCATGAAAGCGGATGGATGAAGACGAGCTTAACGGCAACAGATCATCCATCGCTCTCTCTTTCAGGTGATCATATATGGACATCTCTTCCCATGACGTGTTGCTGGTTGGCGGAGGTGGCGCCGGGTTGCGTGCTGCCATTGCCGTCTCAGAAACCAATCCCAAACTCAAGGTAGCTGTAGTTTCAAAGGTCTACCCGATGCGCAGCCACACTGTCTCTGCCGAAGGCGGCGCAGCGGCAGTTATCAAATCCAATGATAGTCTCGATGAGCATGCATACGACACGGTCTCCGGCGGCGACTGGATGTCCGATCAAGATGCCGTAGAGGCATTCGTCAAAGAAGCTCCCGAGGAGATGTTGCGCCTGGAGCATTGGGGCTGCCCCTGGAGCCGGGAACCGGACGGACATATCGCTGTCCGACCTTTCGGTG
This sequence comes from Acidobacteriota bacterium, assembly GCA_022614735.1. GTDB lineage: Bacteria > Acidobacteriota > Blastocatellia > RBC074 > RBC074 > JAKEHZ01. The sequence goes on along the minus strand of JAKEHZ010000325.1, from coordinate 3,644 downwards.
GCATGAAGAAAGAGCGCACCTGGTTTGCAGCTGATAAGACCGGCTTCCATATGCTGCACACCCTGTTTCAAACCTCACTCAAATACAACGCGATTACGCGCTACGACGAGTTCTTCGTAACGAAATTACTCGTCGATGGAGGCCGCGTCCAGGGCGTTGTGGCCATCGAGCTGATGTCGGGTAAGATCCATGCCATCCTCGCCAAAGCGGTGATCTTATGCACTGGAGGTTGCGGGCGCGTCTTTCCTTTCACCACGAATGCCAACATCAAGAATGGGGATGGGATGGCGCTGGCCTATCGCGCGGGGGTGCCGTTGAAGGACATGGAATTTGTCCAATACCATCCGACCGGGCTACCGTTTACCGGTATATTGATCACCGAGGCGGCGCGCAGCGAAGGCGGATATTTACTCAACAAGGATGGATATCGGTACTTGCAGGACTACAACCTCGGGACGCCGCAGCCGAAACCGGTTCTGCGATCGATGGAACTCGGGCCGCGAGACCGTCTCTCACAAGCGTTCGTCAAAGAGATGGAGAAGGGCCGCACTATCGATACTCCCTATGGCCCTGTCGTCCACCTCGACATCCGCCATCTGGGTGAGAAAATAATTAACACAAAGCTCCCCTTCGTTCGTGAGCTCTGCCTCAAATATCAAAACATCGATCCGATAAAAGAGATGATTCCGGTGCGGCCGGTAGTTCACTACATGATGGGAGGCGTCCATACTGATCTTAATGCAGCCACGGCGCTCACGGGTCTCTATGCCGCGGGCGAAGTCGCGTGTGTCAGCATCAACGGCGCGAACCGTCTGGGCTCCAATTCGCTGACCGAATTACTTGTCTTCGGCGCTCGCGCGGGGAAGGCTGCGGCTGCTTTCGCCTCTGAGACAGCAGAGCCTGGAAGTCACGTAGTTGCTCAGGCAATGGACGAGCAGCGTAGATTGGAGAGACAATTCTTGAGCAAGACTGATGGGCGCGAGAGCATTGCTACGATCAGAGAAGAGATGCAGGCGACAATAGAGAAAGGAGCGGGCATCTACCGGACGGGCGATTTGCTGGCCCAGGCGGCCCAAAATCTTCGCAGACTTCAGGAGCGGTTTCAAAATGTCGCGATCACAGATCATAGCTATACCTTTAACACAGAGCTGACCGCGGTGCTCGAGCTTGCGTTTATGCTGGATGTTGCCGAGACGATTGTGCAGAGCGCTCTGCAACGCAGTGAGTCTCGTGGGGCGCACCAGCGTACGGACTTTCCCAAGCGAGATGATGAGAAATATCTGGCACATTCACTGATCTATCGCAATGAAGACGGCTCATCACGGTTGGAGTACCTGCCAGTCACCATCACTCGGTGGCCACCGGCGGAGCGGGTTTATGGAAAATGAAAAAACCGCAATATTTTTGCCTGGCTGATTGGTCAGGAGAAAACACTAATTACGCTCATCCCCGGGAGCGGGTTGATAAAAAAGTGAGGATAGATGATTGATACGATCACCCTGGAAGTTGCACGCTACCGTCCCGAACAAGAGACCGAACCTACTTTTGAACGCTTCGAGGTGCCTTTCAATAAGGACTGGGTAGTGCTCGATGCTTTGAACTATATAAAGGACAGGCTTGATGGGTCGCTCTCATATCGGTGGAGTTGCCGTATGGGAGTCTGCGGGAGTTGCGGGATGATGGTCAATGGAGAGCCGAAGCTGACCTGCGCCACCTTCCTTTCGAAGTACGTCCCCGGACCCATCAGGGTTGAGCCTTTGCGCTATTTCCCTGTAGTGCGTGACCTCGCTGTCGAGATGACTGATTTCATGGACAAATTGAAGAGCGTCAAGCCATGGATCATTCGCCAGGAAGAGCGGCCGCTTTCCGAGGGAGAATACCTGCAGACTCCGGTGCAGTTGGATAATTACAAACAATTTAGCATGTGCATCAACTGTATGATTTGCTATGCGGCATGTCCGGTCTATGGTTTAGACCATCACTTCATTGGCCCGGCGGCATTAGCTCTGGCACAACGATATAACATGGATTCTCGCGATCAGGGGACGGATGAACGCCTTGATCTTCTCTCACAACACGAGGGAATTTGGGGCTGTACGTTTGTCGGTGAATGCACGAAAGCATGTCCCAAAAATGTCGACCCGGCTGGAGCAATTCAGCAATACAAGCTGAAGGCTGCGACCGAATGGTTTAAGTCATTTCTGATGCCCTGGGGCCGGAAATGAGTTTGAATATTCAGACAGGATTTACAGGATTTATCAGGATTTTGTGGGACGCTCATCAAAATCCTGATAAATCCTGGAAATCCTGTCTATTTTCCGAGGATATAGATGAAAGAGACGCATAACTACACCCTCTACCATCCAAAATGGTATCGAGAGCGGGTGTCCACTTACTGGTGGGCTCGTCAATGGAGCTATTTCAGGTTCATTCTACGTGAGTTGAGCAGCATCTTTGTTGCTTACTTCGTGGTCCTTATCCTGTTTCTCCTGCATGCCCTGAGCCAGGGGCCTGAGAGCTATGCTGCAATTCAAGAGTGGTTGAGGACGCCTTTTGCAATTACACTCAATTTCATCAGTCTTCTATTCACTCTCTTTCACACTATCACGTGGTTCAACCTGACGCCACGTGCGATGCCTGTACGCATAGGCGGAAAACGGTTGCCCGACTGGATGATCGCCGCACCCAACTACGTCGCGTGGGTAGTGATCTCGGCTATCGTCGCCTGGTTTGTGATTGGAGGTTAATAGAATGGGAAAGAGATCGAATGAGCCATTGGTGTGGTCGCTCTTCAGTTCCGGCGGAGTAATTGCTGCCTTCATGATACCTATCCTGCTCTTTTTGTTTGGGCTGGCATTTCCGCTTGGTTGGATCGAGGCGCCAGGCTATGAGCAGATAATGACACTTGTGCGGCATCCTCTGACGCGACTGGTGTTGTTCGGGCTCTGCTCGCTACCCTTGTTTCATTGGGCACACCGTTTTCGCTTTACGCTATACGATGGGTTGCAGATAAAGCACCTGAATGAGTTGATCACCGTGTTCTGTTATGGAGGGGCAGTGGTTGGTACACTATTGGCAGGTTATATCCTATGGAATATCCCATAGCTTAATCATGTCATCCGGAGAAACCCATGTATGAACTCAAGCCCATTTCCAAAGAAGCCATCCCTCAGGCTCTCGAGAAAGCACATCACTATCGCTTGCTCAATGAGCCATCTGCGGCTGAAAGCATCTGTCAGGATGTGTTGGAAGTTGATCCCGTGAACCAGCAGGCGCTCGTCACTTTGCTCCTTGCGCTGACCGATCGGATTGCGAGCAGTTTCGCCGCAGGCGCAGCCCAGGCCAGGGAAGTGTTACCGCGTATCAATGACGAATACCAGCGTGTCTATTACGCCGGAATTATTTGTGAGCGTCAGGCCAAAGCTTTGCTCAATATGGGAGGGCCAGGAGCCCGTTTTGACGCCTATGAGTGGTTGTTGGAGGCGATGAATTGGTATACGAAGGCTGAAACATCACGTCCTACCGGCAATGACGATGCCATTCTGCGTTGGAATGCCTGTGCACGCATCATCAACAGCAATAACCTCGTGCCCAGAGCGGTTGAGACGGCGGAACCATATCTGGAGTAAGGCTGGGGATTGGGG
>JAKEHZ010000324.1 GCA_022614735.1 Acidobacteriota bacterium | reverse complement strand
GCATCGAGCGCTAAAGGCGCTCGATGCGGGAGAGTATATTATTTAAGGCTATAGCGCATGCACTTCACCCGCCAACGTGAACCGCAGGCCGCCGCGACGGATCAGACTCGGCCTGCCGAAGAATCTCGTGTGTCACCGGAGCAGTATCGCCTTCGCCGAAGAAGATGAACTTCAACACGTACCAGAGCGGGTTTCCTTCAGTCCAGCCAAAGTAAACGTGTGGAATCTGTCCCGTCTGGTCGCGAACGTGCAACAAAAAGGATGCAATGGCGTTCGGCACCGCCGGGCTTTTGGTTCGCAATATTTTGTAGTTGCCTATCTGCACTCCGCGCACTCGAAGCACGCCCGAGAAATCCGAAGCATCGCCCGGCCTGACCTCGAAGAAGAGCACCGGATCATCCGATGGGATGTGATTGTTCCAACGCTCCTCTTTCTCTTTCAGGCGATATTCGTCAACGTCGCCGCGATCGGGGCGATTGGCGATGATGCGGATCGTCCCTCTCTTTGCCTCTTCAATGAATCCGCGCGCTGTCTCATTCAGTTCAACCCCTTCAACACGCAATTCGGTTGAACGCAGTGCGCGTGAGATGAAAGAGACGAGGATGATCGCGCCAATGAAGAATGATGCGATCTTGATTCCTTCCGGACGCTGGATGATGTTGACGATGGTTGTGTAACCAAAAACCAGGGCGATCAGCAGGAATACGTAGCGTATTGCTCCTTCTCTCCATACTGACAAAGTCACCGCGATCGCCGCCGAGCTCATCAGCACCAAAACGCCGGTGGCGTAGGCCCCGCCCTGCGCGTCAACATTGGCATCGAAGAGAATCGTCACCGCAAAGGCGAGGCTTGTATAGACGATGACAAGTGGTCTTGTCGCAGTCGCCCAGCCGGGAGCCATGCCGTATCGCGGCAGATAGCGCGGCACTATGTTGATCAGCCCGGCCATTGCCGAAGCCCCAGCAAACCATAAGATCAAGATCGTGCTCAGGTCATAAGCCGTGCCAAATATATCGCCCAGATAGTGATGCGCCAAATAAGCCAGAGCGCGGCCATTCGCCTCACCTGCCGGCTGTCCATTCGCTGCCGCCAGAAATTTGTCAGCAGGAATCAGCATGGTTGTGGCAATGCTGCTGGCGATGAGCATGAAACTCATGATCAACGCTGCGGTAAGCAACAATTTACGTGTATTGCGTATGCGGCCTGCCGGCTTTTTGGGATCATCGTTCTCATCTCCTTTCACCAACGGCATCACCGCCACACCGGTCTCAAACCCCGAAAGCCCCAGGGCCAGTTTAGGAAAAAGGTAAAATGATACGCCGATCATCAGAAGTGGATTTCCGCGCACATTGGGCAAGGCAAAGATAGCGTCCTTCCACGCGGGGAACACCTGGGGATGGGTAAACACTTGATAGAGACCCACGGCTACGACCACAAGATTGAGCAGTAAATAGACGGCAACTAAAAAGACTGCCAGGCCGATAGCCTCTCTGAAACCTTTGAGGAAGATCCCGCCAAGGATGGCGACCAACAATAGGGTCACGGCGACTCGATGATCTTCGAGGAAGTTCGGCGCAAACGGATTTTCAACGATGTGCGCTGTTGCGTCCGCAGCCGAGAGTGTAATTGTAATAATGAAATCCGTCGCAACGAAGCCGAGCAGCACCAGCACGAACAGTTTGCCGCGCCAGCGCGGGAGCAGATCTTCGAGCATCGAGATCGAACCTTCACCGTGAGGGCTTTCCCGCGCTACCCGGCTGTAAATCGGCAACGCTCCAAACAGCGTCAAGAGGACGAGAATCAAGGTCGCAACCGGCGAAAGGACGTTTGCCGCGATAAAAGCGATACTCGGTTGATAACCGAGCGTTGAGAAGTAATCCACGCCGGTCAAGCACATCACCCGCCACCACGGGTGCGAATGATGTTGCCCTTCGCGTTCGTGCGGGCCTTCGACCTCTCTGACCTGACCTTCAAAAAACCAGCGTTTGAAAAGATTGAAAGAACTTTTTGGCGAGGCTGAAACTTCGGCCATGTGTTATCCCTGCTTCGCGCTCACGGCGAGATCTTCGCAACGCGAAACGTTGATTCGAAACTCCTTCTTCATTTTGATAATTTCAAGTTAATTTGTGCGCGTTACTTCCTGAATTAATAACTAAGAATCTATCCTAGCACCAAAGGGCCGCAGTCTGAAAGCTAAGGATCACGCTTTAAGCTTGAGGCGGACGGGATGCATTTACCTCAGCCGTAATTTCTCTCATTGAGCACTTATCTATGACTATTTAAACGGGCAATAGAGATCCATCGACGAGTTGAGAGCGTAGCTAATAGTGCAGGCTCACTAGCAGGAAAGGAGATAAGGAAGATGACCAAGCCTTCGGATCAAACCATTAAAATGATTAGTCAGTTATCGCGAGAGATACGCGCAAAGGTTGATAAAGTTATCCGCACTCACGTAGAGGCTTGCATGAAAAACGGCAGCCCGGTAGAGAACCTCGATCGGCTTTTTATAGAAGCAGTTGAAGTTGTCAAATTGGAAGAACGCCTGCAGGAGCCGAAGATGGACTTCAGGATTAACTCGGAGCCTTTCCGTCGTTACGATCAGTATTCGAGTCCGCGTGACGTCTAGACCATTTTCCATCCACAACTACAGGTGATGCAAAGCTCTGTTCCCTGCCTACTGTCTCCTGATCCCTGATGAGTTAAATATAATTAGTATCTAAACCGAAACACGCAACATAGGGACATCGAAATCAACCACGGATTTGCACGGATGCGACGGATTAACGCGGATAAAATCCGTGCAAATCCGCGGTTGATTTCGATGTCCCTATGTTGCGTGTTTCGGTTTAGATAAACACATTCGTGCAGATGATCGCTCTTTGAGCTACTATTCTCGCTTCGAACACTATCATTCATAAGCGAGGTCCGATATGAATCTCTCACGATTCGCCAAGTATGCGTGGAGCGTTCTGGCCTATAACCTGGTGGTGATCTTGTTGGGCGCATATGTGCGCGCGAGCAGTTCCGGCGCCGGATGTGGCAGCCATTGGCCGCTTTGCAATGGGGAAGTTATTCCGCGATCGGCGACGATGAAAACCCTTATTGAATTTTCACATCGTTTAACGAGCGGGTTCGCGTTACTTCTGGTCATAATTTTATTCATTTGGGCATTTCGAGCCTTTGCACGCAAACACCACGCAAGGGCCGGCGCAGCGCTTTCGCTCGTATTTATCATTACCGAAGCTTTAATCGGTGCGGGGTTGGTGTTGCTGGAGTATGTTGCGGAGAACAAATCAATGTGGCGCGCAATATGGATGTCAGGTCATCTGGTCAATACATTCCTGCTGGTAGCAATGCTGACATTCACCGCATGGGCTGCAACGACCGATGCACGTTTGCGCATTCGCGGACAGGGGAGCATAACCTGGGTTTTCGCTGTTGCCATCATATCAACTTTGATCCTGGGTGTGAGTGGGGCCATCACTGCCCTTGGTGCAACGCTCTTTCCGGTCAAATCAATCGCTGAAGGATTGCAACAGGATTTTTCGCCATTGGCGCATCAGTTGACACGTCTGCGTGTTTTTCATCCGGCAATTTCTATCGTCGTAAGCGGGCTGTTAATTTATACCGCGAGGGTCGTCCGTGCCTTGCGGCCGGGCGAGAGCAAACTTGCCGGTGCGCTGATCTCGCTCATCATCATTCAGCTGATTGCCGGAGTGGTCAATCTGATTTTGCACGCACCAATATGGCTTCAGATTGTGCATCTGCTCTTGTCCGATTTTATCTGGATCGCGCTTGTCCTGCTGGCCGTAACAGCTCTGGCTGAGCCTGTGCGTGAGGCCTCGTTCGGCGTGGTCGAGCCTTCAACAGCTATGCGGTAGCCCCATATTTAATCGTGGAGGGCGCTACTAGCTAACAGTTTCAACACAAAGGGTCAAAGGGTCAAAGGGTCAAAGGCGGATAAATGCTTGATTTATTTCTTCTTTGACCCTTTGACCCTTTGACCCTTTGTGTTGAAACTGTTAGCCGGAGATGAAACTTACCGAAAATCTCAAAAACTTTTCGTTTGTTTCGTTTTCTCCTATTTTCTCTTTGTCAGCTCAGCTTCAGACGCGATGAAGCCGAATGCCGGCCAATATTTTCCCGCTACGATCTTGCGGAAATAATCTTCGGATCTAGCCCTGTTTCCATTGTACAAATGCCAATTTCCAATGCCGTAACCTATTGTCGCAATCTCCAGATCCGTTGCCTTTTCGACATTGATCAAATCAACTTCTGATTTCAGGCCTTTGTAAAAGAGCAATCGATCATAGTATGACTTGTTCTCTTTGACCTGCATCTGTGGAGTGATCTTCTCCAATACCCTCCCGGCTTCGGCGTCTTTCTTCATTCGGCGATAAGTCATATAAAGCCAGTCCGTGATCGCGACGAGCGAATCGTCACGACCCTCTTTATTCGCCTCAGCTTGTGCCCTTGTTTTCTCCGCAACGAAATAGCATCTCTCGTAAGCAGCGACGGCTTTGGCAAACTCACCTTTGAGGTAATGTGCCAGGCCCAGGTGATACCAGATGTCGAAATCCTGATCGTTCAGTTCAGAAGCGCGTTTCATGTCGGCTACTGCTTTATCGAACTGTCGGATTGAGATGTAACGATGGCCGCGATGGCGATAGAGCCTCGCATCTTTCGGGTCAATCTTAATCCCTCGCGTATAGGTTTCAATCGCGTCGTGATAACGCCATACGCTTGCCTGCGCGCGGCCAAGCGCAATGATCAATTCGAGGTTGCGAGGATCGGCAGCAAGCTTCTCCTGTGCTTTTGCAATCTCACCTTTCTCGTCAGCGTTCGCGAAATATTTGACGCCTAGCAGCGAAATTATCTCCGGCTTTGCTTCGGTTTTGCCCGGTTGAGATTCCTGGGCATTGACTGAATAGACTGAGAGCCCCAGCAGCGAGACAACAACCATAAGACGGATGAATGATCGTCCTTCGTACATAACGCCTCCTGAAAGCTGGTTTTGATCGATTGACGAAATAACAAACGGCAGCTGATTTTATTCACCGCTTTAAATATTTCGCAAGCTCTCCTTGTCAACGAGAGCATGAGGCAGTAGCATACGCCGCCCACCATCATTCTTTCAGGGAGAAATAGAGGCTTGAGTTCCAGCATCCGATTAACTGCAATCCGCGGTATTCCTGAGGTCAGACCCGGCGACGACATCGGTGTAATGATCTCGCGCGCGGCTGGAGGCATGAAGTTCAAATTAACCGATGGCGATATTGTCGTCGTCGCGCAGAAGATAATTTCAAAAGCCGAAGGTAGATTGGTCAATCTTGAATCCATCGCTCCTTCGGAATTCGCCCATGAGATCGCCAGGGGTCAAAACCGCGATCCGCGTCTGATCGAAGTCATCTTGAGCGAATCAACAAACATTGTGCGGATGGATGGACAGGTCCTGATTGCCGAAACCAGGCACGGCCTTATCTGCGCCAATGCGGGTGTCGACCGGTCAAATGTCATCGGCGAGAATTGGGTTTCACTCCTGCCTTTTGCGCCGGATGATTCGGCTTTGCTCTTGAAGACGCGTCTGGCTGAACTGCTCAAGGTCAATGTCGCCGTGATCATCACTGATACTTTTGGCCGTCCCTGGCGCGAAGGGCTGGTAAATGTGGCCATCGGAGTTGCCGGGATGAAACCATTGAAGGATTTCCGTGGCAAAATGGATGACCATGGAAAAGAACTATCGGCAACAGTGTTGGCTGTGGCCGATGAAATAGCAGCTGCTACAGGATTGCTGATGAAGAAGACCTCGCGTATCCCGGTCGTTGTCGTGCGCGGCTTTTACTTTGATCACGGAGAAGGTAGCGCGAAGGAATTGGTGAGGGCGAAGGAGAGAGACTTGTTTAGATAACCCGCAATGATCGCCTTCTGAACCATCCCGTCAAACTGAATCTCAGCTGCGTCGCCGGTCGTACTTCGTGAAAGAAAATATCGCTTCGGAACAGCACGCAGGTCCCGGCCATTGGCAACACATCAACACACTCCTCCGCCGTATAAAGCCGCAATTGCCCTCCGTATTTGATATCCCAATCGGGATTCAGATAAAGAGTGCTGGAGATCAGACGCTCGTCGGAGTCTGTGAAACGGTCGGTGTGCTTCAGGTAAAAAGCGCCGGGAGGATAAACTGCGTAGTGGGCCTCAAATGAATCGAGACTCAGGAAGAGTTCTCGATTCAATTCAAGCTGCAACTGTTCAATGACCTCCCAGTAGCGCACCTGGGCGTCCGTCGGCGTCTGCTCGTTCAGCCAAAATATATGATCGTTACGAACATCTTCTCTAACTGTGTATTCCGAACCACGCCCGATACCTGCATTTTTATAATGCCCGGTATCCCAAAGCTGCTGAGCTTCATTGAAGAGCGCAAAAACAGCCTGGCTCGACAGAAAGTCGTTGATAATAGTCCAACCTTGTTCCGCAAGTTCAGAGGCCGCACTCGTAAATCTGCTCATCGTCTCCGACATAGCTCCAACCACAATGCGCGGTAATATCTCATCAACCTGATCGAATCTGTGTTCTCCGGAATCTCGGCCAGAGTATACCGATTGTACCCGGCAGTCTTCAGCAAGCTGAAAAGCTCGCGCCACGGGTATTCCGGTTTCCACAGCTCGTTGATGTGCACACTGAGTAGCCACGGTTTGAGCAACGCGAAGCTCTCTCTGACTGAACCGTTCGTTACGTCTTCTTGATTCGAGTTCCAGCAGATGCCGACGTGCGAATGATTCGCAGCTTCCATCATCTTCGCCATTCGCGCAGGCTTGCTCGAATCGCGCCCATGGACCTCTACCCAGACCTCCACGCCGAAGTTCTTCGCCGTCTCTCCGCATTCGCGCAGCGCTGTGCCGATTTGAGCGATAGTCTTCGCTTCGGGAACCTCTTTAGGAATCCCATTCGGTCGGACTTTGACGCCGATTGCGCCGATGTCGCGCGCGAGTTCTATGAAGCGCTTGCAGTCGTCAACGTTATTGCGCACAGTCGATTGATCGGGCGAATGGAACTCGCAGACCGTGCCCAGGCTGAGCAAACGAACCTTCGTGCCCTCAAACTGCTTTCTTACTGCGATTCGTTGTTCTTTGCTCAGTGCCGGCTCGACACCGTGTTTATGCGTCGTGCGCAATTCTACGGCCTCGAAGCCGGTCATCTCGCAGTTTTTGATAATCGTCGGGATGTCCCAGTCTTTGGCGAGATTGTAGGTCACAGTGCCAAGTTTGAACCTACCTCCGCCGATCGCGGGATTCGAGGTCTTCTGCGCGAATGCGGAGGAATTATCGTTTGCACCAGTCAAAGCCAATGAGCCTGCGGCGGCAAGGCTCGCTTGCAGAAAATCGCGACGTGAGTTTTTTTGCATGGTCATTTTGAATATCTAAGGAGTCGTTCATGTCTTAATGGACGACGCCCTGAAACTCTGAAAAAGATCAACCGCCAAGACGCCAAGAAGGCGGCAAGAAGGCGGCAAGACCTTGGCGCTCTTGGCGTCTTGGCGGTTGATCTTTTTCAGAGGAGAAATTAACCACGGATTTTCGCGGAGACGACGGTTATACGTTGATCAATTACCACTCTACCTTTCGGAGTTGCAAGCACGGCCCTCAGTTGCGCACTGTTGCCGCGGCTCACTCTGGCTTCAATCCCAAGTCTCTTAAGCAACTCTCTCACTTTATCCGGTTCGGGATGCTCCATTTCGAGCGCATCGAGTCGGCAGCCTTTGGTTGAGTCTTCTGATGGATGCACCGTGCCATCGCCCCATTCGATGAAGAAGGGGATCACACCACTGAGCTCGTTTTTGACGCTCATCGATCTCCATTTCAGGAGCTTCCCGTCAGGTCGCGCGCGTGAACCATCTCGCGGACCATCAATCTCGTAGCCCGAAGCGCGAGCCCTTTCTGCAACTGTATTGATCTCTTTGGTCACGGCGGCCCACGCCAACAGACGGGGAGAAGTCAATTGCTTGAGATCACCAAACCGGCCCACGGTCTGACTCTGTGCCGGGTCGGGCGCAATTATCTCAAGATATTGTTTGCGGTCTAACGATAACAAGGCGTTTCGGGTCCCAGCGCCCGGGTGGACGCCGCCAATCACAGCTTTGACGCCGGTTGCCTTCTCGACCAACGCCATTCCCTGGTCTAAATCCGCGACCCCAAGCACCAGATGATCAACCGCGTCTCTGGCCGCAACCAGACGCTCTGAAAGAGCCAGCGGATTTTCCGGCGAACTATTACCGAGCATATAAGCTACTCCCCCCGTACAACTCAGTTGCAGCATTTCGCGTCGTGTTATCAGTGAAGGGATTTGTATAGTTTGGTTAGCGCGCATAATCATCTCCTCGGAAAATAGACAGGATTTACAGGATTTATCAGGATTTTGTGAATTGGGTTAAAGCCTGATAAATCCTGTAAATCCCGTCTAAATTTTCATTGTTTCCGAGCCTCGTCATGAACGACATGAACGACTCCTCTGAAGAAAGCCCTCAGCCTTCAGATATCAGCCCTTAGCCGATAGCTGAAGGATTTACATAATACTCGCCAGCGCCTTCCAATTGCAGTTGTCAGGCAGGCTCGCGGATGGGAAAATAGCGCCCGTTTTAAAGCAATCCACTGAGAACGGAAATGAAACAATCCACTTCGAGCCAAAATAATAAGAGGTAGCCGAGATGAATAAGTCGCCGACTGCAATCGTGCGCGTTGTCGCATCATCGTTGTTTATTATTCTGTTTATGACATCGAAACTCGTCCAGAGTCAAGTGCCCAGGAACTTCGCGCAGGCGCGGCGCGAGTTCAAAACTTATTATGATGAGGCGATGCGCAAGAATGGTATCGTCGGCAGCAGCTTCATGTTGATTCAGGACAATCAGGTCATAGCACAGGAATTTTTCGGAATGGCTAACCGGGAGAAGCAGCAACCGGTCGATGAAAGCACCATCTATCACTGGGCTTCGATCACCAAGACTTTCACCGGTATCGCGATTATGCAATTGCGCGATCGCGGCCTGCTCAAACTCGAAGACCCGATCACCAAATACCTGCCTGAGCTCAGAGACGTTCATAATCCGTTCGGCGCTATGAACGAAATCACAATCAAGCATCTGATGACTCACAGCGCCGGGTTCCGAAGCGCTACCTGGCCATGGGGCGGTGACAAAGACTGGCAGCCACACGAACCGAAGCATTGGTCACAACTCGTGGCGATGATGCCATACACCGAAATTCTCTTTAAACCAGGCAGTAAATTCAGCTACTCGAATCCCGGTATCATCTTCCTTGGCCGTGTGATCGAACTACTGACAAACGATGATTACGAGGTCTACATCGATAAAAACATATTCAAACCGCTTGAGATGTATCGCAGTTATTTCGATACTACCCCAAATCATCTGCTTCGAAATCGATCGCATAGTTATTATTTGAAAGAAGGCAAACTCACGCCCGCGCGCTTCGATGTCGACACTGGTATCACAGTCTCAAATGGCGGTCTGAACGCCCCTCTGCCTGATATGGTTAAATACATCAACTTCCTTACGGGCGATCCGAAGAGGCAGATATTCCTCGATCAGATACTCAAACGTTCCTCGGTTCTTGAGATGTTCCAACCACAGCTCACCATTGAACCCGGCTCAATCCCGGCGCAGGAAGGGCAAAATCGCAAAGACTCGATCGGGATGACCATTTTCATTGAGGAGAATTTCGGGATGAAAGTCATAGGTCACAGCGGCAGCCAGAACGGATTCCTCTCACATTTCTACATCAGACCTGATACTCGATCAGCTTACATCATCGCGTACAACACGCACGCAATATCGACAGAGAAAGACTCCAGTCAGGACACCAGGCGGCTTGATCGCGAAATCAAAGAATACCTTTTTCAGAAAATTTTTCCGATTTTTATTCCGAGGTAGGGAAGTTGACAGAACGCTATAAAACGCTACCATGTGCGATTATCAATTCATCCCCCTTAATGACATCCTTGATGAATTAATCGTGAACTGACATATCGAAATAATCTATGAACATTGCCCTCGCTCTTTTTCAACAGGCGCCGGATCGAGAACAAATTCGAGAACAAATGCAGATTGCGCTCGACCCTATTTTGCGGCACGGTCGCGATAACATCAGTTATCTCTACTCGCTCGACGCCTTCGATTGGACGATCATCATCCTCTACTTCACCATCCTCACGCTGCTCGCACTCTTGGGGGTTTATCGTGTCCGGATGGTCTATCAGTTCTGGCGTTATCGAAACATAAAACCCCAGCCGAAACGCTATTTCGCCGAGGATGAGCTTCCTTCTATCACAATTCAACTCCCGCTCTTCAACGAGCTCTACGTTGTCGACCGATTGCTGGAATCGGTGACGAAAATCGACTACCCGCGCCACCTGCTCGAAATTCAGGTGCTCGACGATTCGACCGACGAAACAGTCTTGATAGCTGCGGCCGAAGTTGAGAAGTACAAGCAGCAGGGGTTCGATATTCATTACATCCATCGCGCCGACCGGACCGGGTTCAAGGCCGGAGCGCTGGAAAATGGGTTGAAACTGGCGAAGGGTCGTTTGATAGCGATCTTCGACGCTGACTTCACTCCAAAACCGGATTGTTTGCATAAGATGATCGACTTCTTCACCGATGAGCACATTGGAATAGTGCAAATGCGCTGGGGTCACATCAACGCCAACTATTCGCTACTGACGCGCATCCAGGAGCTCTTGCTCGATGGCCATTTTGTCATCGAACAGACCTCGCGCAACCGCACTGGCGGCTTCTTCAATTTCAACGGCACTGCCGGAATGTGGCGGCGCGAAGCGATTGAATGGAGCGGCGGCTGGCAGCACGATACACTCACTGAAGATACCGACCTGAGCTTCCGCGCCCAGCTGATGGGCTGGAAGTTTGTTTACCTGCTTGACGAAGATGTTCCGGCAGAGTTGCCGGTCGAGATGAATGCCTTCAAAGCTCAGCAGCGTCGCTGGGCAAAGGGACTCGTGCAGGTCGGTCTCAAGCTCATGCCGCGCATCTGGAAGCATCCGAAGCTCACCTTGCACCAGAAGCTCGAATTATTCTTCCGGCTCTTTGGTAATTGCGCGGCGATGCTCATGATCGTGCTGAGCCTGTTGCACATTCCTGTGCTCATTGTGCGCTTCAATCAGGGGATGTTCCAAATGTTGCTGCTTGATGTTCCTCTCATGCTGTTTGCTACCCTCTCAGTTGTCAGCTTCTACGGCACGACCATCTATTATCGCTATCCTCATGAGAAACGCCGAATGTGGCTGATTCCGCTGGCAATGGCCGTTGGTATTGGCCTCGTCTTCTCTAATACGCGTGCTGTGCTCGAAGCTCTGCTCGGTATTAAATCGAGCTTCGTCCGCACACCGAAGTACAAAGTTGAGAGCAGCAAGGACAACTGGCTGCAAGCCGCGATGAAATATCATCGCAAGAAAGGCTGGCTGCCACTGATTGAGCTCTCTTTTGCTCTCTACTTCGTCTTCGCGGTTTATTACGCGATTCGCAGCCAGATCTATGCGACAATTCCGTTCCTGATGATCTTCCTGGTTGGTTATGGTTATATGGCGACGATGTCATTGTTCCAGGGGGGAGTCAGAAGACTGATCAATGCTTTAAGACGTGGGTAGGTAGGAAGACGGAACAAACGAAAAACAGTTTTCAGTTTTCAGCGATATCTCGCCCCAGCTGAAAACTGAAAACTGAAAACTGTTTTTCGTTTGTTCCGTCTTCTCTTATTCCAATCATCAATCGCTGGCGTGCTATAGTGAGCAGTTGAAAATTGGCGTAGAATATTTTTCGGGATTTTTCGCTGAAACCAGATCTTCGTACTCGAGGAGAGATGATGTTCTGTCCGAAATGCGGATCGAATCAAAGTGAAGGAAGAAAGTTCTGCACCATTTGTGGCACAAACCTTCAGATTGTTTCGCAGGCTCTTACAGGAGGGCATCCTCAATCGCAACAGGCACCTCCAGCACCTCATCCGCTCGCAATTGATTATAAGCGCGAGCTGGAAAAGGGCATAACATTTGCCATTATCGGCGGCGGATTTCTGGCATTCAAATTACTCAATTTCATTTTCACCGGCGCCTTTCGACGCGGCTCATTCTTCGGATTTTGGACCTTCATCAGTTTCATCATTCTGGCGACCGGTATCTCCAAGATCATCAGTTACCGTCAGAAGAGCACAATGCCTTCACATCCGACACTAACATCAGCACCGCAGGTGCAATCGGATGCTTTTCAACCCCATTTACAGGCAGCGCCTCCTCACCCGGTCTTTTCTGCTGTCCCGGTTATTGACACCGTAACACCTCGCACCAACGAGCTCGACATGCCCCAGGATCCGGCGCAGAGCGTGACTGAGGACGAGACTCAACATCTTCCGCGCAATGTGCCAGCGCGTGAAATCCAAAGATAGAGGAGAGAAGTGCCATGTTTTGTCCTTCCTGTGGTTCAGAAGCTAACGATCAAACAAAGTATTGCACCAAGTGTGGCGTCAACTTTAGTGACGTGTTGCACGCGATGATCAAAGATAAGACGCACGGCGGAGAAGCGAATGATTGGTGGCGAGGACAAATCGAATTTATTAGGCAAGCAATCGAAAGTAGAAAAAAGCCCCCTGAAGAGAAGCGTCTCAGTGAAATCAAGGGCGGTGTGATAACCAGCTGCGTCGGACTCGGTCTGATGATATTCCTTTACTTTCTCTGCGATGCCATCGTCTCCGCATCTCACGATCCCGACATTATCATTCTTCGTGCCATTCCATATGTCGGTGTCATTCCATTCCTGATCGGAATCGGAATCACTTTCAATGGCCTGGTCATCAGCAAACGCCTGGTCGAATTGAAACAAGAACGGGAACGAGACAAAATGCAACCTCTGTTTTCTTCAGTGTCTGAGACAGCGCCCGTCCAGCGCTTGTCAGAAGCTCCTCAAACCCCAGTCGCAGATTTCAGCGTAACGGAACCAACAACAACCAAGCTGCGGGAACCTGCGTCTACATCAACGTCACGCGACACAAACTGAATCTCGGGAGGGCGCCTTTGATGTTTTGCACTCAATGCGGCACAGCCAACTCCGAACAGGTGATGTTTTGCACCAACTGTTCGGCTCCGCTCGTCAGACCAGGAGAAGATCCACGCACACGAAGCTTGCCTGGCTCAGGTCAAAACCCGTCTCCTCACGCGACGCCGAGCTCGAGCCAGCAGCAGAACCCTCAACAGCCATATCAACCTTATCAACCCTATCCCGGATACCGAGGCGCATCTTCGCAATCACAGGTCTATCAGCCGTATCAGAGCAGCTATGCGAATCAAATGATTGCACAACAGGGCAGCGCCAGCGGGCGCGCAATAGCTTCAATGATCATGAGTATCATATCTCCATTTACCTGCGGACCATTCTTGAGCATTCCAGGACTCATTCTCGGCAAAATGGAAATGAATGCGATACGCGACGGGCAGGCTCCCAGAGCAGGGGAAGCATTTGCCAAGCTCGGTTTCTATCTCGGAATCGTAGTTACCGCCCTCTTCTGTCTTGGCGGCATAGCCTGGTTTTTCCTGGTGGCCATTGGACGTGCATTCGCCTCAATTCCATGACCGAGATTCATAAAACAATTTCTGAGGACCCGGCCCGCATTGAGGAATGCCATAGGTTTGCCGTGCCTGATCTGCGCGACTATTCGCTCTACGATCAAATCGGATATCTTACATTGATCCTACTCGCAGGAGCATCTCTCATCATTGCACGTATTCTACAGCCCTCATCACGTGGAGTCGGAACACACGAACAATTGGGGCTGCCTCCGTGCCCCTTTCTTCACCTCACCGGTATCCCGTGCCCTAGCTGCGGTTTGACAACCAGTTTTGCGCACGCTGCCAGACTCGACTTTTCCTTATCCCTCATCACACAACCTTTCGGCCTGATCGTTTTCTGCCTGACGACTATCGCCATTCCGCTCTCAATCTATTTCATCCGCCGTCGCATTCCCTGGTCGGAAATTACTTACGCGCGCAGCTTCGACAGGATGATCTATATGTTGATTGTGGTTTATATCCTGTGCTGGTTTTATAAGATAATCGCAATGAAATGGCTTTTTGCCGGCAGCTATAGCCTTTAATAAGAAAAAGAAATTTTACGCAAAGGCGCAAAGGCGCAAAGAGGTTTCCTCCTCGTCATTTGATTTTTCTTTGCGCCTTTGCGCCTTTGCGTAAAATTTCTTTTTCTTATTAAAGGCTATACTCTACAATCCGCACTCGCAGTTTGTAAAATCATTACAGGTACTGGAGATTCCTCAAATGAAGCCGGCGTTTGCCTTGCTGAGCCTGCTGTTCATCAACTCAACATTCTCTACCATTATGCCACGCACACCCGACGACCAACCTAAATCACGAGCGGAACTGACGAACTATCAAGAGACCAGCAGATATGAAGATGTGATGCGCTTCATCCGCGAGCTTCAAAAACGCACAGACAGATTGCGCGTTGAGTCTTTCGGTAAAACCGAAGAGGATCGTGATCTGCCGCTCTTGATCTTTGCCGATCCACCGATCGCGCAGCCACGCGATGCGCGCGATTCAGGCAGGCCTGTGGTATTCATCATGGCCAATATTCATGCGGGTGAAGTCGAAGGCAAAGAGGCGATGTTGCATTTATCGCGACGAATCGCTATTGGCGATATGCGAGCGCTACTCGACAAACTCGTAATTCTGATCGCTCCGATCTACAACGCTGACGGTAACGAAAAGATCAGCATGAACAATCGCACTGCGCAGAACGGGCCGATCGGCGGCGTCGGCACGAGGGAGAATTCTAAAGAGCTCGATCTGAACCGTGACTATATGAAATTGGAATCTCCTGAAGCCAATGCGTTAGTGCGCTTATTCAACCGCTGGGATCCTCACCTAACTGTCGACCTGCATACGACCAATGGCTCGTATCACGGATACCACCTGACCTTTGCTCCGACGCTCAATCCGAACGCCGACGCGCGGCTGATTGCCTTCGAGCGCAACAAAATGCTTCCTGCCATCACGAAAACAATGCTGAAGGCCCATAAGTTTCGCGCATACTTTTACGGGAATTTCGCAACGAAAGAGCGGATGAATCGCGAGCTCCCCACTTTTGAAATGCAGCGGTCAGGTAGCCAGGCGCGACCCTCTGATAAACCGGAAACAAGGATCTGGCGCACTTTTGATCACCACCCTCGATTCGGCAACAACTACTGCGGTTTGAGAAATCGCCTGACGATTCTCTCTGAAGCCTACAGTTACCTCGATTTCAAAGGTCGCATAGAAGTAACGGCCGCATTTGTCGAGGAGATTTTCAAATACTCCGCCTCTCACGCTGATGAGATCACAGCTCTGATAAAGCGAGTTGATGAAGATGCCTATCGCGGAAAGCCCACGCAACAGGGTGTTGAGTTTGAGATCAAAGCCCTGGACAAACCCGTCGAGATCCTCGTAGGGGAAGTAGAGAAGCAGAAGAACCCGCTCTCCGGCAAACTGATGACCGCGATGATCGAAAACAAATTCACGCCGACGCCAATGCTCGATTATGGGTTGTTCGCGGCAATCAAGAGTGTCGCAGTCCCTCGCGCTTATCTCTTCCGCAACGAAGACGGGATGAAGGTCGTTATCGCGAAGCTTATCGCGCACGGTATAGCTATCGAGGAGTTGACAGAGCCTCTCACGGCCGAAGTGGAGAGTTTTGTAATCAGTGATGTGCGCAGAGCCGCTCGCACTTTCCAGGGCCATGCGGAAGTCAAACTCAAGGGGCATGCGCAGCGAGAGAAAATTTCGTTTCCCGCCGGCTCGATTCTCGTCAGAACTTCTCAACCGCTCGTGTCGTTGATCTTTTACCTGCTTGAAGCCGAAAGCGATGATGGATTCGTGAACTGGAACTTTCTCGACGCTTACTTGGAAAAAGGGAAGACTTACCCGGTCTACAAGTTGATGGGAGATGCAAATGCGCCGAGCAGGTTAAAAGAGAGATAGCCGGTTGATCAAGGAATTATGCTAAATAGTTTGCTCATCAAAGACGCGACGATCATCACGCTCGATCGGAACAACCGCGTCCTCGAAGGCAGCGTGGCCATTAAAAATGGGCGCATCGCGGCCATCGAACATGCGATAACTGCTCGTGATGTTAGTTCTTTCGATGAAGTGATCGATGGTCGCGGTCGCATCCTCCTGCCTGGCTTTATTCAAACACACATACACCTTTGCCAGACTCTGTTCCGCGGGGCGGCAGATGACCTGGCGTTGATCGATTGGCTGAAACAGCGCATCTGGCCGATGGAGGCTGAACATACCCCTGAATCTCTCTATGCTTCGGCTCGATTGGGCATTGCAGAAATGATCCGGGGTGGGACGACCTGCGCGTTGACTATGGAAACGGTCAATCATACCGATGCCGTTTTTCGCGCAGTTGATGAATCGGGTTTTCGCGCTACTGTGGGTAAATGCATGATGGACCAGGGCGAGGATATCCCTGATTCCCTGAACGAAGTGTGTGAAGATTCGATTACTGAATCGCTCGAGCTGCTCGAACGATGGCACGGTCGAGCTGATGGGCGCATTCGTTATTGTTTTGCGCCACGGTTTGCAGTGAGCTGTACACGCGAACTCCTGGAACAGGTTGCGCAACTCTCGCGCGAACACAATGTGATGGTCCACACCCACGCATCGGAAAATCGCGATGAAATCTCCATGGTCGAACGCGCAACAGGGAAGCGGAATATAGAATATTTGCGGGATGTCGGTCTTGCCGCCCCTCATGTGGTACTCGCCCATTGCATCTGGCTGGATGAAAATGAGCTGGAGATACTGGGATGGACAGGCACTCACGTCGCGCACTGCCCGTCATCCAATCTCAAGCTCTCCTCCGGATTCGCGCGTGTAGCTGAAATGCTCGACCGTGGGATCTCAGTTTCGCTCGGAGCCGACGGGGCGCCATGCAACAACCGGCTGGACATGTTCACCGAGATGCGGACGGCCTCATTGATGCAAAAAGCCCTGTGCGGTTCGCAAACATTGCCGGCTCTAACTACCCTGCGGATGGCGACGATTTATGGCGCTTTCGCATTGGGATTGGCCGATCAAATCGGCAGCATCGAAATCGGCAAGCGAGCTGATATACAATTGCTTAACCTTAATCAGTTGCACCTGACACCTCAACCCGATCTGGTCTCAACCATTGTTTATGCAGCGGAAGCGAGCGATGTCGAAACGGTTATTATCGATGGCCGGATTGTCATGCGCGAAAGACAATTGATGACGCTTGACGAGCAATCAGTGATCGCACAGGCGCGCAGCGAGGCGAATCGGATTAACAGAGATTTAGGGCTATCGTAGCGCTTGGCACTCCGTGCGCGTTATGGTGTATCTCTCGTCTGGTTTGAATCAGAGCTCAGAACGAAGAAGTAGTGGGGATATAAATAGAGTGAGGTGGTTACAGTTTCTGTTCGGCCTTTGAATCTTGATAAAGAATGGGGAAGATTCATCAGACCAGCAAGATGTTTGAAACTCATTTCGGCAGCTAATCATACCCTTTGATCTCCCCCATCCCATTCCGACCGCCTGGTAAAGTACAACCTCAGATCGCATCAGCAGTCTTCAGAGTCGTGGGCTCAGCAATTGCCTTCTGCTCAATATGCTTTTGCTCAACCTTTCCAAAAGCCTTTGGTTGATCCCTTCCATTGAGCATATGACATTTACCATCAAAAACAGCGCCGTGCTCGATAATCAGTGCCGGTGTGTAGATGTCGCCATAAACGCGTCCGGTAGAGTGGATCTTCACGGCCGTCTTCGCTGTAATCGTGCCTTCAACGATTCCACTCACTTCGACGGATCCAGCCTGGATAGTAGCCTTGATTCGACCTCTCTCCATCACAAGCAAACTTCCTGAATCTGATGTGATAGTCCCCGAGATACTGGCATCTACCCGCATTATTTCGGTAAACTTAACTTCACCGTTGATATCGGTGCCTTCGCCCAAAAAACTTCGTAGATCAGTCGGTGCATCAATACCGCTACCGCCAACAAAGGAAGATTTGCTGCTGCCAAACTTCATAAGGAAACGCCTCCTAGGTCTTAAGTATTTATTTTAAAACTTGCGAATCTGGATTAGGGCAATTATTTATGACAGATTGTGATTGTGTGGAAACTCAGATAGCTTCCGGGGGGAGGATTATGTGTCTGACTTCCGCATAATGATTGAGAAAATCCGATCGAGTTCGCTTAAGGAACTGAATTCAATCTCAATCCTGCCTCCAGTTTGACCAAGTTGAATTTTGACTTGAGTCCCAAGAAATCTCTTCATCTTCAACTCAGCCGCGCGGATGTTAGCATCATTCCGTAGCGCTGTCGAGTTCTCCCTCTTTCTGGATCCTGATGATGCTCTTTTAACTGCCCGCTCTGTCTCTCGCACCGATATTTTGCCGCTCACAATGTCATTTGCCATCTTCATCTGAAGCTGCTCTGAGTCGAGACCCAGCAGAGCGCGTGCATGTCCCATTGAGAGTGACCCATCCTCCAGCATTTTTTGAATCTGAGCCGGTAACTTCAATAGTCTCAAGTAGTTAGCAATAGACGAGCGATCTTTCCCGACTCGTTGCGCCATATCGTCCTGCGACAATTTAAAATCGCGTATTAACCTCTGATAGGCCTGCGCCTCTTCAATCGGATTGAGCTCCTCACGCTGGATATTTTCGATCAGCGCAAGCTCCAGCAGTTTAGAATCAGGTATCTCCCGAACGACAGCATTGATTCTGTGCAGTCCTGCCTGCTGCGCTGCGCGCCAACGCCGCTCGCCAGCAACGATTTGATAGCGACCATCAGATACACGTCTCAATAATATCGGTTGTACCAATCCATTCGACCGGATTGACTGAGCGAGTTCTTCAAGCTTTTTTGCATCGAACCCCAGTCGCGGCTGATCCGGGTTCGGTTCAATTAGATCAATATCTACTTCGAGCAGATCATCGCCCTGCGCCAGTGAATCTGATAGCAGGGCGCTAAGACCCCGCCCGAGCGCCTTTCTTGCCATTTTCCATTACCTCTTTTGCCAGGTTCATATAACTCTCAGCCCCTCGCGACTTGATGTCATAAAGAATGATAGGCTTTCCGTGACTCGGTGCTTCGGCCAATCTGATGTTGCGCGGTATGACTGTATTGAATACTTGAGCTCCCAGAAAATCTCGCAGATCCGACATCACCTGATTTGAGAGATTGAGCCGATCATCATACATCGTCAACAGAAATCCCTCGACAGCAAGACTGGGGTTAAGGCTGCGGCGAATGCGTACCAGGGTGTCCCATAAATCCGTCACTCCCTCGAGCGCGAAATATTCACATTGGATCGGGACGATAATCGAATCAGCTGCCGCAAGAGCATTCAATGTCAGTAAACCCAGACTCGGCGGGCAGTCAATAAGCAGATATTCAAAATTATCTCTCTCACCGAGCAGGACATTACGCAGGTAGAACTCCCTCTTCTCAACGTCGATCAATTCGACTTCAGCACCCGAAAGGTTGCGATCCGAGGGAGCCAATTTCAGAAATTCCAGCTCCGTACCAAGCAGGATATTGCTGATCGGCTCCTGCATGATCATCGAGTGGTAAACACTTCGCCTGAAAGAACCCTTCTTGATCCCCACTCCACTGGTAGCGTTGGCTTGCGGATCCATATCTACCAACAACGTAGAGACCTCCGCAACAGCAAATGAGGCAGCCAGGTTTATCGCGGTCGTCGTTTTTCCGACCCCGCCCTTCTGGTTTGAGATTGCAATGATTTTTCCCATGTCTATCAGCCTGAGGCGCGCATCCGCGAAAAAAATTGAGCAATAAACATTATCACAGGTCGGAAGGGGAGCGAAAGTTGCGCTCTGCAAAATGTCCCGAGTGAAGTTAAGAGGAGAAAAGATGCTAGATGCTAGATGCTAGATGCTAGATGCTAGGTGAGCGTCCTAGCATCTAGCATCTAGCATCTTTTTCTCTCCTCAAAGGCCGTTTCACGTGGAACGAAGACATCCCATGGGTTTCACGTGGAACGAATTAATTCAATGAGCAATCTTCGCTCAGACCCGGTAATAAGGTAATTATTCATCTCAATTCCTCCCATCAGATGTCGAGTAATAACAGACTCAGTCTGGTGGGTTCCAAAGATCAGCATCTGGGAACATTTCGATCCTATTCTCAAAATTTCCGGTATCAATCGTTCCATCTTCTCCAAAGCGCGAACCATCAGGCAGGCATTCTCCGGAATCTCATCCAGCGATTCTACCTTTCGGCAGAGTACATTTGCATTTGCCAGTTGCAACTCCGAGATAGCCTCCTCAAGAAAGATCGCTTTAGCTCTATTGGAATCGACGAGGATGACCGAGATATCCGGCCGGAAGAGAGCAATGGGTATCCCGGGAACTCCCAAACCTGTTCCCAGATCCCAGACTTCGCTTATTGAATTCAATAGACGCACTGTGGAGAAATCCGCTTCGCAGATATGGCGCGCAGCAAATTCCGCCGGCTGAGTTATTGTGGTCAGGTGAAGGCGTTTGTTCCACTTGAGGACCAGAGCGTAGTAGATTGATAACTGTTGAATCTCAGCCTCTGAAAAGTAATTTCCTCCGGCCCTCTCAGTCTTCCTGAGGATTTCCTCTAACTGTGCTCTATTTGGAGTTCTCACTGGTATTG
Organism: Acidobacteriota bacterium; assembly: GCA_022614735.1. Taxonomy (GTDB): domain Bacteria; phylum Acidobacteriota; class Blastocatellia; order RBC074; family RBC074; genus JAKEHZ01. The sequence continues at coordinate 2,877 of JAKEHZ010000324.1, read as the reverse complement.
CTGTCGTGATATCAGCTCAACGTGAATAGTCAGCAGGGAGATAGCCGCGGGGGTGATACCGGGTATTCTCATTGCCTGACCCAATGTTTGCGGGCGGACGCGGCTCAGCCTCTCCGCCATTTCGCGGGACAGCCCGGGCAGTTGCGAATACTCTATATTCAAGGGGATCCTGCGGTTGGCAGCCTTGGCCAGGCGCGCTGCCATATTTTCCTGAGCGGTGAGATAGCCCTGATATTTGAAATCCGTCACCACTGTGGTGATATCTTCCAGAGAGCATCGTTGGCGCAACTCATGCGGCAGTAAGTGAGTGAGATGCTCGGCGACAATCTCGGGACGTTTGGCCAACTGGCCCAGGTTGACTGGTTCTGTTAGATTGACCCCTGTGGCACTGGAAAACCGTTGGTAACCATCACTATGAGCGGAGATGGTCGTTCGGTTCAGATAATCCCTAAGCTCATTCTTGCGGTTCTTCCTGGCAACAAAATCTTCGTGACGAGCTTCAGGAAGCATACCGAGGCTGAAACCCAGTTCGCTCAGTCGCTCATCCGCATTGTCAATTCTCAGTTTGAGCCGCTGCTCCGCGCGTGAAGTGAACATTCGATACGGCTCGTCCACACCCTGTGTCACAAGGTCATCAATCAAAATACCAATATAGGCCTCGTCGCGTTTAATCGAGATAGGGTCTTCTCCGTGTACGTAGCGTGCGGCGTTGATCCCGGCAATAATCCCCTGTGCGCCCGCCTCTTCATATCCGGTTGTTCCGTTGATCTGACCGGCATTGAAGAGACCACGAATGCGCTTCGTCTCCAGTGAAGGCCAGAGTTCCGTCGGATCGATCATGTCGTACTCAATCGCGTATCCGGGACGGAGCATGACTGCGGTTTCGAGCCCGGGAATCTGCCTCACCAATTCACGCTGTAGATCGGCCGGCAGACTCGTAGAGAACCCATTCAAATATGTTTCATAAGTGTGGTAGCCTTCGGGTTCGAGGAACAGCTGATGACGTTCCTTGTCGGGGAACTTGACTATTTTGTCCTCGATTGAGGGGCAATAGCGCGGACCTACGGCGACAATCTGACCACTGTAGAGCGGGGAGCGGTTGATGTTTTCACGAATCGTTTGATGAACCTTTGGTGATGTATAGCTGATGTAGCATGAAATCTGTTTCTGTGTGATCGCTCTGGTTGCGAATGAAAAAGGTGTTGGGGTCTCGTCCCCCGGCTGTTCTTCAAATTGCCTGAAATCGATCGATCTGCTGTCGAGTCGTGGAGGTGTGCCAGTCTTAAGTCGGGCGATTCTGAAACCATGAGAGCGTAGATTTTCGGCGAGCTTGATCGAAGGAAGCTCTCCGGAACGTCCGGCAGAGTAGCGCTTCTCGCCAATGTGAATGAGTCCGTTCAAAAAGGTTCCGGTCGTAACAACAACAGCCTGAGCGCGCAGCAGACGACCATCCATCAATTCAACACCACTGACTTTGCCGTCTTCAGTCAGGATCTGAATCACTTCACCCTGGCGCAAAAAGAGGTTTGGGATTGCTTCCAGCTCCCGTCGCATCTGCTGTCGATAGAGAGCGCGGTCTGCCTGAGCACGTGGCGCCTGTACTGCGGGGCCACGGCTGCGATTTAGCATGCGAAACTGAATCCCAGTTTGATCAATCACGCGCCCCATCAATCCTCCCAGCGCATCAATCTCGCGCACCAGATGGCCTTTGGCAATGCCACCGATAGCAGGATTGCATGACATCTGTGCGATCAAATCCAGGTTGAATGTGACAACCGCTGTCTTTGCGCCAAGTTGTGCCGCGCCATTGGCGGCTTCGCATCCGGCATGGCCGGCGCCAATAACGATCACATCAAATTCTTCGTCGTAATACGGCATGATCTTAGTGCTTACCGTTCTCTGAAATATTATGCATAAGGCATTCGTTAAGCCGACCTTCTCTAAAAAACTAGTATAACGCAAAATGTCTTTCTAAGGATATTTAGTAACTACTCAGCCGGGAGTGCAGTACGGGGAGCGTCAGCGACCTGAGCTTTGATAAAACGGTCTCATGCCGAGACTCTCGCTCGCTGACGCTCCCCGTACTGCTACGGCAAGTCTTGAACCCATAAGATGTGAGTGCTGAAGGGCGTCTGACTGATCGTCTCGTAAAACTTCTCGTCTGCGGTCACCATCTTGCAGTTGAGGGCTATAGCAAGAACCAGGTAGATGCTGTCGTAGATGGTCTGCGCAGTTCTGTCTGCGATCACGAATGCCGGCTCAACCAACCGATCAGCGGGATGTCTCTGCAATGGCACTCGCAGGAATGTTTCTATGATCTGTCGACCTTTGGCGACGCTAAGTTCACTACGACGGATCTTTCTCCAGATGATGTTGCTGAACTCAGGCAGGATTAAATCCGGCGCGTGCAGTTCGTGGTTCTCGTCGAGCAGTTTTTCAGCAGATAGTGTGTGAATCTCCGGAACGTAACATTTGACGGCGACGCCGGCATCTATGACATAACGAATCATCGCTCGCGATCCTCAGCAAGCAAGGCAGCACTGTCGGATTGAGCTGTTTTATTTAACGAACGGCGAATGCGCGCCGCCACCTTACGAGAATCAGTCATTGTCACCTGTGCAGCCTGCTCGAGGATGGTTTTCAACTCTGCTTGTAGAGATCGTCCATTGAGCGCCGCACGGTTTTTGAGCGCATCGAGCACGCCGGGTTCAACGTCTCTCACTAGTACATCAGGCATTGGTGACTACCCTCTCAGCAGCAGAATGATAGCAGAATGATAGCAGAATGACAGCAGAGTTACATCCTTGATCTCTTTCCACTAATCTTCATCATGAGGAAATGATCGGGGCGCGGCTCTTTTAGGGCGACAGAGGCGAT
>JAKEHZ010000323.1 GCA_022614735.1 Acidobacteriota bacterium | reverse complement strand
TGGTGACGATCACGAGCGGCGATGGTAAAGTTTCGACCGGGACGCCATTGATCTCGTCTGTTGCTCCGGGTTTATTCTCCGCTAATTCCGATGGGCTAGGTGTGGCTGCGGCGACGGCCGTGAGAATGAAGGCCGATGGCACCCAAATCAGCGAGGCAGTCGCGCAGTTCGACCCCGTGCAAAATAAGTTTGTTACCCTGCCGTTGGACCTCGGACCGGAAGGAGAGCAGGTTTTCCTGATTCTGTACGGTTGCGGCATAAGATTCCGCAGCAACCTCTCAGCAGTTTTAGTGAAGATTGGCGGTGTGGATATGGAAGTGCAATTCGCCGGCCCGCAAGGTTTCTTCGTCGGTCTGGATCAAATCAATATCCCACTACCGCGCAGTCTGGCGGGGCGCGGGGATTTGGATATCAATCTGACTGTGGATGGAAAAGCCGCGAACGTGGTCCAAGTCGGGTTCAAATAGTCATTGAAGAGGAGTCATAAATGTCGTGATGTCGGGACACGTTTTCAAAGTCAGGTTTCAAAACCTAAGGCAAGGTGGAATACAAAAAGGGCAAAAAGCGCAAAAAAGGCAAAAGGGCAGAATTTTTGTCTTTTTTGCTCTCTTTGCCTTTTGTATTCCAATTTCATTCCCGTAAATGAGGCTGGTTTTGTAAAAGTGTCCCGACATCAGCTCTACAGGTTACTGGGACATCAGCAGATAGTTATTGCTTGGTGCCCTTCGTTTCTTCGCGGTGAAATTCATCGTTACCAGCGCATACCTTTGCACAACCTTGCAATCTCAATTGTACTCGTTCTTTCTGAGGCTTTACGTCAAGTTGAATATAAGCTCGTATTTAAGCATGTAAAAATTTCCACTTGACAACTTCATCTGCTGTTGTGTAGAGTCCGCCCGCTTTTGGTGATAGAGAAATAACTCAGCATCACCGAAGCTGCAATATCTCACACAGGTCCGAGGTTCTTTTATTTAAAATCAATTGAATCCAAAGGCAATTAATTCCTGCAACAAATGTGCAATTTATCTGTGCAGAATGTCAGGTAGAGTGCGTCCAGGTGAGTAGAAGTATTCAGCTGTGTGCCGCTTAAATGATGCTTCTGCCTTTGGTGAAGAGTGTCTATAGAAAACTAAATCCCCGTTACCACCTGCCAGTGTTAACGGGGACTTAGTAACAACAAAACCAAAGCCGCTTATGGCGTCTCAGGTTACATTGCTTGGTAAAATGTATCCTACCAACAACGGCGGCAGTTTTCAATCGGGAGTTCATCTTTATGATGATCCGGCCACTTCGTGTTGCCGCCGTATCTGCATATAACGTATTGCGGTCTGTCTCTAGCAGTTTTACTGCTCTGTTTCTCGGTTCAACGCGTCATCGAGCCATCAAGTTGGCACTGGTGTTACTGAGTGCCTGTTTGGGCCTGACGCTGGTGGCCGGTCAGGTATCAGCAAGGCGTGAAACAGAGAGACGCGGCCAGATACCTCCGATTCCTACCGAGCCATTCAGCCCTTCGAATGCCCGCACCGAAGATGGCAAGCTGATCCCTGTTGAGCATTTCTTCCCGGCGTCTCGCTGCGCTTCCTGCCATCAGGATACACACAAATCCTGGTCGGAGTCACTGCATCGCAATGCAGCGCGCGAGCCTTTCTATCGCGAGAGCGCGGATATCCTCCTGCGTACGCGCGGGATCGAATTCACGCGTCACTGCGAATCGTGCCACACACCGGTTGCGCTCTTCTCAGGGGCGTTGACGAAAGAATCGGGAAAGAAAGAAGCGCCGTTCACTTCGTTTGATCACGAAGGAGTGACCTGTTCGGTCTGTCACTCAATCACTGAAGCCCGTCTCGATGGCACGGGCAGCTTCACGATTCGCAGGCCCGCACTGCTTGCTCGCGAAGATGGTACGCCGATCTACGGAGATTTTTCAGATGAACAAATCCTGGCTGACGTCCCCGGTCATAAACGTGCCGTGATGCGCCCTCTGTTGAAATCACCTGAATTTTGCGCGACCTGCCACAAGGTTGACGCGCCGCCTTCTCTGAACGGTTACAAAAACATTCGCGGTTTTTCAGCTTACGACGAGTGGCAGCAATCGGGAGCATCGCACGAATCCGTTCTACCATTCTATCAGCGGGATAAACGCACAGACTGTCGCGCTTGCCATATGCCGAAAGTGGCAAGCGCGAATGATCGCGCTGCGAAGCAGGGCAAGATTGCATCGCATCGCTGGCTTGGAGCCAACACTGCAGCGCCGCTCTTCTACGGGCAGAAGGATCAGGTCGAGCTGACCCGGAGTTTCCTGCAGACCAATGTAGTTGATGTAGACATCTTCGCTCTCAAGCGTGATGCGACCGGTGAATTGATCGCGCCCTTGAACGCGAGCGGCGATGACTGTTTTACGCCGTTGCCCGGCGAAGCGGTGACAATCGAGGTCGTCGTCTCCAACCGCAACGCGGCTCACTCCTTCCCTCCGGAAGTGCACGACCTCTACGAGGCCTGGGTTGAGTTCGAGGCGGTTGATGCAAGCGGTAAGACGGTCTATCACAGCGGCTCTATCAAGCCGAATGGGATGCTCGATGAGAGCGCGCACGTCTACAAGCAGATCATCCTCGATGAGCAGGCACGTCCGATTACGCGCCATCAAATCTGGCTGACCAATATCAAAGCTTACGACAACACGATCCTACCCGGACGCTCAGATGTAGCGCGATTCCGTTTTCGTGTGCCTGAAGGTGAGGGACTGACAGTGCGACAGGGAAGCACTGTGAAACTCGGGAACTTGCCGGTCAATTCAGCAATCACGCTGCGCGCGCGTGTCAATTATCGCCGTGTGAATCAAGAGTATGCGAATTATGTCCTGACACGACAGAAGCGGCAGTTAGTGCAACCGATTGTCCGCATGGCCGAAGCTGAAACGAAGCTGATGGTCGGCATGCATAAACCGGCAATCGGCAATCGGCAATCGGCAACCGGCAATCGGCAATCGCAATGGAAGCGTTGGAACAATTACGGGATCGGGTTGCTGGAGCAAGCTCAGTATCGACCTGCAGCAGAGGCTTTCCGGCGAGCGAGCGCGCTCAATCCAGGCGATCCAAACCTGCTCGTCAACATCGCTATTGCCGAGATGCGCACTGAACGCTTCGGACCCGAACGTGAGCAGTGGCGAAAAGCAGCGCAACTGTTGGACAGGGCGCTGCGAATTCCCCAATCGGCATCCGGAGAACCTGGCCCCACTCCGCAATCGCTCTGGCGCGCGCGTTATTTTCGTTCGCTCGTGCTGCGCGGAGACGAGAGGTTGAGGGAAGCCGCAGATGAGCTGAAACAGATTGCTATTCAGTATCCGCGCGACCGCGAAGTGCTGAGGAGTTTGGGGCAGACACTCTATGCGATGGGCGAAGTAGCCGAAGCGCGTGCGGCTTTTGAAGCTCTGGTTGCAATTGATCCAACCGATTTCGGCGCCTGGCAGTTCCTGGCGTCGGTTTACAGCAGGGAAGGACGAAAGGCGGATGCGGAACGCGCGCAATCGCTCTACTTGAAATGGCGCGATGATCCGCTCGCATACGAGATAGCCCTGCGGTTCTTCGCCTCGCATCCCCAATGGGCAGATGAGCGCAACGCGGCGCACGTCCATAGCAATCACTCCTCGCTGCGCGCAGTTGTTACCGGCCTGCAGGCAGCCCCCGCCCACTGAAAGAGGAAGAGAGAAGATGAAACAAGCGAAACAAGCGAAACAGGTGAAACTATGATCCGGACGAAATCGAGCAAGCCAAGTCACCCACTGACCAGCCTCACCGCGATGATGCTGATCGTGATTACCATCTGTTTTCTTCTCCACTCAACTGCGAGTGCGCAGCAGGGAGGGACGGCGAATTACTTCTATGACAGCAATGGCCGTTTACACATAGTTCTCTCGCCGACGGGAGAGGCGGCGATTTACGAATACGATCCGGCGGGGAATTTCACCTCGATCACGCGCCGCGCTGCGACCGAGGTCTCGATCATAGAATTCAGCCCCGGCGCCGGTGCAGCCGGTAACTCGGTGACCATCTATGGAACCGGTTTCAGCACAACCGCTTCGGAAAACACCGTCAAATTCAATGGCGTGACAGCGAGTGTTACCTCTGCAACTAAAACGCAATTGGTTGTTACTGTGCCAACCGGGGCCACCACAGGGCCAATCAGCGTGACCACCTCGAACGGCACAGCTGCAAGCGGATATCAATTCTATGTTACTTCGGGAACAGTCTACTTTACCGGGCGAATCAATTTTGGGGAGAGTCTGATTATCCCGACCAGCCCATCCCCCGATATGGTAGCGCTCATCAACTTCGACGGTGTGGCCGGTCAGCGAGTAAGTCTGATGGCTGATGAACTGATCTATTCCACGCTGGGATCCCCGCCTTTTGTTACTATCTCACTGATTTCACCATCGAGCGAAACAGTTAGCTCACTCCCGGTCACAAATCATGCGGATCTGCCTCTTGTTCCGCCTTTCGGATTCCTCGAACCGTTTACCCTGCCTGCCACCGGGAGCTATACCCTCCAGGTTGATCCGAGGGTTAACAACTACGGAGTGACCATCCGCCTTTATGATGTGCCCGCGGACCTGATCGGCCAGATAGATCCCAGCGGCTCACCACAGCCTTTTTTCCCGGCCGCGCCCGGACAGAATGCCAGGCTGACATTTAACGGGGCTGCCGGGCAGCGCATCAGCTTGCGAGCCACCCAACCTGTTGCCACAGTTATCACAACCGACCTGGCGATTATCAAGCCTGATGGCACGAATCTGGTCAGTGTCAACTTTGACTTCAAGCATTTCATCGAGCCGCTGACTCTGCCGGTCAATGGCGCATACACGATTTTGGTCGATGAGCGGTATAACAAGACGCGTCCAACCACAGTCTCTCTATATGACCAGCCGCCCGATCTGACGGGCAGTCTCACGATTGGTGGGGCGAGCGTCGAACTGGACTTTGGGGTGCCGGGTCAAATCGCGAACCTGGCATTCAATCTAGCGGCCACCCAGACGATTAAGATTCCGCTCCGTGACAACACGATTGGAGATCTTGATACAGAGAGCATTTTTTACCCGACCAATTCCCGAATCAGCATTATCAACTCGTCGGGGACGACGGTATTTTCCACTAACTGGTCCTTCTCGAATGGTGATGTCGACAACGTGCCGAGTCTGCCGGCGGGCAACTACATGCTGAGGATCGATCCCGACCGTGCGGGTGTGGGAAGGATAAAAGTGAGCCTTGTCAGCCAATAGACGGGTTGTGGGGATGAGACTGGTTGAAAGAGTTTTGCAGATCTTTAAATGAGGGGGCGTTCATGTCGCGAGCGACGCCCAGAAACTATGAAAATTGCGGTGCGCTTGTACCGTAGGCTGTCCAGCCTGCGGAGGTTTTGCACTAAGGATAACTTGCTTTACAAGGCGCCGATTCGCCGTGACTGCCGCAGGCTGGACAGCCTACGGTACATTTTCTGAGGAAAGAGTGATGAGGAAAGGGACGATGCAATCAATTCAAAAGATTTTGAACAACGCAATGCGCCAGGCAATTCGCGGATTGAAACCCGCGCTCGTGTCGATGCTGATTCTGGCAACGATCTGGAATCTCGTGGCAATTCCCATCACTCAAGCAACTCCGCGAGAGCGTCGTTCGCTCAACCCTGCTTCAAAGTCTGGAAACACAGCAAAACTGCTGCAGGGCGGATCGACCGTGGTCGTCTGGGGGCCGCAGCAGGTCTTGAAACCCCCAGTCGGCTCCTACACCGCGCAATTCTCACTGCCGAACGGCGCAGTCCCGCCCTATCAGCTGACGATCAGCAATGGCGCTCTGAATGGGACAAGGAAAGTCGATCAGGCTCGTGTCCGGATCAATGGCACTGATGTCTTCACCCCGGTCAATTACAATCCGATCAACCCATCGCCGCAGGTGCGAACAGTCTCGCTCCAGGTAGAGAACACGATTGAAGTGACTTTGTTGGCCCAGGTGATCTCGCCCATCCCTTATGTCACGATTACGATCACTGCCAATCAGGCCTCGTTAAGTCTCAGTCCGACGACGGGTACGCAGGGACAGACGCTAAGCGTCAATCTGACCGGACAGAACACAAACTGGGTTGCGGGGCAGACGAACGTCTCATTCGGCGGAGAGATAAACGTCAATTCGCTTCAAATCAACAGCGCGACGAGCGCCACAGCCCAGATTACGATCTCGTCGACTGCGGCATTGGGTCCGCGCAATGTCACGGTCACAACCGGAGCGGAAGTGGTCACATCTGTCGATGGATTTACAGTGAACGCCGCGACAGTTCCCGGCCCCGCTTCATCGAGCGTTTCAACTTTCGCCGGGAGCTCGGGCAATCCCGGCTTCATCGATGGCGCAGGCGCCTCGACCCAATTCAGCAACCTTGCAGGCATCGCTGCCGGATCGGGCGATGTGGTCTATGTCGCCGATGCGGGCAATCACAGCATCCGCCGTGTCGCAAGCGATGGCGCAGTAACGACCCTGGCAGGGAATGGCGCTCCTGGCTTCTTTGACGGACAGGGGAGTGGGGCCTGGTTCAACAATCCGCAGGGCGTAGCGGTTGACAGCGCAGGCAATATCTATGTGGCTGATACCGGAAATCACAGCATCCGCCGTGTTGCGACCGATGGGAGCGTAACCACGGTTGCGGGCGACGGGACTTCAGGTTTCGTCAATGGCAACGGAGCGAGTGCGCGGTTCAACAGCCCGCGCGGCGTCGCCGTCGACAATCAGGGACAAATATACGTCGCCGAT
>JAKEHZ010000322.1 GCA_022614735.1 Acidobacteriota bacterium | reverse complement strand
CCAGGGGTTTCGCTGGCGCTCAACCCCTGGCTACCTTCTCACACCCCTCCGGGGTGATAAATCGAGAACGCACTTTATTGAATGCAATAGCATCCAGCATCTTATTAATTATTTCATGACGCCGCTCGCGACCTGAACGACTCCTCAATAATAAAATCAGTATCGCAAGATAAGGATTCAATACGCAAGTCAGACTGGAATACGCAGAAGGATATGTGTAGAATGGCGAGTCGCTCAGAGGGCTTGCATCGGCCAATTGCTGCTGCGAATCTTGGTTCCCGATTCTGTCAGGTCCTTAATTTTGCCTGATAATCACGAAGCACGTGCAGTAAAAGAGGCTAGCCCACTTCGAAAATTCGAAGACCCCAGAGTTTTCGTTCTAGCGGAGGCGATAGCAGCTATGATCCGATGTTATCATTGCGGCACCGACAATCTTGACGGTTCCGAATACTGTGACGAATGTGGAAAGAAGCTCAATGCTTCTTCGAATCCGGCGCGGCCGGCATATCTGCCGCCGCCGCCGCTGACCACACAGGCCGGACCGCCGCCACCGCCGTCATTTACACGTGAATCGATCACGCCTAAACCGGCGACCCCTTACACGCCGCCGCCTCCTCCTGTCCACCCCCCTGCTCAGCAGACGCCCCAGCGGACAGAACATCAGCAGGCGCCCTCACCTAATGCGAACAATGTGCCAGGCCACCAGCACCCGACAACGACAACCAACGGGCCGATGAGCGGTATGCGGGGCGGCAATCCCAATGCTGAAAGTGGGCAGCAGGCGAAAAATAGCGATCTCAACGACACTGTCGCGACGCCCGTGCGCGCCAAGTTGATTATCCAGCGCGGCGGCAAGGTAGGCAAAGAATTTCCGATTGTCGGCAATGAATCAATGATCGGCCGGTGGGATGCCGATGGCGGGATCTTCCCTGACATCGACCTGGATCAGGATGACCCTGAGGCGAAAGTTTCACGTCGTCACGCGCGAATCCAGTTTGTGAACAACCAATACCTGATTGAAGATCTGGGCAGTACAAATGGGACCTTCATCAATCGTGGTCCCCGCTTGTTGCCGGGCAACAAGCAGCCGCTCAACAACGGTGACGAAATCATCGTTGGTAAAACTTTTCTAAAATTTGTCCTGAGTTGAAAACTAAAGTGATATGCCTTTTTGTCCCGATTGTGGAGCGCCAACGACAGCCGGTGATCCTTTTTGTGGCGAATGTGGCGCGAAGCAGGATAATCCAATCACCTATACGGTCGCACCGGAAGAACCGATGCGGACCGGAGTTATAAGTATGACCGGATCCGGAAATACCCCATCAGGAATCCAACTTGCCCCAGGCACGCTGCTGGTTGATCGATACAAAATCGTCAAGCGTATCGGTGGCGGCGGGATGGGATCGGTCTATCTGGCGGAAGACCAGAATCTGGCCAATCGCCCTGTCGCCGTCAAAGAAATGATCGAAATGTTTGCCGATGAGAACGCGCGCGGGAAAGCGATCGAAGATTTCAAACGCGAAGCAGAACTCCTTGCCAGACTCGATCATCCGTCGATCCCAACGATCTATCAGTATTTTTTCGACACCAATCGCGGACGTTACTACCTCGTCATGAAGTACATTGACGGCGGCGACCTCGGGGCCCGACAACGCGTCTCAGGAGGTAAGGTTGACGAACCGACCGTGACAAAATGGGCGGTTGATACGTCCGATGTACTCGATTACATCCACTCCCAGGCTCCGCCGATCATCTATCGCGATTTGAAACCAGCTAACCTCATGATCGATGCGCGCGCCAATCGAGTGATGCTTGTTGATTTCGGTATTGCTCGCTTTGTTGCGCCCACCCAAAAAGGCGTGACTGCCATTGGTACGATGGGTTATGCTCCACCTGAGCTTTTCGCCGGCAATGTTGAGCCGCGCTCGGATATCTATTCACTGGGAGCAACAATGTTCCATCTCCTGACGGGCCACGATCCGCAGGATAATCCGCTGCTGATTTTTGATTTCGCTAAGAATCCTAAACCGCGCCAACTCAATCCGGCGATCACTCAGGAAATGGAGGAGATGATTTGCCGCGCCGTAGAACACAAGCCCGAAAACCGTTTTTCTTCTGCAAAGGCTTTCGGCCAGTCTCTACAAGAGCATTTGCGTTATCTTCAGGAGGGCAGACGCGGTGAATTCCCAATCGCCAACCTGTTTGAAACGCAACCAAGTCAGGGGCCGGTTCACATCTGCGTCAATTGTAAACGCGAACTCGCACCGGATGACGTATTCTGCGCGTACTGCGGGCATCGACAACCGGCAAAACGCACGACAGCCAAGCTGATTGTTCTGGGCACGAGCGAGATGTCTGCCCAATTCGCACTCAACAGCGAAGGCGAAAGTCTCATCGGACGGATGGACCCGAACCGTGGAATCCGGCCCGAAGTAGATTTGTCAAGGTATGATCCGGCGGCGCGTGTCTCGCGCCGTCATGCGAAAATCGTTGTGCAGGGAACCCAATTCTTCATTGAAGATCTTGGCAGTGCCAACGGCACCTTTATCAATGGCTCTACCAAGCTGGCTCAAGGCCGACGCCATCAACTGATGAGTGGCGACGAACTTAAACTTGGGGAGACGACCCTCAAGTTCGTGGTCTCCTGAGATTCAAAGTAACAAACCAGACCGTGCAGAAGAATGCCAGTGAAATATTGATTGGTATGCCGGTAGAACAGAGTCGCAGTAGCCCCAAAGGAGTTTACAGCCCCGCGTTATTAGCGAGTTTAGGGTTGCGGTGCGGAGCGTTTTTGATCGACTACATCATGACGCTTCTGATTTTGGGAGTGCCCCTCGTGATCGCGGTCTATATTAAACGCCGCTGGTTCGCGCTGACACTTGCGAACATCATCGTCATCATTGGTTATCTGGCGACAGCCGGGGCGATCTTTTTCAATTGGGTTTATTCCTACGCACATGACGGACAAAGCTTCGGTAAGACATTCATCGGGCTGCGTGTTGTGCGACTGGACGGAAGGCCGATCGATTTCAAGACTGCGATGCTGCGGCATGTCATTGGCTATCCCCTCTCCGCATTCTTCCTCGGTTTGGGAATTCTGTGGATGTTCTGGGACGCGAAGCAACAAGGCTGGCACGATAAGCTTGCAAATACTATAGTGGTTAAGGATTAAGAATAATATTTACCTCCGGGAAGCCAGGCTTCTTTTCTTTCTTGGCGGTCGTGGCCTCCTGGCGGTAAAAAAAAATAGCAATCTGAGAAAATCGCCGTGTCCCCGGAGCAGCGCTTGAGCTGTTCTAGACGAGCAGGTTTTCCAAGAGGTGAGGTTATGACAATGAACTATTGTGGGAGATGCGGGAGCGCGAATGGAAAAAGTGCGCGCTTCTGCCGTCAATGCGGGGCCGAGCTGAGTAGTCAGGCTGCCTTTTCCTCCCCCGCAACTCCGCTGAATGTTGAATTTTCCGCTAAAGCTGGGATAAAAGAGTTGAAAAAAGAGACACAACCGGCGCCGCATGAATCAATCCAGGCGCCAGACCCTGAGATAATTTTATCTGACAATCCCGAATCCCTGCCAGAGAGTTCCGAAGAGACACCACAGGACCCTGTTTCGATCAGCAAGTCGCTGCGACGCGTCCGCGCTTCCGGGTCTTTGATCATTGAGGCCGCCTCCAAGAAGAGGCAGGAAGAGATGAATCAGATCATCGCACAGGCAATCGAGGGATTTGATTCCGGCCGCGTTGAATCCGCTCAAGCTATCCCTATTCCTCTTCAGACCAGTCAGGCCGACACTCAATCGGAACTACAGCCTGACGAGCAAATCAATCAGACTGAAGCGCAACCTGGGATTCAAGAGATTGAGACAGTGACACCTGCACCTGCGGTTACACCATCTGTTCCGCGAAGGGCTATCGGGCCGATGCCCGCATCTATGACTCTGGCAAATACCGGCAACTTGGGGAGCACCGGGCAACTGCCTCCCAATGGCCCATCAACTGTCCTTGCACAAGCATCGGGTCTCAATCCCAAACCCGGCTTTGGCTCAAAATTCATCGTCGGATTGATCATTCTGGCTCTTCTTACCGGCAGTGGTATCTATTTTATTTTTCGTGACTGGTTACTCACTCCGCAGCGCATCGACAATGCAGAGCGAGACCTCGTGAGCGCAGAAGATCAAAGCGCGCAGTGGGTCCGGCTTGGCGAACGCGATCGTAAGCAGGGGCAATATCTTACCGCCCTCGAATATTTCCAGCGCGCGCTCTCGCTGACACCTAACACGCCGAATGTGCATTACCTGATTGCTCAGACTTACTCTCACTCGGGCCAGATGGATGAAGCTTTGAGAGCTTATCGAGCTCTCTTGCGAATCGCGCCGGAACACCTCGAGTCACGTCTCCAGGTTGCTCATATCTTACGTGCTCGCGGCAACTGGAGCGCCGCCTATAAGGAGTATCAAAACATCATCGCGCTCGATCAGAGCAGCCTTCAAGCAGCCGTTGCGCTGGAGGCAATCGAGGCTCATGAAAGAGGTGAAACATTAGCCTCGGCGTCCAACCCGTCTAATGCGCGCCGTCCGCGGACGACCTCCAAGAAGAGTCTGGTGCTTCCACCGGTGACAGCTGCGCAGGCCCAGGTATACCTGGTTATGCCGAGAATACTCCTCGCGCCGGCAATGAAACCGCCTGGCTCCCTCGACGGCGATAAAGTTGATGAGAACCCTGACCCGCGCACCGTAGCCGAAGCTCGCAAGAAACTCGGTCTTCGTTATCTCTACGTTCGCGAATACCGCGCCGCGATCAACGAATTCCTGGCTACTTTGCGCCTGACACCGGACGACAAAGACGTCTACTACTTCCTTGGCTCGGCTTATTACGGTCTCGGTCAATTTTCGCTTGCACACGATTACTACAAGCGCGTCGACAGAGGCCAATATATGCAAGTAGCACAGTCGGGCGCTCAGAAGACCGAAAAAGCGGCCCGCGAGGAATCCAAACGGCGGACTGAGATGTTGAAGAACGAAATGAATAGTGAAGTCAGAAATGAAGCTAAGAGAGAGCCTGAAAGCGGCAATTCTTGGGGTAAGGCGATCTTGAATATCTTTAAGTAATATAATTGATAATAAGGACTACAGATTGCGGATTGCGGGTTTGGGAGTTGGGTG
>JAKEHZ010000321.1 GCA_022614735.1 Acidobacteriota bacterium | reverse complement strand
TATTCTGATCCTGTAAGGACGCGAATCAATTTTGATGTCTGCGCACCCACCTTGCGGGTTTGATCCGCTATCGATAACAAAATCTGCTTCACTCGGATCAGGCGTCCGTATAAAAGTATAACGGGAATTATTTCCGCTGGCGTCGGTGGTGTCATTCCACATGTCACATGCTCTCTGTACGGCAGTATTTCGCCCACCGACGATTTTTAGTACCTTGCGCTCCCCCTCTGGCGGGGGTGGGCCTGGCGGAGATTGGTCTTTATAACAAGGTGGGCAAGTTGTTTGAGCAATACTCGAAAAGTTCATCACTATCGGAATTATCAGAGCAAGCATGAGTATTAAAGACAGAATAACCCTCATATGAACCTCCTACAGGATCAATAACTAGTTGGAGTGTTTTAGAGTAAGTCGTTAAGGGATAGAGATGTTTCGGTATCACTACAAGGCTGACCTACTCAAATCAGGAATTCGCTTTATGTGAGACAGCTAGTGCAAGAATCACAAGGTCAATTTTGCCTTAGCCTTACACCTTTAATATTAGCTTTTAGTTGACGTAAAGAGTTCCCATGTAGATTTTCTAAATCTCGCTGAAGAGGAGACTTTACGCTGTTAAGAGAACGTTCTTTACCAGAGCCTATTGAGGGAGTAATAGCCTCTAAACTACTATCATCGTTGACCTTGAAAATACCCCCCGCCCCCAGCCTTACCATGGCTATAGATAGGGAAGGATTTTGAGAAAGGAAAATAAGATACTGTTGGGACAGTCGAAGCCCACCAAATTCTTCCTTTTCAGCAACCATGACGTCATCAATTGTTACACTCCCGCCACCTACTTGTAAGTATATCTCACCCATATTCAGAGAGGGCAGCTCACTAGGAATAGATTTTGGAGCACAACAGTCAGGTAAGATGTTTTGAGATAGAGTTTCAATAACCCGCAGTCTGTAAAATGTGACAATTGTCTCAGGATCAAGCAACATACTTTTTTTCTCAATCGGCATTGCCACCACTGCCATGGTTTGAGAAAGTGCTTCATCCAAGCTGTCAACTTCAGCGTATAGTGGGATAGGGGAAGGGATATTTACTACTTTCCTACCTTTCTCCTTTGCCCTCTTAACTTTTCCGCGTATCGTATTCGAATCATTGTCATGCACCAATGATTCAACCTGCTGTTGTTGACTATTAGATCTTGTTACAATAACCGCCCCAACACCTACAATGAGAGTGAAGGCGATAAGCATCTGAAGTATAGGTTTCATATTCTCTCCATGGTAGATCTGTAACTCCCTTGCATTTTCGATAGGTGCTGTGCTCCGCATTATGTTCCGTTTCTCCTCAATACCCGATCTTTACCATACTCATCTTATCTGGGATTCGCAATTTTTTCATCCCCACGCTTTTTACCGACAATTTAGAATCAAGCCTTCTAGAGAACTGTCATAATCTCCGGACTAACAACTATTGAAGCTATTAGCCGGATCCTAATTTATTTATTCGGATGACATAGCCCTCATGTCTGTCATTTACCGGAACTTGAAAAGTCAAAAAGTGACTCACGCACGCGAGTATTTTCTGTCCTTTATCCTCTCTCGTTAATAACTCTTCTGATAATTTAGAGCCATCAATGTCGAAATCCTCAATATAAAAACAACATTATTCGGCGTAAAAAATGTAACTCGGTTTCAATTTCCTTTTCTGTCTTGCAGTAGTATCTCCCGAATTTTCTTGATCAGAGAGGACTTTTTAGTCCAAACAGACTCTTTCGTGATCTCCAACTCTTTTGCAACCTCTATTGCGCCTTTGCCTTCCCACAGCAATTCGAACAATTTTTTCTCGCCCACAGTCAGTCTACTAATTACGTCAAACAGTATTCTCTCTCTCTCTTCGGAAATCAACCTCTCTTCTTGATCCGGTGGAGAAATGAAAGAATCCGGCAGAAAGTCCTCCAGGCTCACCATTTTGCTCTGTCTTCGAAGTTGCTTTCCAATGTCGTGTTTCGCAACTGTAAATAGCCACGTTTGCGGAGAGGAATCTTGACGGAACGAACGCAGGTGGCAGTAATTATTATCCATAAGCAGCACAACAATCCGCTCTACAAAATCGTCGAGTTCCATCTTTTGGGGCTGATGACCAAGGCTGGCGCACGCTTTGCATACAATGTCGCTGATCTGGGGACGGAGGGATTCAAAGAGTTTCTCTATGTCTATGGTTGCATAGGTTGATTGAGTTTGCGATGCAGGTGAAGTTGAACTTTTTCGAGACATGGGATTCTCCATTGTGAGTGACAACCGGTTCTTCAGGTAAGTTTTGAGAGAATCAAAATTGACTCTGCATTTTCCGCCGACAAAGATGGCTTCAACCGCGCCAATCTCCACCCAAAATTGAATGGTTCGGCGAGACAAACCGGTCGGCTTTGCCGCACTCTCTATGTTGGGGAATTCCTGATCGCGCTGGTTTTCAGAGAGGGTCAAGTACCTCTCCAACAAATAGTTTCCATCGTCAGCAATTACGTCTTTTGAGCTGTTAGTCATGTTATTTGGCCCTTCCTTCTCAATTCGGATGACCTTCCAAATCAGTAGCTTGTAAGAGCGGAGCCTTTGGAGTTTGGCGACCTGGATTCACTTTGGTAGCCCGCTGCGTTACCGTGGCAATTATCGGAAACCCGCTGGTTGCATCTCATTACTTCAAATTATGGAGGTCGGTAAGCTTGAGTGAAGTACTGGAGGCGAGTCGCTAACAAGACTGATGCTGCTAAAGTGGTCTTTGATCCCGAAAGAGAAGAAAAGCCGAGAAAACCTGCTGCAGCTCCGCCTGCCCCTACTTTATCAGCAATGCTGAGGAAGTGGCGTTTACTATTTGTATGAAGAGAGTCAGTTAATGATAGGCATCGGGAGAGGTCAGGGCGAGCCATAAAATCCCCTTTTCCACTTGCCCCTGACCGCTTTCGACATTAGGATACCGCTGAAAGTGGCAATGCATCCGAAGCTGCCGAAAGCGGCCCAGGTTGTATTGTTATCGGGCCCAGTCATCACCGCAACGTGGTGACTGGGTCGAAATTTCTTGCGTCTTAAGTGATCACGGTAAGAGAGCGTATCTCCACCGAAAGTCTTTCCCTTCTATAACTCGTGGCAATTCTACAGACACCTCTTTCGACAACCGCGACTGTTCGCAACATGTACTATGCGAGTGGTACCAGGGACGTTTTTTCAACCACTACGTGAGGCGTAGTGCCAAATATTCCCACGATTGAGGAGAACGATTTGTTGTCAAATATGGGAGGATTCCTAAAAACTTTGGCTAAAGCGAGTCAACATTCGAATGCGGATAGACCACATATGTTCACGGCATTCTGATTTTTCAGTGATCTAAGTCGGGGCAAGTGACATTATTGATTGTTCAATTATCGATCGAGATGAGTTGGTAAAAACGCGCCTTCAATTGCTGAACTCCCTCCTGTCACCGAAACCATACTTAAAATTAGTTCATGCCATCTTCGATTGTCAAGGATTTAAGTTAAAAATTGTCTGTAAGATATTATTTTTAAAGCACTTATGCCAGACCACGTACACCCCGTACCAGCCGTGGCGACGATTCGCAACATAGAAAGTGGTGGTGACGCCACAGAGAATTTTTTTGGTCTCTATAATATAAGGACGTAATTTAGTGGCGATTTTGCCTATTCAAAAAAATTAAATTTGTCATACTATCCCAGCAGCGGCTCCCTAACATCACTCAATTTTTTATGGAGGTCACATGGAAAAGCCAGGTCCATTTAAGCCAATCAAGCGAACCATCAAGACGCGTCTAGTCATTCAAATCTGTTTTCTCCTCTTCATCGGTATCCTTGGTTATGGCGTCAAATCTCTCTCGCAGCAGCCTCAGCAGTCAGCTGGTGATCGCGCTGAGCGTTTCCAGCGCATGTCAAAAGATGCCGAAAGTCGCGGGTTGGCCGAAACCTATAAGGGCATCACGACAGATGGTAATGTGGTCCCGAATCTGTTCTCCATCCGCGCAACCGGGGTTTCGACCGAGCCCGTCCGCAAGGCTGCATCGGCTTTTCTAGCCTCGTTGACCCCTGATCAGCGCGCCAAAACGTCTTTCACGGTCGACGACCTGGAATGGCGCAAGTGGATGAACCAGCACTTCTATATTCGACAGGGCATGGGCTTCAACAAGATGACCGATGCCCAGCGCGGGGCCGCGATCGGTCTACTTCGCGCCTCACTCAGCGCCAAAGGGTTGAAGATGACGCGCGACATAATGCGGCTCAATCACACGCTGGGCGAACTGAACAACAACGATTTCGAACAGTATGGCGAGTGGCTCTACTGGATCACGGTGATGGGGACGCCCTCGGCCGACAAGCCCTGGGGATGGCAGCTTGACGGGCACCACGCAATCATCAATTACTTCGTCCTGAAAGACCAGGTGGTGATGACGCCGACCTTCCTCGGCTCCGAGCCAGTCATCGCTCACTCCGGCAAGCACAAAGGCGTGACCGTTCTACAGGACGAGCAGAATAAGGGCCTGGCGATGATCAACGCGTTGACTGAACCACAGCGCAATAAAGCGATCATCCAGGTCTCCAAGACCGGCAACAACAATGTGGGCGAAGCGTTCAAGGACAATGTTGTCCTTGACTACGCCGGGATTCGCGCCTCCGAGTTGTCGCCAGGGCAGAAGGATAAGTTACTTGACTTGATCGGGGAATACGTCAAGACCATGGACGAGGGACACGCGAAGGTGAAGATGGACGAGGTCCGCCGGCACATTGAAAATACGTACTTCGCATGGATAGGTGGGACGGAGCCGAAGAGCGTCTTTTACTATCGCGTCCACAGCCCGGTGATACTGATCGAATTTGATCATCAACTGCCGGTCGGCCTGCGTCATCTGGCTTCCGATCAACGAGCGCCGGATCGAGAGCACATCCACACCGTGGTGCGGACTCCCAACGGGAACGACTACGGCAAGGACCTCCTGCGGCAACATTACCAACAGCATCCGCATGACCAATCGGGGAGGATAGAAAAGAAGTAAATATCGTAACTATTCAGCCTCTATCGTTCGTAGTACCGGCTTCAGCCGGAAGCGGCTCGTTTACGAGCCTTGCAGGGCGTCTGACGACGCCGCTTCCGGCTGAAGCCGGTACTACGAACACTGACCCATTCGCGGCTTCAGTTGATACGCTGAGACGAAATAAAAGCCCGCTACCTGGATGGCAGCGGGCTTTTTATTCCCTGAACTTATACAGCCTTAGATTCGGTGGAATCGGCCGAACCGGTCATAATAACCGTATGCGTGGAAACGTCCCCAGCGGTCATAATGTCCGACGAAACGATTCACGCCACGATACTGGTATCGTAACTGCCGGTTACGATCCATACGCCGGATTCTCTCCAACTCCTGCCGTTCTCGAAGGCGTTCGATACGCTCTTGCCTTCTTTCCCATCTACTCTGGGCCATCGCATTATCGGCGAACCCTATTCCTCCAACCAACATAGTTGCAAGAGCCAGTGTAACTATTCCTCTTTTCAATTTATCGTATCTCATATTCCTCCTTCTCCTGGTAAATCTGTCCAGGTACACAGAGTGATTGGGCAAGTGTTGTGCCAATTGGATAAATATCTGAGAACCGCTTTAAATGCTATTGCTTATGAATTAATCATTAAGGGGACAGATGCACACAAGTACACTTAGAGTATTCACTCTCGTATACCGATAGAACGTAATGGGGTCACATTAAAGGCTGGGACTAGTTACACTAATTGAATCTCATTAACTAACCAGTAAGAGAGAATACGAAACAAACGAAAAAATAAAAGACTTTTCGTTTGTTTCGTTATTTTCGTTTGTTTCGTATTCTCCCCTTTATTCCTAAGCCACAGCCGGATCGATCGCCTCCGTGTTCAACCCAAGATCAATCATCGCCAGTGCGGCTTTCTTCGCATTGAACTTGCCATCACGTGCCAAACGCGAAAGGGTTGCCGCCACAATTGATTCGGCATTGATCTCGAAGTGGCGACGCAGGTGTTCGCGGTTATCGCTGCGACCGAAGCCGTCCGTACCCAGACTGACCAAGCGGCCGCCCAGCCACGGAGCAAGCTGGTCGGGTACGATCTTCATATAGTCTGTCGAGGCGACAATCGGACCTTCAGTGGCCTCCATCACTTGCCGGATGTATGGCATTTGCTCAGTCTCGTGTGGATGCAGTCGATTCCACCGCTCAACACGCAGCGCATCACGGCGCAGTTCGTTATAACTGGTCACACTCCATACATCTGCATTGACCTTATACTGCTCGGCCAGAATCTGTTGTGCTCGCAGTGCTTCTTTAAGCATCGGGCCGCTTCCGAACAGATGCGCCTTTGCTTTGCCATCCGCGGCTTTCACCTTGTAAATACCTCTGATGATCCCTTCCTGAACCCCTTCGGGCATCGGCGGCTGCGCATAGTTTTCGTTGTACATCGTGATGTAATAGAACCGGTCTTCATTTTCGTGGTACATCCGCCGCATACCATCCTGAATGATCACGGCGAGTTCATACGCATAGGCCGGATCGTAGGTCGCACATGTCGGCACCGTGCTCGCCAGCACGATGCTGTGGCCGTCCTGATGCTGCAAGCCTTCACCGAGCAGCGTTGTCCTCCCGGCAGTCGCGCCACACAGGAAGCCTTTGCCGCGCGAATCGGCGAACGCCCAGATGAAGTCGCCTATCCGCTGAAAGCCGAACATCGAATAGAACGTATAGAAGGGGATCATCTTAATCCGATAGTTCGAATATGCAGTACCCGCCGAAGTGAATGAGCACATCGACCCGGCTTCGGTGATGCCTTCTTCGAGGATCTGCCCGTCCTTGGCCTCTTTGTAGTAGAGGAACATATCGACATCGTGCGGCTCGTAGAGCTGTCCCTGGCTGGCGTAGATGCCGACCGTCCGGAAGAGCGACTCCATACCGAACGTTCGCGCTTCGTCCGGGATGATCGGTACGATGCGTTTCCCCAAATTCTTATCCTTGAGCAGCTGCGTCAGGATGCGGACGAACGCCATAGTCGTCGATACTTCACGTTCCTGTGAACCTTCAAGTTGCTCTTTGAAGAAATCGAGTGGTGGCGTCTCGAGCCTCTCTGCCTTGTTCTCGCGTCTCGGCATGTAACCGCCCAACTCATTGCGCTGCTCGTGAAGGTAGACGATCTCGGTGCTATCTTTCGGCGGGACATAGAACATGGCCTTCTTCGCGTCTTCCTCGGAGATCGGCAGCTCGAATTTCTTGACGAAATTGACGAGGTCTGTTTCGTCGATCTTCTTCGATTGGTGCGCGAGGTTGCGGCCTTCGCCCCCGGAGGGACCTAGACCATATCCTTTGATTGTCTTGGCCAGTATGACCGTGGGTTGTCCACTGAAATCGAACGCTCGCTTGTATGCATTATAAACCTTAACCGAATCGTGGCCACCGCGACGAAGCTTCCAGATTTCCTCATCGCTCATATTCTCGACGAGCTCGAGCAACTCGGGATACTTGCCGAAGAACTTCTCGCGAATGAACTTGCCATCTTTGGCTCTGAAGCTCTGAAATTCGCCGTCAACGCATTCTTCCATCCGCTTGAGCAACAAGCCCGATGTGTCGCGAGCGAGCAACTCGTCCCAATTGCTGCCCCAGATCACCTTGATCACATTCCAACCCGCCCCGCGGAAGGCGGCTTCGAGCTCCTGAATGATCTTGCCGTTGCCGCGGACAGGGCCATCGAGTCGTTGGAGGTTGCAGTTGATGACAAAGATCAGGTTGTCGAGCCTCTCGCGCGAAGCTAGTGTGAGCGAACCCATCGATTCGGGTTCATCCATTTCGCCGTCACCCAGGAAAGCCCACACCTTGCGGTCCGTCGGTTCGATCAACCCGCGATTCTCCAGATAGCGCATGAACCGCGCCTGGTAGATCGCATTGAGGGAAGCGAGTCCCATCGAGACGGTCGGGAAACGCCAGAAATCGGGCATCAACCAGGGATGAGGGTAAGAGGATAGTCCCGGCTCACCGCGTAATTCGTGACGGAAGTTTTCGAGATGATCAAGCGTCAAACGTCCTTCAAGAAAAGCGCGGGCATAGATACCCGGTGAAGCGTGCCCCTGGAAGTAAACAAAGTCTCCGGGCTGTTCTTTTCCGGTCTCATCTTCGATGGAGCCGCGGAAGAAGTGATTGAAGCCAACCTCCATGAGTGTCGCCATCGATGCATAAGTCGCGATGTGGCCGCCGATTCCGGGGTCGAGCTTGTTCTGATGAAGGACCATGGCCATCGCGTTCCAGCGATTGATGCTCTTAATACGGCGTTCAATCTTTATATCTCCGGGGTATGGCAACTGGTCTTCGACGCGAATCGTGTTGATGTAGGGCGTGTTTAACTGCGGTGCCAGATTGAGTCCTGCTCCTCGCGCGCGCTCGGCCATGATGCTGAGGAGGTAGGCTGCACGCTCAGGGCTCTCTTCATTCAGAATCTGATCCCAGGCTTCCAGCCATTCGGAGGTCTCCTGCGGATCGACATCCGAAGTATGGAGGGGCAACTGTATATCTTCGTCTATCAATTCTTCGAGTCTAGCTTTTGCTTGCATTTTCCTTTTTTTCCTTCAGGGCGTGCCTTGTCCTGAACCAGCCACACTTCAACTGCGTGCTGCTGGGAGGCAGCAATTTTTCAATCGTCCAAGTCACGCGAGTTGATTTAATTCCGAAATTATTTTCCACCGAAGATAATATAGCGTAAAGAAGGAGAGAATGCGAAACAAGCGAAAATAGACGAAACAAGCGAAAATGGGCCACTTTTCGCTTGTTTCGTCTATTTTCGCTTGTTTCGCATTCTCTCTTCAGGTTTTCGCTACCGCAAAAATCATATTACAACTCAAACTTCTGCAAATACTCCGGAATCTCCACCACCCATCCGAATTTCTCGACTATTTTCATCTTTAAGGACTCCGACGCGTTTGGCTCGCCGTGAACCAAAAAGACTTTCTCAGGCGCGCGCTTAAATCCGCCTAACCATTGCAAGATCTCCCGGTAATCGGCGTGCGCCGAAAGGTTCTCCAACCTTACGACCTGCGCGTTGACAGGCACCATCGCGCCGAAAATTTTTATCTCCTTCTCGCCATCAGCCAGGCGGCGCCCACGCGTGCCGAAGGCCTGGAATCCTACCAGGATGACCGTGTTGCGTTCATCCGGCAATCGCTTTCGCAAGTGATGCAGGATGCGACCGCCCGTCGCCATTCCGCTCGCAGAGATCACGATTGATGACTCGATGCTCTCCGAGACATTCTTAGATTCCTGGACGGTGCGCGATAGGTTGAAGCGTTTAGTCGCGAGTGGATTTATTCGATCGTCCATCAACTCGCTCATCTCCAGATCATGGTCCTCCTTGTGTTGCAGGTAGAGTTTCGTCGCGCTCACAGCCATCGGGCTATCGACAAAGATGGGCAGAACCGGGATTCGATTCTCTACCTCAAGCTCGCGTATCAAATAGATTAATAACTGTGTGCGACCGACGGCGAAAGCGGGTATCAAAATATGCCCCCCGCGCTCGACCGTCCTGTTGATGATCTCGGCGAGACGGGCTTTGACATCATAATCGGGATGCTCGCGATCTCCGTAAGTTGATTCGAGCACAATATAATCAGCCTCATCGACATTCGATGGGTCGTGGATGATCGGTTCGTCATAACGGCCCATATCACCCGTCATTGTCACGCGCTTGTTTCTACCGTCAGCGCATTCGACCTCCAGCTTGACGAAGCTCGAACCGAGAATGTGACCGGCAGTGACGAATTCAAACGATAGCTTTTTCGTCAATTGGACTCGCCTGTGATAGTTGACCGATTTCAGATGTCTGAGCGCTTCTGTCGCATCCTTTTCGTTGTAGAGCGGCAATGCAGGTGAGTGTTTTGATGACCCCTTCCTGTTGATATATGCCGCATCTTCTTCCTGCAGCCGCGCGGAATCGGGAAGCATGATGCGTGACAACTCGACCGTCGCTGGAGTGCAATAGACCTCTCCATCAAAGCCTTCTCTTACGAGCCTCGGCAGATACCCCGTATGATCGATGTGCGCGTGTGTGAGAATGACACTATTGATCGATGCCGGATTGATTGGGAAAGGTTCCCAATTGCGCAATCGCAGTTCCTTTAATCCTTGAAATAATCCGCAATCAACCATGACGCGATAGCCGTCAACCTCGACCAGATGCTTTGATCCGGTGACGGTGCGGGTCGCGCCGAGAAATTGAATATAGGCCATATTTTTCGTTTGTTTCGTTTATTTCATCGTGGGTGAGTTTCATTCATGCGCCGCAATGACTCAAGTTCAAGAGAGAACGCGAAACACGCGAAATAAGCGAAACACGCGAAATTTCTGGGCTTTTTCGCGTGTTTCGCGTTCTCTCTTGGACTTTAATCATTGCGGCTCATGTTTACACACTCTTAGTTAATTCACCGGTTCAATTATCAATTTTTCTCTCGCCAGCTTCTCAACCTTCTCTTTGCTGTAGAGCAATGGAAAGTATTTACCCTTAGCCCACTGCGGC
>JAKEHZ010000320.1 GCA_022614735.1 Acidobacteriota bacterium | reverse complement strand
CATATTTTATTTTTCATTTGTCATTGAAAAACCGCGGTTTTTCAATGACAAATGAAAAATAAAATATGGAAAATGAAAAATGTTTTGCTTAAAGACTAGAGTCCTATCCAAACATCGGTCTTCCCCGGTAAATCACTCTCCAGCCGCGTTCGATGCTGGTATTGACGGCTTCTTCGTAGCTGCGGACCGCTTCGCTACGTGTTTCGAACTGTTTGAGAACCGGCTGCCCTTCGCGTGGATCGAGTTTTACTACGGCAGTAACCAGCTTGGCGTGATCATCTGCGTCGACCATCTCCGCACGCACAAGCCCGAGGAAAGAGAAGAGACTGTTCTTCGTCATTATTGTCAGATATGTCGTAGGCTTATCATTCATAAGAAAAATCACACGCTTATCATTGCCGAACACCTTTGAAATTATCTCTGGCCATCCTCTCAGCCTTGAGCGGGCCAGCTTTGGGCAGGCCAGCTTTGAGCAAGTAAGCTACGAGACTGACCGTCGTGGCTGCAGACACTGCGAAGCGGTAGCCGTAATGTATTGGCAGCGGAGAAATGAAGGCCTCAATACACCCGGCCACGACGAGTAATGGTATACAACCGGCCAGTAACTTGATTGCCACAGCGCCACGCTCAACCAAAGCCTCTCGGCGCGTCCTCTCGCCTGGCGCGAGCAGCGCCAGTCCGATCATGAGCCCTGCCCCGCCAGCGATAAAGATCGCCGTAAATTCCAGAACCCCGTGCCCGACTACGAATGACCACAACTTGAGCGTCATTCGATATTTGATGATCAGCGCATTGATTGAGCCGAATTGCAAGGCTGATGGCATCAGTGCATAGACTGTGCCGGCTACTGGAATTATGCTGAGCGCGAAGACTCTGAAACTGACCCCGATGTTATTGGCCATGATACCGGCCGCTCCGATGGGGGCTTCCTTGTTGAGATCATCCCACCAGCTCTGGTTATCCTTGATACTCTGCACTGCGGGGCGCGGCAGATAAGCGAAATCTGCGAAATCATCATTGCGCCACGTTGCAATAAATGAACAGAGTGATATCCCCAGAAAGATGATGGAGGTCGCAAAAGTATAGTGGAACGTCCGCCGAAAAATCACAGGGAAATCGTAGCGATAAAAATCCCAAATATGGCGAACTCCCCTGGACTCGGTGCGATAGATCATTCCGTGAGCGCGAATGACCAGGTTGTTGAGGTAACTGACCAGACGTTGATCTCGCGATTCAACTCGCGCAATCGCCAAATCGCAAGCCGCGCGGCGATAACTCCGGCCAAGCTCGCGTACCTCATCGCGGCTCAATTTCCGCAAATCACGCACACTGCGCGCTTGATCAATCAACTCTTCCAAACGTTTCCAACTCAGTTTACGTTTTTCGATTAAAGAATCCGCCATAATCATCAATGGAGAAGAAGAGGGAAAACGGAACAAACGGAAATAACGGAACAAACGGAAATTCTCTAGGGTTTTTCCGTTTGTTCCGTTATTTCCGTTTGTTCCGTTTTCCCTCTTCTTCTAGTCATTATCAGAACTTCTGATAGAGAAAATGCTTATACCCGATACTCATACTTTCAAGCAGCCAGGGCGGTAATGAGGTGATCAGTATCAGGCTCATCAGCGCATGCGACAGTCCGAGCGCGAAAAGATTCGGGGCCCTTTCATAAATCCACGACCAGGCCAGGCCGCCGACCAGTGTCAAAACCGTCAGCGCAGGATTCGGCAAATGAACGAATGCAAAGATGACCGCTGTCGCAATAATCGAGATGTTGACCTGTCTTCTCTGTTCATGTGGCGGCGCGTTGGTTTCAACCAGTAAATATCGGATACGGCGATAAATGAAACCCTGTAAGACGTACTGCTGCAGTGTTCCCCAAAAAGGGAGGAAAAGCAGAGTCGACCAGAAGTGAGAGTTGCGATGAAATGAGTCGTTCGCGTATCCGATCACGGCGAACACAGCGCAAGCTATGAGGGTCGGTAAAATGAGCAATCGCGCCGCACTGCCGAAATATCGGGTTGAAAAGCCGAGCTCGCGTAAAGACTCGCGGCGCACACGCTGCGAATTAATGATCAACACCAATGCCAGCGCACCCGGCACAGCGACAAGCCATCGCTGAGGCGGTTGGAATGGGATGATTGTCCAGACAGTGATCAGAACAGAGATGATGACCGAAGCGATTTCGAGATAGGTTACCGCGCGTAAAGAGATTTGCGCGCCTGTCGAGGGTTGATCCAGATCAGGTTTTGCTTCGACGTTTCGCTTCCGTGATATCACTTGCATAAACATCTATTTCTTCAGGTATCGATCAAACCACTGGATCGCGCGCGCCAGCGAGTCTTCCCTGTGGCGCGGTTCGCGGAACCCATGTCCCTCGCGCGGATATCGGACAAAAACACAATCAATCCCGCGCATCCGCAATGCAGTATACATCTCTTCCGCCTGCGTGATATGAACATCGTTGTCCTGCTCGCCGTGAAGCAGCAAAAGCGGGGTTTTAGTCTTCTTGATGTGCTTGAGTGGCGAACGATCCCAGAGGATCTCAAAGTTGTCCCACGGGTATCCGTTGAATTCCACATGAATCAAATCCTGATAGAGCGAAGTCGAATAGAAACTTATCAGGTTTGACAGGCTGGCGACAGCTACGGCGGCTTTGAAGCGATCCGTCTGCGTTACCACCCAGTTCGTCATGTAGCCACCATAACTCCCTCCGGTCACTCCCATTCGATCGCGGTCGAGAAATGGGAAGCGCGCCAGGGCCTCATCCACACCTTTCATGAGATCGCGGTAATCGCCGCCACCCCAATCGTTGATGCAACCATCGGCAAATTTCTGGCCGTAGCCCGACGAGCCGCGAGGGTTGATGAGCAGCACCGCGTAACCTTGCGCGGCCAGCGCCTGGCCAGTGGGGTTGAAACTGTAACCGAACATCCCGTGCGGACCACCGTGAATTGAAAGAATAACAGGATACTTTTTCTTTTCATCTAAATTGATCGGAGGGATGACCCAGCCTTGAATCTCAAACCCGTCATTGCTGAATTTGAATTCGCGAAATGTGGATAGCAGCAGTTTATCAAGCAAGACCTGATTGACTCTGGTCAGCTTCTTCGGCAAAAAAGCGGCGCCGTTAGCATCACGGTCAGATTGCAAAAAGTAGGCCTCCGATGAATGAGCCGGCGGATTTTCCGTAAAGGCGAAATCCGCTTTTTGAGAAACTGAGAGGCCTGTTATCTGTGCAGCCCGGGTAAGAAATACAACCGGATTTTTACCCCCACTTGCAAAATAGACGATCGTCTTGCCCTTATCTCCAACAGTGAATAGCAGCCCGGCAGGAATTTTCCGCGCAGCGCCTACTGCCCGCCACTTGAACATTGAAACACGCCGGTCCACTCCGCTACTCACAGGACGCGCCACTCCACCCTGAGTCGAAATGACAAATGCGTGCGCATCCTCCGCCACGCTGTCAATCGTTGTAAGCTCACGCTTCGTGC
Organism: Acidobacteriota bacterium; assembly: GCA_022614735.1. Lineage (GTDB taxonomy): Bacteria > Acidobacteriota > Blastocatellia > RBC074 > RBC074 > JAKEHZ01. Next base: position 19,592 of record JAKEHZ010000320.1, on the reverse strand, counting down.
CAATGTAAGCAATCTCATTTCCATCGGGCGAAAAGGCAGGCTGCCATTCACACCCTTTCGTCCTGGTCAGTTGCCGAACCGCAAAAGTATTGACATTGACTGTGAATAAATCAGTATTGTTCACCCGATCGGGATCGGGCTCGTGGTTTGAAACAAAGACGATCTCGTCGCCTTTCGGAGACCAGTTGATCGAATGTTCATAATAAGATCCTGCGGTAATTTGCCGTAGTTTCCGCGTCTCGATGTCTGCGATAAAGATGTGGGATTGCAAGTTATCGGAAAACGACGTGCGTGATTTGTATTGAAGGCGCGTGATCACCCGCGGGTCATCCGGCAGCACGCTGAGAGCATTGTCTAATGGCGATGGCGATCTTTTTCCAATCGCCTGGCCGTGCGCGCGGAAAATTACCTCGCGGACTTCGAGCGGGAGTTTTTCGATCTCCTCAAGTGTCATGGCACGAGTGGCCTGCGGCGGAAGACCGGCAAGTTTCGGATCGATGGGCGCCGCTGCAGGCTCATTGAGGACTTCGGGTGATGAGAGAACCGCGATGCGTTTACCGTCAGGCGCCCAACTGAAAGTTTCACCCGCGCTCTTGAGATAAAAGTTCGTACGGAGGACGCGCGTGACCAGCTTCGGTTCTCCACCTTCCGCAGGCACAACCCACAACCCATCACGGTTTTCGCGATTTGAGTAAAAAGCGACGAACTTGCCGTCATGCGACCAGCGCGGAGTCGATTCGTTGGCATCCCCGGCCGTCAACCTTTTCGATTCCCCGCCTGAAGTCGGAACGACCCACAATCGCGCAATCATCCGCGAGCGATCCGGCGTCGATTCGCTGACGACATAAACGACGCGCGAGCCGTCGGGTGAAATCTGTGCGTCACCGACATCTTTAATTGTGGAAAGGTCGGTCGGCAATAACCCTCGTCTCGCCTGCGCATCCGACGAAGCCGGATAGATCAGCCCGAGACTGGCGAGAACCGGGATTACAATGAGAAAACGAAACTTCAACATGGCTCTCCTATTCACTCTCTAGAACTACGAACGCAATCGCCTGCTCATGGCCATGTGAGAGCGAGACGTGCGCGCGAGTAATTTTGAGATGCCCGAGTAATTCAGCAGCGCGGCCGTGGAATTCAAGATGCGGCGCGCCTTCGGTTGATGATATGATCTCCACGTCATGCCAGGCCAGAGCGGCCACAGGCATGGCAGCACCAATGGCTTTACGCGCGGCTTCTTTTGCGGCGAAACGAGAGGCATAACGCTCGGCATGGCGCGCTACGATTTCGCAGTAGGCGATCTCGCGGGGCGTGAAGACGCGATCACGGAATCGCTCCCCGTGTTGTGCCAGCGCGCGTTCGAGACGTGAAATCTCAACGATGTCCACGCCAATGCCGATAATCATAAGAAGAAACTGAAATTTGAGATTTGAGATGGATCATTTCTCTTTCCGTAAACACAGGGGCTTGCAATTACTCGTTTGCGATCCGATGGAAAAGATCGGGTTCATTAATGCCTTCAGCACGCGGTCCGGCGGCCTAAGTCCGTTGCCTGCGAATGCGCTCAGTCTGGGCAACTTCAGACAGGATGAGCGCGAAAACGTCATTGAAAACCGTCGCAGATTCCTCGATGCCCTGGGCGCCTCCGATTGGCAGCTTGTGACTGCGAAGCAGATACATTCAGCCGTCGTTCGTCCGGTGCTCGATGCCGAAGATGCGCAAACCGAGCCGACAGCTTGCGACGCGCTAACGGCTAAAACTGAAGGCATATTGCTTGCAGTTCAAACAGCAGATTGCCTGCCGGTGTTGATCGCAGATGAGCGCAACCGTGCCTTCGCGGCTGTGCATGCTGGTTGGCGCGGCACGCTCGCAGGCATCGTCGCACATACGGTTGAGCAGATGCAAATGGGTTATGATTCGCGCGCCGAAGATCTGCGCGCGGCCTTTGGGCCGGTCATTAGATCATGTTGTTTTGAAGTCGGCCCTGAGGTGCTCGCTCAATTCCGCGATAGCTACACTTATGCTGAAGAATTAATCTCGAGGCGGCAGGAAGACGGCAAAGCTTATCTGGATTTAATTTACGCTAACAGGCGGCAGCTGCTTGATTGTGGAGTGCAAGCTGAGAGAATTTACGATTGTGGATTATGCACAGTTTGCCGGAATGATCTCTTCTTCAGCTATCGTCGCGAGAACGGCGCTGAAAACCCCGTCGGGAGATTGATGGGAGTGATTGGTACAAATTATCGCATCCGATTGGAGTGTAAGTCGTGAAATCGAAATTTCTTGTTGTGGCTTTGTTTCTCTCAATAATGATCTGTCTTCCGGTGATGGGACAACAGACCAGTACTGATAAATCCGGCTCGAACGCCGGCGCTTCCCAGCCGGGTGATTCCGATGATCAATTGCGCCGGGCGATTGAAAGTTCCGGCGGCAGCGAAACGCAGATCATCGTTAACCTCGAAGACTATCTGAAAAAATTTCCAAAAAGCTCGCACCGCGCTGAAATCGAGAACGAAATATACAAGCTGAGCGTCAAGGTGCGCGACCGCAATCGCGCCATTACTTATGCTGAGAAGCTTATCGCGAGTGACGAGGAGAACATTGACGCGCTCACCAATATAGTCACGATGTTGCGCGAGCGCCGCTCGGAAGGCGATTTGAACAAAGCGCTCGGTTACGCAGATAAACTGGTTAAACAAATCGAGACCGTCCTCGCCGGCAGCAGCAAGCCCAAACGCCTCAGCGAGGCTCAATGGCTGGATCGTAAAGATCGCGGCCTCGCTTCGGTTTACCTGGTGCGCGGCAAAGTCTATGCCGATCTCAACAATTATGAAAAGGCGGAGGCTGATCTGCTTAAGAGTTACAAAACTGCGCGACTTGCAGCGGCTGCGATGACACTCGGCGAGATTGCCGAGAAGCGCAAGAAAACTGACGAAGCGATTGATTACTACATAGAGGCCTTTGTCATTGCTCTCAATACAGATGAGGAGATCGATCTGAAACCGTTGCGCAGCAGACTGAGCCAGCTTCATACCTTAAGGTACGGCTCCGAGGTCGGCTTAGGTGATCGAATGCTTAAGGGTTACGACGCTCATGTCAAGGAGCGAACTGAGCGAATTGCGAAACTCGAGCGGCCCAATATTAACGCGGGCGTGACCGATCCGCTGATGTACAAGTTGACCAGGCCCGACGGCTCAATTATGGAGATGAACACCATCCGCGGAAAAGTTATTGTCATAAATTTCTGGGCGACGTGGTGCGGACCCTGTTTGACTGAACTGCCGCTGTTTGAAAAGACCATAACAAATTTCAAAGACAATAAAGACGTGGTCTTTCTGGCACTTACGACAGATGAAGACAGAGAACTCGTAACTCCCTATCTGAAACAACACAAATTTAATTTACCCGTTGCTCATGCCGACTATCTTGATGAATTCTACGCTGTCGCCTCAATCCCGACGACCATCATCCTCGACCGCCAGGGAGGGGTTTCATTCCGCCAGGCAGGATATACCCCCCGCGCAGATTTTGTTAACTTGCTTACTGAAAAGATAGAAGAAGCGAAGAAGAAGTGAAGAGCGGGGGGGACGGGGCGACGGGGCGACGGGGCGACGGGGGGACTGGGAGAGAATTTCCATTTTCCATTTTCCATTTTCCATTTGAGATTTGTCATTTGACATTAGTCATCCCAGTGCGCGCGGCTTGATCAATGACCAATGATAAATATCAAATGGAAAATGAAAAATGGAAATTCTCTCCCAGTCCCTCCGCTCCTCCGCTCCTTCCCTACCGAATCTCCCGCTTCAACTGCCGCACCACTGAACGAACAGACGCCGCTTGAGCGCTGTTCGGCTCAAGCTGCAAATACTTCTCGTAGGCTTCAACCGCCTCTTTATTGCGATATTCACGTTCGAGCGTGGTGCCGAGCAAAAAGTAGATGATGGGTTCCGTATCGTTGGCTTGAGTAATGGCGAGGCGGTAGTGTTTGATCGTGTCTTCGAGACGATTACGATCTTGATAGATGAGCGCGATACCAGTATACGCTTCCGGCGAGAGGCCCCGCGCTTGCGTCAGAGCCGTGCGGTAGCCATCTATGGCGTCTTCAGAAAATCCCAGCGTGCGGTTGATATTGGCTATGACGATGTGGGCTTCCGGATAGGGTCCCGGCTTTTCACGCAGCGCGGTGCGCGCCTGGGCCAACGCTCCATCGTAAGCCCCATTTGCCATAAGACTGCGGGCCAAACCGAGGCGGGCCGCCGGATAACCACGAGGCCGGAGCTTGATTGCAATTCGATACCCTTTGATTGCCTCGCCATGCTTGCCTTGTTCGCGTAGTTCTTCCGCCTCTTGAAAACTCAACTCGGCTTTGTCAGCGGCAACTGAGAGGGTTAGCTCAATGAATTGCTGAGATTCGGCCTCGAGTTTGACGGTCTCTGATACTTCGCGCTTGCCTTTCAACCGCAGGCGGACGGTGTGCGTGCCTGCTCGCAAGTTTTTGACCGCCAACTCGCCGCTCTCAGGTATTGAGCCGTAACGCAAAGAGTCAACCCAGACGTGCGTGCCTGGTGATGTTTTTATCGTTAGTGATGAGGTTGGAGTTTCTTGAGCAGGAATGTTGACGCCCAGCGAAATGCTGAGCGCCAACATTGCGAGCAGCCGAGAACGCAGGGATTCATTTCTCATTGCTAAACCGAAACATGCAACATCATGGCATGTGTTAAATCAGCATCCCATCATCTCTCCGGCACATTGCTTCTGAAGCGTCCCTGCTCGTCATACAACCGTTGATACTGCCGTGCATTGCGATAAACGCCCTGCACATACCCACGCGTCTCGCTGAATGGAAGGCTCTCAACCCATTCTTCGATCTCCGCTGTAGGAAATTCGTTCACCCACCGGCGGGCGCGTGTCGGTCCACCGTTGTATGCGGCTGCGACAAATTCGAAACGGCCGAACTGTCCCATCAACTCTTTCACATAGGCGGTTCCGAGTTGAATGTTGAGGACCGGATTGAAGAGATCGCTCGATGTGATCCGTCCGCCACCGAGGCTGTTTCTGCGCGCAACAGACTGCCCGGTCGATGGCAGCAACTGCATCAAACCGAGCGCGTTTGCGCGGCTGCGCGCCTGTGGTTCGAAGACCGTCTCCTGTCGAATCAAGCCGGCGATGAGATATGGATCCAGCCCATGCCGTCGCGATTCCTCTTTGATGTTTGACCACCACTTGAGCGGATAGAACACTTCCCAAACTTCACGCGGCATCTCTTCAGGCAGAGTTTGCCCGTAGTCAGGGTAAGAGCGTTTGAGCGCGTTGAGCGCCGCGACATTTTCACCATTGGCGCGGAAGACCTGCGCAATACGCAGATTTACTAAAGGCGAGTTGGGCGCTCTTTCGCGAGCCACGTCGAGTTCGTTCATCGCCGACTGATGCAACGCGATTCGCATCAGCTGTTCGGCTTTGGTGACACGCTCAGAGTCTGATTCTTTGAGCGATTCGCTGGGAAGATTGACTGACTGTAATCCCTCGACAGCGCGACGAAGCAAGAGATCACTCTGAATTGACCTCATTTGAACGCCCTCTTCCGCAAGTCTATTGATCCGTCGCTCAGCGTTCATTCCAAACCAGCCAGCGCCATAGCGCATGAGCAGGGCGCGATAGAGTGTCAATGCGCGAGCCTTGTCCCCCGCGCGCTCGGAATCCACGGCCGCCCAAAAACCCGCTCTGCCTCGGTTTTCAGTCACATCGCCATAGTTCGCCACGTGCTCAGTGAGCAACCTCGCTGCCGAAACATAATCTTTTGCCTGATGAGCTCGCCACGCCAACCAGTAATGCGCTTCGTCAGCATCTTCGGATTGTGGGAACTGGCGGACGAGTTGTGAAAAGTAGTTTCCAGCCTGGCCATCTCGCCCACGCTTCTCGTGATAACGACCAAAAGAGTAAATCAGATCGGGGATGCGCTCACTGCCGGGAACGACGCGCTGGAGGTCGGCAAGCGATTGCAAAGCCGGCCCTTCGTTGTTCATTGAGAGGTTGGCCAGAGCGTAATAGTAGAGCGCTTCGCCGAGCGAGCGCGGCGCACCTCGACGCGCCTGCGCAAGCGTATCGGCGGCCTGCCGAAACGAATTTGCCTTGTAGTAACTGATGCCGGCGCGCAACCATACCTCACTGCTCGCGGCATCGGGGAAGTTCCGAACGATCTGATCATAAGCTTGCGCAGCGATAACATAGAGCCCGGCCTGATAGAGCCTGTCCGCACGCCGTTTGAGTTGCGAAGCATCGGCAGCGATGGTCGAACCGCCAAGCGCAGTCAATTTCTCGTTGACTTTTTCCGCTTCAGCCGATTGTGGCGCATCGAAATAAAGCTTGCGCAGCGTGATGATCGCCTCATTTTTGCGCCCGAGCTTTTCCAGAGCGTCAGCGCGGAGTTTGAGCGCAGTGCCATCGTTCTTTTCGACCAGAAGCACAACATCATCGATTACCGCTTGATACTCTCCGCGCATCATCGCCGAGCCTGCAGCCTGCAATGCAGCCGACCGCGCGAGCAATGATGTCGGATAGGTTTGCGCCAGACTACGAAACTCACGCTCGGCTTCTTCGCTGCGGCTGCCTCCCTGTAAAGCCTGACCGCGATAGTAAAGCGCGTAATCGCCAAGCATGGTCTGACTGCCGATATTGGCGCCGCTGAGGATATTTGCCGCCCCCGCGTGGTCCCTGGCCTGCAGCCGCAAGTAACCACGCAACAATCGAGCTAACCCCGCTTCTTCAGTCCCCGGGTATGAACTCTCGACGCGCTGTAATTCAGCATCAGAACTCGCTGCAACAGCAGAGCGGAGCTGCGCTCCGGCTCGTCCCTGTGCGTTCACGACTGATTGGGCTGGCTGATAAACGGCCTGAGTAATCAGAGCGGAGAATAAGACCAAAAAAATGAGACAATAATTGTGACAAGGCGACGATAGAGACTTGGGGAAGGACTTCATTTTTCGGCTCCTCAGATGCTTCAGCCAAGGGGGTAAGCCGGTTTAGGGACAACACTTCAAATGAACCCGGGAGGCGAAGGGTTCAGAGTATTCGGTGTTTCGACTTCAGACGGAAGGGTTTGTTATAGAATCCCTTTCCGCCTCAAGACGATACACCGAATATCGTCAAGACGCCAGCACGACCGGCCCCGGGCAACTTGGTCCCAGCTTGGCCGGATCACCTTCCGCCAGCGTTTGCACAAGCTCATCGTAAAAGTAATCGAATCGCGACGCAACCGCTGGCGAAACACGCTTATCGTAGACCTTACGGCTGCGGTCGATCTCGTCTCTCAACCGCTCGTAAAGATCGAAGTTGCGGCGTCCTTCATTAACTTTGGCGGCGTTGTAAAGCTTGATCTCCGAGACCAATAGTCTCGCAAATCGCCGCGCATCATTATGCGCGCGCTGTTCTGTTTCGCTCGCGGGAGTCGGGACGGAAACAGGAATTTGTGGGGGGCGAGGTGGTTCAGGCGCTACAGTGAGCTCTGATCTCGATGTCTTGGCAAATGCTGAATCCGCGGGCGGTTCCTCATCAGATTGACGCCAGGTGTCGGCCTTTTCCTCCTCGCGTGGGATGTCAAGAGTCTGTCTCTGTGTACCGATAAGGACTGTCGGTGCGGAAGCCGACTCGGCATCGCCAGGTTGGGAGTCCCCAGAAACCGGTGGCGTTTCTGCCTGCCAACTCTCGCGGGCTTCAAGCGATTCGGTTGAAATGAATTCTCTCGGAGCCGGAGTCTCCACCCGGTTTTTCGCTTCGGGCGCAGCTTCAAGTTTTCCAGACTTTCGAGTTGGAGCCTCATCCTCTTTCCAACTCTCGACCACTGCGCGCGGCTTAATGAGTTCTTCAGTTGTTCTTACATGCTCTGTCCACTCGGGCGGCGCCTCCGGCGTCGATTCAGTCGGCTGCGGGACCTCACTAACAGGTCTCACCGGTTCCGGGACGGCTTTTAGTTGCTCTTTGACTGAAGGCTGCTCCGAAACGGGAGGCGTTGCCGGAGAAGGCCGCGATGATCGAGCCGGCGTAGATGCAGGAGCAGCTATTGCGCTCGCCGGCACGCTAGGGCGCGAGGGTTCGAAGCCTCGGCGAGCAGGCAAGAGTTCGATGACCATGCTCGCAACACGCATCAGCGTTTCAATCGCTGGAATATTAATTGCGTTCTCGGAGTGCGTTCCCGAATCCGCATACAAGACGGCCGCCGCCTTACCACGCACAACGAGGGGCACTGCAATGGCGCGCTCCGGCGCAGGCGAGCCATAGAGCCCAAGCACAGCAGAGTTCTCACCCGGCGACGATGATCTTCCTACGGCCGTGCGGAAATTTGCGAGTGCTTCCTGCAACAAGCTGGTGTTCTGCGCCGGAACAGTCAGCTGACGAACGGTTTCATCGTTCAGGCCATTTTCAAAACCGTTCGCTCTCCAGCCCAGCGCGTCGCCGCCTTTGACGACGAAGAAAACGACGCGCGGCGCGAATTGTGCGGCTCGTCGCACCAGGGAGGTGAGCGTTTCAGACTGCGTCCGTTGCGAATCAATTTCATCGACTGCGGCTCTAACCAGATCGAAGCTGGATGACTGGGCAGAAGATGGTTGTGCCGAAGAGACTGCCAGGGTCAAAGCTTTACGGCTCGCTTCAAGTTGTTCGCGCAGGTCTTCGATCTGGACTTCTGATTCACGGCGCGCGACAGCAGCGGCTTCAGTACACGCTTGTTCGAGACGCTTCTGAAACGTCGCCTCCTCTGCCATCTGATCTGCGTCTTTCCAATCGCGGGCAGCCTGCTTGAGCTGTTCTTTGAATTCTTCCTCGGCCTCTTGACGCGTTGCGGCCACTACATCGTTGCGCAGTTGTTCGAATCGTTTTTGTGCCGCCACTTCATTTGTCCGCTGCTGTGCGCGATCCCAATCTTTGGCAGCCTGCTTGAGCCGTTCTTTGAGTTCTTCCTCGACTGCTGCATTTGCCCGCTGCTGTGCACGATCCCAATCTTTGGCAGCCTGCTTGAGCCGTTCTTTGAGTTCTTTCTCGACTGCTGCTTCATTTGCCCGCTGCTGTGCACGATCCCAATTTTTGGCAGCCTGCTTGAGCAGCCCCAGATATTCTTTCTGGTCATCTTCACGCACGGCCGCAATAGTTTCTATCACCGCCTGTTCGAGACGTTCGATTTCAGTCTTGAGCGGGCCGATACGCTGTGCGATCAGTTCGTTTGCCCGATCTTGCAAACGGGATTCAGTGCTCCCCGGAATCTGTGAGGCCAGATTCCCCGGAGCCCAATTGTCTGCCGGATTATCTTCTAGATTATCAGGATGTTGGTTTTGTGGGTTATGTTGATTGATATTGTTCTCTTCGGACACAGTCTACCTCCGATTGAAAAAGGGGCAGCTATCCGACGCCGCTCGATGCTGCGTAATTTTTACGGGTGCTGAGCCAACCAGTAACTTGGTTGGCCATGGGAGAGCCAGTGACTGCTCCTGTGTTCTGCCAATGGCCATTATGATATCGAGCGAGTGCGGATGACGGTCAAAATCTCACCAGTGATGATGAAGTAGAATTGATCATCTCGCTTTGCCTTTCAGTAATTTACGTGGAAAAGGCTACTAATTATCTTAGCTCACGATGTGCTTGTCAATTTATAACTCTTCAGCCTCCTATCTTAGCTCGCAAAGTGCTTGTCAATTTGTAAGTCTTCATCCTCTCCGTCGCTAATGCGACGGAGAGGATGAAGACTTACTTTGCCAATTCATCTTCGATTGACTACAATGCGCCTGCTGTCTTAGCGGAACTGTTTCCGTACGCCGTTACCAGATCGAATAAGCAACTAGAATTATAAGGCTTACCGCCAAGACTCCAAGTATGCCAGGTCACTTTGCGGTCTTTCTTGGCGAATTTGGCGTCTTAGCTGTGAAAGCAAGGAGATGACAATGAAAAAGAAAGACCTCGTTTCTCGCAGAACTTTCGTTAAAGGCACGGCCGCTGCTACGGCCGCCTCGACATTGACCATCGTCAAAGCAGAATCTGTTCGTGGCACCCAGGCCAACTCAATGCTTGAAATCGGCTGGATAGGGTTAGGTGGTCAGGGCACGCGCGATGCTTATCTTCTGGAAAAAACCGGCAAGGCGAAGATCGTCGCCATCGCCGATTATTTTCAATACCGGCTTGATAACGCGCGCAAACCTGTCGAAGGGAACCAACAAAGACCAAATCCCAACAATTTCGATCCCAAGAAGGTCTTTCTCGGAATCGATGCCTACAAAGGCATTATGGAATCGAAAGTAGATGCTGTCCTCATGGTCACTCCTCCGGGCTTCCGTCCGGAACATTTCAAAGCAGCAGTGGCAGCGAAAAAGCATATTTTTGCTGAAAAACCGCTGGCCGTTGATGTGCCTGGTTGCCACATAGTCATGGAAGCCGGCGAGAAGGCAAAAGCCAATAACCTGTCGGTCGTCGTCGGCTTGCAGCGCCACTATAGCAAAGCCTACCGCGCTTGCAAGAAATTGATCGATGATGGCGCTCTCGGAACAATCGTCATGGCCCATTCGGCCTGGGACATGGGCGACCTCTGGAAAGACCGCCGTGGCAAGCGCTCGGACTGGAAAACGCAAATGGACTATGAAGTCGAGCACTGGTACTTCTTCAAATGGCTCTGCGGCGATCACATCGTCGAGCAGAGCATTCACAATATGGATGTGATCAACTGGATGCTCGGCAGTCTGCCGACCAAAGCCTACGGTTCAGGCGGCCGTCTGGTGCGAAAAGACATCGGTGAAATCTACGACCATTTCAACTTGATTTATGAGTACCCCAATCAGGTCCTGCTCAACCACTCGTGCGTCCAGATTGACGGTGTGCGTGGTGATGTCTCCGAAACCATCCGCGGCACAAAAGGTACGTTTACAACGACGGCGGGTAGAGGCGGCACAGGCGGCGCGCGGATCGAAGGCAGCAGAGGCAGGAGAGATAACGAGACGCCGATGATTTACGCCTATGAAGGCACTGATGACAGACACTATGATCAGGAAGCTGAATTTTTCGTCAACAGTGTCCTGGGCAAAGGTGAAGGCCAGGACAAATATCGCAACGATACCAAGTACGGTGTCGAGAGCACGTTTATGTCCATCCTCGGACGCGAGGCTGCTTATCGCCGTGAGTGCATCGGATGGGACGAGTTGTGGAACTCTAACAAGCGTTTGACATTTAAGGGCGATTAGCCAAGCTCAGAAGAGAAAACGGAACAAACGGAAATAACGGAACAAACGGAAAAAGCCCAGAAAGTTTCCGTTTGTTCCGTTATTTCCGTTTGTTCCGTTTTCATTTACCACATTCATGAAGATTCTCACTGCGCAACAGATGCGGGAGATTGACCGGCTCACGGTTGAACGCTATGGCATTACGTATTTGACTCTAATGGAGAACGCCGGAGCGCGAGTAGTTGATGCAATCATCGAGCATTACGGCCCCGTTGAGGGGAAACAAGTCGCAGTTTTCTGCGGCAAAGGTAATAACGGTGGTGATGGCGCTGTGATTGCCCGGCTGTTATGGTTGAAGGGGGCATGGGTAGAAACTTTTTTGTTCGGGAAAGTCGCCGACACGAAAGGCGAGGCCCGAACAAACTTTGAGATTCTCAAACAACTTTATCAGCAGGCCCGGCACCCTCCCTCTACGGAACTCGTTTTCGAAGAAATCAGCTCGGAGACCGAGGAAATCGGCTACGGTTACGACATCGTAATCGATGCGCTGTTCGGTACAGGCCTGACGCGTTCGGTAGAGGGTATAAATGAAAAAGCGATTCTTGCGATCAACATCATAAAGATGCACGAGGGTGCAAGAGTCATCTCTGTAGATATCCCTTCCGGCTTACCGTCAGACAGCGGTCATCCGATCGGCCTGCATGTTCACGCTGACATAACGGTGACACTTACGGCTCCGAAGATCGGGAACGTTCTGCCACCCGCCTGTTTTGCCATCGGCCAACTGATTGTCGCTTCAATCGGCACGCCCCAATGGCTGATTGAGGAAGGGTCTGGATCTCATCTTCAACTCGTCGAAGAAAACCAGATCGCCGGCTGGCTCAGAGAGTCCCTTCGCCCGCCTGACGCACACAAAGGCTCTGTCGGCGATGTTCTCTTAATCGCAGGCTCACGCGGCAAAACAGGCGCGGCAGCGCTAACTTCTGAAACAGTTCTGCGCGCAGGCGCCGGGCTCGTCACCGTCGCCACAGCCAAATCCGCACAGGCTCTGCTCATCTCTCAAGCAAGACCCGAAGTGATGACCGAGTCCCTCGATGAACTCGAAAGCGGCGCGGTGTCACACGCGGCAATAGATCGAGCATTACAACTTGCAGGCAAACGCACGGTCATCGCTATCGGCCCCGGCTTGTCCTCATCTGACGAAAGCACGCGCCGTTTCGTGCGCGAATTTGTCGAAAGGCGATCTGCGCCGATTGTTATCGACGCCGATGGTTTAAACTCCCTGGCTCCCTGGCCGGAAGAATTGAAAGGCTCGGATCAATGGCCGATCATTATCACTCCGCATCCGGGTGAGATGGCGAAGCTGACCGGCAAAACGAATTCTGAAGTTGTAACTGACCGCATCGGCATGGCGCGCGAGTTTGCAACGAAGCATCACGTCATCACTGTGATTAAGGGCAGCCGCACGATCATCGCTGCGCCGGAGGGCGAGGTCTATGTCAACCCGACGGGCAACGCGGGAATGGCGACGGCAGGTTCAGGCGATGTGCTTACCGGCTTGATTGCCGGAATGCTGGCACAACAACCTCAAGAGCCCCTGCAAGCAACCACTGCTTCAGTCTACCTCCACGGACTGGCAGGAGACCTGGCCGCGAACAAACTCGGTCAGCGCTCACTCATCGCTTCAGACATTATCGAAAACCTGAGCGAGGCTATCCTGCGCATCGGCGGTAATGAAGAGCGAGGACAAACATCGACAACCACGACGATCTGAATGTCAACAATTCCGACGGGAGAATTCATCACACACTCAGCCGAAGAGACTTTCGAGCTGGCCTACAAAATCAGTGAAGCAATCCATGAATCAACTGTCTTCCTGTTACAGGGAGATTTAGGCGCAGGCAAAACGGTCTTCGCCAAAGGCATCGGCGCAGGCCTGGAGATCGATCCTGCCGAAGTCAACAGTCCGACCTTCACGATAGTCAACCAACACGATGGCCGGCTGCGGATGTATCACATGGATTTGTATCGCATCGAGGGGGGCGCGGATGAAGTTCGCGAGCTTGGGTTGGAAGAGATGCTGGGAGATCCTGGTGCTGTAGTTGTAATTGAATGGCCCGAGCGATTGGGGTCGTACTCGATCCCGGGTGCTTATCTCGTGAAAATTTCCGACCTCGGGGTGGAATTACGAGCACTTTGCATCGTCTTTAATTAATGAGGCAAGGAGGAGAAAACGGAACAAACGGAAATAACGGAACAAACGGAAAAGAGGCAAGGCAATGAGTGAGAAGTTGATTTACTCGGATGAAAGCTACCTGATCAATGGAATATGTATGAAAGTTTACAGTATTTTAGGTAATGGATTTTTGGAAGGAGTCTATCAGGAATGCCTGGAGATGGAGTTCCAAAATCGAGGAATTCCGTTCGTCGCTCAAAAACCACTAAAACTAATTTATGAGGGCAGGCCTTTAAAACAAACTTATAAGCCTGATTTCATTTGTTATGACAAAATCATTGTTGAGATCAAAGCGGTTTCAAATCTTACAGGTGAACACAAAGGACAAGTGATGAACTATCTCAGAGCTACTAATTACGAACTTGGTTTACTCTATAACTTCGGACATTACCCCCTGCTTGAAATAGAGCGCATCCCCAATCTCAAAGACCGAATACCCTAATTGTCTTTTTCCGTTTGTTCCGTTATTTCCGTTTGTTCCGTTTTCTCTCCTGCTTTCATTAAAGGGTCGATTTGCTGAAACTCGAAACACCACTCGTCGAACTGCACCACCACGGTCTCCCGCGCATCGGGCAGAAGACCGCGCACGGCCTCGCTGTCGAGATCTCCGCCATCGCCGCTAAATCCGATGCGCGCGACGCCACCGTCGAAGACCTCCTTCATTACCTGCCAATGCGCTATGAAGACAGATCGAACCTCGCGCGCATCTCACAATTGCAGGACGGTCAAACCGCCTCGGTTGAAGTCATGGTACGAGTTGGCGGTGTCATTCCGCTCAAAGGCGGGAGGCTGAAGATGTACGAGTTTATCGCGACCGACGGCGAAGGGCAGGTGCGCGCGTTCTGGTGGAATCAGATCTACTTGAGCAAAGTCTTCTCTCGTGGCACTCGCGCTGTCCTCTATGGTCAGTGGAAATTGAACAAGTATAAAGGCTACTTCGAAGTCGAAAATCCCGAATACGAAATATTGATTGACGAGGACGACGAGAGGGAGATCGCGGCAATCCACACGGCGCGCCGCGTGCCGATTTATCGCAAGCTCGGTGATTTCCGCACTCGGCAGTTGCGCTCGATCTTTCACCATCTCCTCAACAATCTGGAGAAGGAGATGCCCGAGCCTATCCCGGAAGAGATAATTTCGCGGTGCGGCCTTATCTCGCGCGCAGAGGCACTTCGGAAAGCCCATTTCCCCGCCGATGATTCGCCGATTGATGATTACAATCTGGCGCGCTCACCCGCACATCGACGATTGATATTTGAAGAATTCTTCTGGCTGGCTCTGGCTCTGGGAATCAGACGAGGTGAGCGTCTGAGCGAACTGAAAGGCGCGGTCATTGAAATCACCGACCGGGTGCGCGACGCGGTACGCTCGATTTTGCCGTTCTCACCCACCAATGCACAGAAACGCACCTTAAAGGAGATCGTTGACGATATGACCAGTGACAAGCCTATGAATCGCCTTCTGCAGGGCGATGTCGGGAGCGGCAAGACGATAGTCGCCGTGCAGGCCATGGTCATCGCAATAGAGAACGGCTATCAGACGGCGCTCATGGCCCCGACTGAGATATTGGCCGAACAGCATGCGCGCAATATCAAACGCTGGCTCCAGTTGACTCCATATCGTGTTGAGCTGCTCACCGGCAGTCTGAAAGCGAAAGAGAAACGCGTGATCCAGGACGCCATTGCCGCGGGCGATGTCGATCTCCTGGTCGGCACTCACGCGCTGATTCAGGAAGCAGTGCAGTTCAAACGACTCGGCCTTGTAGTGATCGATGAGCAGCATCGTTTCGGCGTTCTGCAGCGCGCAGAGATACGTCGTCGTGGAATGAATCCGGATGTCCTGGTAGTGACAGCGACACCCATCCCTCGAAGTCTGGCTATGACGGTTTACGGCGATCTCGAGGTCTCGGTGATTGACGAAATGCCGCCCGGCCGTACCCCCGTCGCGACGCACGTGCGCGGCGAAGACCGCCGCGCGAAGATTTACGAGTTCGTACGCGATCAGATAAAAAAAGGACGCCAGGCTTACGTCGTCTACCCGATCATCGAAGAATCGGAGAAACTCGATCTGCGTAATGCGACTGAGATGTACGAGAACTTGAAGACCGAAATCTTCCTTGAACTAAATGTCGGTCTGCTGCACGGCAAGATGAAACCCGCAGATAAAGAGGAAGTGATGCAGGCTTTCGGAGAGAACAGACTGCATATTCTCGTCGCCACAACGGTCATCGAAGTGGGAGTCGATGTGCCGAACGCCTCCGTCATGCTCATCGAACACGCTGAAAGATTCGGCCTCTCGCAGCTTCATCAACTGCGTGGGCGTGTCGGCCGTGGCGCTGCAGAAAGCTACTGTATACTCCTTGCGCAATACAACAAGACGAAGGAAGCGCGTGAACGATTGAAGATCATGGAAGAGACAACGGATGGATTTAAGATCGCAGAGAAGGATTTAGAGATTCGGGGTCCCGGAGAAGTGATGGGGACGCGGCAATCAGGCATCCCTGCATTCCGCATCGCTAATATCGTCCGCGATCTGAAGATTCTGGAGCTTGCGCGGCGTGAAGCCAATTATCTGCTCAACGAGCGAGGGCGCACGCGCGAGACCGACCGGTTAATTCAACACGTGCGAAGCCAGCCGCGATTTGGATTGGCGCGAGTCGGCTAAAAAAAAGAAATCAAAAGGCAAAAGGCAAAAGGCAAAAAGAAGAAATCAAAAGGCAAAAGGCAAGATGCAAAAATGGATTCATTTGAGAAAAAAGTTTATATCAAAGAGAGACGGGACCTTGGCGAGCGATTGCTTGAGTACGCAGCGAGAATTATTCGTCTGGTAGAATCCTTGCCGCCAACGATTGCTGGAAAAAGAGTTGGCGATCAATTGCTACGAAGTGGCACCTCATCGGGTGCAAACTATGAAGAAGCGCAGGCTGCTGAATCGCACAACGACTTCGTTCATAAGCTACAAATCTCTTTAAAGGAAATGCGAGAATCGAATTTTTGGTTGCGCGCGCTTACTCGATCGGGAATCGTTCCTGTAATACAAATTTCCGATTTGATTGATGAATCTAACCAGCTAAAGGCGATACTTTCAAAATCTGTAGCCACGGCGAAAGGAAAATCTAAATCATAAGAAGTATCAAAGAGTGAATTAATATTCCCTCTTGCCTTTTGATTTTTGTCTCTGATTTTTGCCTTTTGCCTTTTGCCTTTTGATTTCCTCTTTTAGTCTGCGTCGCGCTCTTCCATCACGACCAACACTGAATGCCAGCGCGACCCCTGCGGAATCGGCTCGTAAGCCTTCTCATGACGCATCGCAAAATCTAGCGCCTCCTCAACAGCCTCAGTCAAATCAGGATGTATCCCGTGGCGCATACAAGCATCAAGGTGCGTAGCGAGTATGTCCTGCGCCCAGGCCATCTCCTCATCAGTGATTTGATGTGGTATATCTCTTTCGTACCCAGCAAGAACCATACGTTTGAGGCGTGAATCCAGCAAACGTTTAGCGAGAGAAACGGCGTTGGGGTGTCTCATAAAAACCTCTCTAAATGTTGGACGACCTGTTGTTTCCCACGACCGCGAATATGATTGCCGCTAAGATGCACGCATACTACTGCCTTAGCCAATCCGATTCAAGTCAATTATTGATTAAAGTAATTGGATGAAAGGTCAATCCAATTGCCATCAAATGGAACATAGCGAAACAAATGAAAAATTCAGGCTTTTATATTTTTTTCGCTTTTTTCGTTTGTTTCGTCCTCCCTTGCAGCCAGCGGGATGATTGTTTGTCTCTAACTCGCCATAGATGCTAAGATCACGCGCGATATTGAGCCTGTTCGCTTTCATCGATTAACTTGGGAAAATCTCGATTGACTTTAGAGCAAACGGGCAATGTGTGTTCGGCAAGGAAAATAAGTATCAGGGGTAATTGAATGGAGCACAAGAATCTTCCGCCCACTCGACTCGTGCAAATCGAGCCGTTGAAAAAAACCTCGACTTCAGCAAATCAACCAGAGAGTTTAATATTTGAGCCCCCAACGCTTTCCGATCAGCAGATCTATCAGAAAAAAACCTATATCGCTTTTCGCAAAATCAGCGGTTTTATCTACACGAAACATTCATACGGGGCTGCGCGGCGCTGGGTGTTGGCACAAATATTGCCCGATAAAATACTTTACCGCTGGAAACCATATCAACGCGGCGGATGCAATCGCTGTGGCTTATGTTGCAAGATTGTTTTCCGCTGCCCTTTCTTCTTCGAAAACGGGCAGACGACGGCTTGTATGATCTACACTTCTAAAAAGCACGCGCCGCCACCGTGCGTAGTCTTTCCGATCGACCCTGTCGATTTAGCAGAGGTTCAGCGCGAGGTCGCGCCCGCTCCCTGCCCGTTTTATTTCGAGGGTGAGCCTGAACATCCGACAACGTGGGGAGCAATCAAGGCTGAGATCCGTACGGAATTGGGCAAGCGAGTGGATAAGCTCAAAGAGGCTTTCGATTTCTGATAGTCTTTATCAAGACAAAGAGAGAATACGAAATAAACGAAAATAACGAAACAAACGAAAAGGTTTAGACTTTTTCGTTTGTTTCGTTATTTTCGTTTGTTTCGTATTCTCTCTTTGTCTTGATGTGGCTCTCTCAGCTTTTTAGAAGCTTAATTTCGCTCCCAGAGTCAGTGAGCGGTTGCCTCCATCATTCAAATTGGTTCCGAATTGCGGGCTGGCCATGTTGTTGACTGGATTGCCAAAATACTTCTGATTGAAGATATTGAAGGCGTCAACACGAAGGAGGACTTCCTTCGCCTCAACAATCTTGATGCGCTTGATCAGTCCCATATCCCAATTGGTGAAGCCCTGACCGCGTAGCGTATTGCGGCCCAGGTTGCCATTGCCAGCGCTATTGGCGATGGGAAGACCAGTTGTTCCGACGACTGGAATGAAGTAACGGCCCGTGAGCAGAGGATTGGTGAAAGTGCGAAGGTCACCGGTCACCGGATCTTTCGCAAATGTGCCGTTCGGATTGAAGAACGCCCTGTCGCCACCGGCGCCGTTACCGTTTGTGTCAACGCCGGTCAGGATCGTAAAGGGCTGGCCCGATTGAGCCGCGAATGTTCCATTCAACTGCCAGCCGGAGAAGATCCCCTTGATGATGCTATTGTCCGCCAAGCCGCTCTTAAACCATGGGATTTCATAAATCCAGCTCGCGACGAAGCGATGAGTCCGATCAAAAACCGATACGCTCTTTTCAGCATCGACGTTGAAGAAGTCCTGCGGGATCTGTGGCGATCCGGTAGTGATCGCTGCCACTCCGAGTGACTCGTCATTGTTGCTCATGTTCTTGCTGAATGTGTATGCAGTGGTGAACTGCAAACCGTGCATCAGCCGCTTGGTCAGCGAAACAAAGCCTGCGTGATAAGTCGACTGAGCCGTCGTCGCAATCAACACGCGCGGACCGAACTGCGGGAAGACACGTCGCAGTTGTGTGTTCGGGATTGATGCCGGATTGAGCGTGCTCTGTACCGTCGCGATTTGCGCCGCCGTCAGAATCGGAGGGTTCGCTTGAAGTTGATTGACCCCGTAGGTTCCGCGGCTGCCTGCATAGCCGAACTCAAGCACATAGTCGTTCTGGAACTGGCGCTGAATCGTCAGACTGAAGTTCTGACCCATCGGATTCTGCGCATCATCCGGTGTGTTGACATAAGTGGCGAGCGGATTGAACACGGGCTGACCGCTGACGGGCAACCGGTTCGGGAAGACATCGAACTGGTTGGGGAGCAGAGGCACAACCACCCGCGGAAAGTTCGACGCATTGACCGTCAGGATGTTGTAAAAGAGGATGTCATAAGTGATCCGATAACCGCCACGAATCGCGGTCTTGCCATCACCGAACAACGTTCCAAGCATTCCGCTGCTGAAACGCGGGCTGTAAGCAAACCCGACTCCGGGGCCGAAATTGTTCTTATCCTTACCAACCGGCCCGGGAACCAGCGCACTCAGGCTCTGGTTGTCTGTCGCGCCGAAGAATCCGAACGGCGTGCCTGAGCGTTCATAACGCAAGCCCAGGTTCAAAGTGAGGTTAGGAGTGACACGTATATCATCTTGCGCAAACACAAAGACCTGGTTCTGGCGCGCATCGAAGCTCGCCGTCTGCAATGCCTGCTGATACGAGGTG
>JAKEHZ010000319.1 GCA_022614735.1 Acidobacteriota bacterium | reverse complement strand
CCAGCTTAACTCAAATCAGAAATACTCGCAACACTCGATGCAGGTGATTTACTCGTTACTATAAGGTTATGATACCCTTTCTGTTCTAGTAGGGGAATCATCATTCATTAAGCTTGTAATTTTATGCCTGCGAAGCATAAAATATGTTCCACGGCGACGGATGTCAATGGAATTCGACTCAAATATGAGGAGACAAATTCTTTGTCGGCTCTCTCCAAGAAGGTGTGAAACGCTGAAAAATCTGATCCGATCTGGAGATTTTGAACGTGCGCAGGCGAGTGCGACAACCTGATTCTTTGGCGAATCCGGCAGCGGTCCGAGGAGTTTTGAGCGAACTCAAGGACCGTTGCCCTGCCCTATCCGGGTTCAACGATCGTAAGCTGCGGATGCTGCTCCTTGCCGTTCGCCACCAGGAAACCTACCCGACCACTGACACCAAACGCGGAAGACCGACGAACTTCGACCGCAACTTGCTCGAAGACACTAGTCGTCACCTGAAGGCCATTCTTTTGCACGAGACCGGAGATCGAATTTCGATTCAGACCTTCGTCGGGCACTATCTGCCGATCCTCGAGTGGCCTGAGAATGTCGTGACAGCGCTCATTCGCGGCGAGTTGAGCCGGCTGGAAGCGGCACAGGTATCACGTCTGACTGCCGACAGGTTAGGCGTAAAGGAGCGAGAGGCTGCAAAAATCAGAGATGAAATAATTGCCAATCATACCCGGTCACAGGGATCGCAGACCGCTCTGCGAGAGAAGGTTAGCGAATCCCTGGGCGAACTGACACTGGTAACGAGTGAGAAGATGACCGCGGTCGTCGAGCGTGTGGATGAGTTGCTTCGGATCGATCCCGGAGACAGGCGCCATCTCTTTTATGAACAGATGAAGGACTTCTTCTTCGCAATGAGGGATGTCATGCCCGATGAGATCGATGATGCGACGCTTGAGCTAATGGTGCGCCGCGCTGACGAGCTTATGGATGTCGTTCACTCAATACACCGTAGGAGAAGGCAGAAGGAAAAGAACGATCAAAAATTTTACACCTGATTGGTGAGAGTAATTAATTACCTTCGAGGCTGGAAAGAATCTTACTTATCTCGATGAATTCTTCTTGGCTGTTCCAGGCCAGGGTGATTTGGCCACTCGCCTTTGACCCTCTGGACTTCGCCTTCACCCCCTTGTCCGAGACTTTTGACTCCAGCTCCTTCACCTCATGATCGGTGATTGTGGGGCGCAAATGCCGCTTACGATCTTGGGTCGCGAAGTCTTCCAGGGCGGCGGTGAGCGCCTGGTCGTCAGGCCACGATTTGGCGACAAATTTGGTGAGTAGCACTGTGCTGGTAAACTTCTCATGGTATAGCCTGATGACCTCTTGGGCCGATCGTGGATATCGCGCAAGCCGCAGCATCTTCATAACAGTGTCCCTCTTCCGCTCAAATGCGGCGGCGATGTCATCAGCGGACCAGCCTTGATTAAATAAGCGCAGGTACCCGAGCGCGGCATCCAGAGTATGCAGATTCTGCCGCAGAATGTTCTCACTCAACGAGTCCACGAGCAGCCCCGTCTCGTCTGCGTATTGCTCTAGGCGGACCGGGATTGTTTTAAGACCTACTTCTTGAGCAGCGAGAAATCTCCGCTGACCGGCGACGCAGATGACCTGCCACTGGCCATCATCCTCCACCCTCAGATCTCCGATCAAATTTTGCTTCACCCCTTGTTTTCTGATTGATTCCACGAGCTGCCTGAACTCAGGTGATGAGGTGTCGAGTATCTGCCGGATGTTGTCGCGTATAGTTAGCAGGTTAGTTGGCAGTATTACGGTCCTGCCGAGATTGTTTAAAAGCTTTTGCAGCCTCTCATCCTGAGGAGTCGGCTGCGCCATCTCCTGTGAGTCGGCTTTCGCCTCAGCAGCAAGCCTGTCTAAATCGACTGTCTTTTTCAGCCTATTCATCTTCACCCTTTTTGAAGGTAATTAATTACCTTGACCGAGAACGTCCTGTGAGTGGGAGGATTGATAAAATTTAAATTTAAATATGAGGTCGGGATTTCAGAAGGTAATTAATTACCTTCTACCCGATAACCTCGTCCATTGCCTCAAAGGTCTCTATCGAGCTTTGGATTTCGGCCAGTTTCGGTTGGGAAACCCGTCCCACTCGCTTACCCTTAAGCATTGGCAAAATCTCGCCGGCTAGGGACTGGTAGGCCATCGTCACGGGGGCGTCTTCCCGAAGGCCGGCGAGCAAGAGCTGCTGCTCTGCGGCGGTCTTTACGCGCGAGGAGAAAGGGATAATCGAGTTAAAGACTCTTATGTTCCACTTCTGTCCGTAATCCCGAAGCGATTGTAGAACCCTCGGATGCACGGAGACACGCCGGTCAAAGCCGGTGACCATCAGCCCAAGCAAGGTCAGCGTTCGGTTAGTGGCGTTCCTCACACGCTCGGCATACTCAATTACGTCAAACACTCCTCGGGCGGCATCTGGCTCCGGGAATAGTGGGATCAGATAGTAGTGTGCGACAGCTAGAGATGAGGTAAGCAGACAGTTCTGAGATCCGTGCGTGTCGATAATCACTATATCGTATTCATCCAGCTTGGGCGAATCAAAAGGCACATTCAGAAGCTTGTCCTGCTCAAACGACGCACCATACTGCCGATCTACCTCCCTCAGTTTTGGCGTGGCCGGGATCAGATCGATGCCCTCGGTTCGGGTCTGGACTGTGAAAGATTCAATTCCCTTCTTTTCAAGTATTGCGTCGGCAATTGAGTGCGTTCGCGCCGTGTCCTGGCTAATACCCATGAGGTCGGTCAAGTTGCGTTGCGGATCCATATCTACAGCCAACACTCTCATTCCCATTGTTGCGTAAGCGGCGGCCAGGTTCCCAGCGGTTGTAGTTTTTCCCACCCCGCCTTTCTCATTCGTGATCACGATAATGCTGCCCATAATCTCGGCCTTTCGGGATAGTACATTACTTTCTATTTTGGATAACTATGCGAAATCGGATTTCAGCTAGATAGAGTATATCTTGATTTATCCGCTATTTTCAATTTAAATAATTTTTAGAGACGGTACGAGGTGGTGCGGAGTTTCGGGAGAAGATTGGCGAGATTAAGGAGAATAAACTTTATTCGACTCTCAGGACAAATCTGCAGGCAAGCTATAGATAAAGAGTAACACTCGTGGTGAGGAGTTTCGAGCGAAGCGTGAGGTTCAGATTTGAACCATTAACGAGCTAAGCTCAATGATCGTAGTTCATTATCCAAAGTGAGGAGTTTCGAGCGAAGATCGCACAAATCCAACTGGATCACCTGCGGAGATTTGAGAGAAGATTTCAGGCTGATCAAGGCTGTCTGTGAGGAGTTTTGAGAGAATTAATTAAATATTACATCTCCATTCATCAACTTAATTATTTTATATGCAATTGTTTGCGAGACATTTCTATTTTTCGAGAAAAAAGGAGATAGACAGCAAAGACCAACTCGCATTAGCTTCCACTCCGATGTCTGATAAAAATGGAAAAATCGGCGTACTTAACCCCGAGGTTCTGCCTGCGGAGTTCTCTGCAATCTGGGTGGAGAGTGTCATGGCAAGGTTGCCGTTGCATACTCTTTCCACCCAAGGACAAATGCGGGTTCGTATTGAAAAGCACGACGATAATGGAGTGGTCTCGCTGCTGTGGCAGGTCTCACCGTCTCAGCAGTTTGGGGAACCCAGGCACCTGGCTTACAGACTGGACACACTTGTGATCAACAAGCGGATCGATGAAGCGGGTCCGCCGACGCCAAAGGTTATCCGACTTGGAAGCCTCAGATCGATTTGCCGTGAGCTGGAGCTAACCGAGAGTGGCCATAACGCCAGCGATATAAAACAGGCCCTTTCGCAGAACGCCAGCGCCACGATCAAGGCAAGGCTCTTTTATCGCGACAGGGTAGGGAAGCAACGCAAGCTCGAAGCCGTCTTCAGTAGGTATTCCGTCGTTTTCACCGGCGACACATTGCCCGATGGGGCAGAGGCAGATGGTGTGTACGTGGTGATGAATGACATCTACCAGGGATTCCTCAATCACGTTCCGTTGCGTCCTCTCGATTTCAACTACCTGCGTCAGCTCCAGCCATCGGCTTGCCGGTTTTACGAAGTTGTGAGCTTCAAAATCTACGCGGCTTTGAAACACGGTTGGCCGAGAGTCTCAATTACCTACTCCGAGTATTGCGAGGCGACAGGACAAAGGCGCTTGATGACAGGTACAGAAGTAAGCAAGCAAATGTACAAGCTTCACAAGCCCCATCTCGTTAACGGCTATCTGGCGAAGGTGGAGTTTGAAAAGACCCTCGATGTCGGCGGGCAATTGGATTGGAACATCTGGTATGTTCCGGGCCCACGGGCAAAGGATGAATATCTGAAATTCAGCTTAGGCAGAAAAACATCAGATGCTGCAGTTGAGACAAACAATCATTTGCTGCCGCGCGGCCAGTCGCCGGCCGAAGAGTTGGTAACCCATTTCCTGACGATCAGATTCGGCCGGGTGAAGAGAAGAATCGCTTCCAAAGAGGTGAAGATGGCGGAAAAGATGCTCGAACTTCACAACGTCGAAGAATCAAAGAGCATCCTTTCGGAGGCGCTTAGTGCGGCAATCGAGTCGGGCACAAAGCCTCTCTGGATGACGGAACTCAAGAGATGCATCGAAGAAAAACACGGAGGGTAGGGCAGGGAAGTCGTGACTCAAAAGTTACGCTTCGATCTCCGAATGAAGATAAAAACCAGGGTGTCGTCCTTGTAACGGCCTGAAAAGCAAATTGACCTGAAGCGCCCTTGTTTGGCGACAATCGCTCCAGGTCAATTCTATAACTCGCTTGACGGCGAGATAGGTATTTGTGTGTTTACCCGAACACATTCTCACCGTCCATTCATGCGCTGTCAAGCCCAATCTCAAAAGGGTATCGCTTATGTCTGCAGCTGCAGAATGTGCGCCTCGGTTTGTCCGGCGCACAGTGCTCAATGACAATGAGTATCGCGTCAATTTCAAACAGATAGATAACGATGTTATTGCAGCGCTCGTTTCGCCCGAGGCCAGGAAGGTCACACCGCTGATGCCGGCAATCTATCTCGGTCTGCTCGCGACGTCAGCGCCCTGCTGGGAGCGCGACGGGGTGCTTCACTTCGTCGGAGAGGACCGTGAAGGCGGCCGTCTCACCGCCTGGGAGCAGATGCGCGAGATTGCTGGCGTCGCCAACTCGACGCTCTCAAAAGCCATGGAATGGATGCATAAGACCGGAGTGATTGGCTATGACGCCCGCGCCAACGGCGTTGGCATTCGCATTTTCTTCAACAGGGCGTCATCATCAATTCGCCCCAAGATGCAGCAAAAAAATTTGCGCCTTGTTCCTACTCCATCCGGCAATGTTCCCACTCCATCTAATGGAACGCGCTTTAAGGAACATGACTCTGAGATCAATCGAGAAAACAATATGGATCCCCGCGCATCTGCGCGGGAGGAAAATCACCTCTGTAAGGAGCCTTCCGCAAGCCCATCAAAAATCACTTCGACAACCTCTATCCCAAATATACAAGAGCATCAAACTTGCCTCGACATACCTAACACGAAACTCATTTCGTTATTGGCCAAACAAATTACTATCGAGCTTCGACCGGAGATCGCCGCTGTAGTCAAGCGGGAGACCGACGGTACCAGAGAATGGTTCTTGAAGTATGGGGTACCCAAAGCCACGCGAGTCGCTCAGCATGAAACTTATGATCTACTGCGGGCTCATGGAATCATTTCAAAAAAGACGCGTAACTCAACCCATACCGGACAACATATAGCGGTGGAAGAGAAGGAAAGGGAAGGGAAGAGCGAAAAAATCACGTCTTATCTCGCTGAAACAAGCATCGCCTTACGTCAGGTGGCCGCAAATGCTTCTATCCAGGGAGAAACAATACTACATGCCGCCTGCCTCAGCGCTGATAGGGAACTGAATAAACTCCACGACCTAATCATCGCGGGCGAGCAACTTGAGATTTTGGAGATCGATAACAGACTCACGGCAATTGAAAACGGGATTACGGAAGCGATGTGGGAAACCGCTGAAGCGACTGATCGAGAGGCGATGCTGAAATCCGCGCGGATCCAATTGAGGGATTATGAGGCGCGGATGGAGAGGGAGGTCTTTGAAGAAACAATTCATCGGCGAGTATCCGCCATACTACGTGACCAACGCGGGATTCCGCATATTAGCCTCTTCTACACTTAAGACAGGGGATTCTATTTTGACCTGCCAAACGTGCGGAAAGTATCCGAATGCAATACTGACTGTTTCGACTGCGCCGTAAAGAACGACCATACAGAAGTGGCACCCGGCGAGTCAGAGGGGTTAAGCTGCTGCGCATACCATGCTGGAACGACTGGCCAGGTCTGGCCTCATCGAAGCGCACGGAGTCACAGATGTCGCAGCCGCTGTTCCAAAAGCTTACCGAAACACAGGAAACACTTTCTCCGGCAGGGGTGAACGAGTATCCGTTCTTCTGCCTTAGCTGGAAGCCTGCTCACCTCAAGCGGAACATCGAGTGGCGCGGCGCCGACGACGAAGGGAGGCGATTTACGTGGGAGGTCAAACCGAACAGCAGCGGCCTGCCGGGCGAGGCCGCCTGGGAAATCTGGCTGACGATCATCCAGCCGCTCCTGCACGCAAGCCAACCGCTCGAACACGGTTTGCTCATTCCGCTCGGCGGGGTTCGCCACTGCCTAAGAGTGCTCGGCTGGACGATCAGCGGCGCGTGAGAGGCCAGGGGCCGCACATTCTGTTCTACAGTATCGGCGAGTACCAGGTGAGCGAAGCCGAATTGCAGAGCGGGGAACTGGCCTACGACTACGATCTCAACGATGTGATCTCGATCCGCGTCGCGCTCGAAGCCGATCTCCAACAGAACGTCCAATACCGCCCGCTAGACCAGGTCTACGCGCGATCGGTCTCCCCGTCGTCACGGCGCTGGTACGAGCTGACTGCCGGCTCGGTCTTTGGAGCAGTTTCACACCCGAACAGCCCCGGATATTTCGACATACGCTACTCCTGGTATGTCTCACGCCACCACACGCTAGAAGCCCAGGCCGGACTGCGGCGAATAAAAATGCAGATGGAGAAAATCACAAAAGACCACCTGAAGAGCGGCTATCTGCGGAAGGTTAAATACTTCGAGACGGGCGAAGGCGACGATGTCATCATTCGATATTTTCCAGGCACCGGCGCCAGGCATTCCATCAACCGCGTCAAGTCGTTGCTTTCGGGCAGAAGGGGATTGATCTCCATCGGAGACGAACAAGTGGATCCCGCCCCCGCACTGCCACCCGATAGCAAAGCAGAGGCGCTGATTCTGAAGATGATTAGTGAATATGGCCTGATCGAGAAGATTGCGCGGCGGCTCGCCGAGGAAAATGCCGAGGAAGCGCGTAAACAGGTGGAGGCGTATCCGTATCGCAAGGCGAAGCCCAACAACCCAGCCGCGTTTCTCGTCCAGTCAGTTAGGGAGAAATGGCCGCTGCCTGAAAGGTATGTAGCCGCGATGGCCCGCAAGAGAAACGAGACAGCAGCGCAAGCGCAGACGGAGACAGAAAGAATTGCCGGGATGCTTACGGAAGCCATTGAATGCTTGCAGCAGGCGGCAGCAAACATTGCAACCTCGGGAAAGCCTGCGCTGCAGGACGCCTGTAGCGTCGCCGAGAGAGAGCTTGATGATCTCCGCGACCGGATTGCTACGGGTGATAAAGGTTTGCCGGTAGATCTGGCAGAGGTTGAAAATAGACTGGTGGCCGCTGAGGACAGGATCAAGGAAGCAATATGGCAATCAACTGATCCCGGCGAAATTGAGACAATGTTGAAATCCGCAAGGACTGAATTGCAGAGATACGAAGCGACGATGGAACCGGAAGTATACAAAGATACCCTACGGCGGCATGTCACAGCTAGACTGCGTGAGCAACACGAGATACCTCGCCCGAGCCTGTTTTATCTTTGATGAGCGTCCGAAGAATCAGCGGCGAGGAGAACCGGCACGTGGAATCGTTGAGTTGATCAATGGCACAGCAGGGAAGGGAAGGGAAGTCGCGCCGGTCGCTATCAGGCTGCTGCAGCATTTCCTTTTGCTTGCGCGGGATCGAAGACTACCAGCCGCGGCTGAAAGGAACAGAGGTCAAGCATGCTGAGGAGGTCATTCGTCGTTTGGGAACCGAGAGAGCGTGGTCCTTCGGATCGATGATGGCTATCATCAGGAGACAGATGATTGATGAAATTCTTGAGGAGGAGACCGAACCGGCATCTGTTTGATACCGGAAAAGCCCGCGCGCCGCGTGGACAATGACGCTGGTGATAAATCAATGCGTACTATTCCCGATAGAGAATCTTTGACTGTTGAGTTTAAGAGTGACCGGCAACGGTTGTTGGATCGTGAGCTAACCAGCACTGTGGTCTGTTTGGCCAATACCGACGGCGGCGAGATTTATCTTGGGGTTGAAGATGACGGTCAGATCACGGGCCTCCATCCGGATCGCAGCAACCCCGCGGCTCTGGCAGCAATGATCGCCAACAGGACCAATCCTCCGAACGAATTCCTCAGCCGGCAGGCCGACCTTGGCACGCTCGATTATTCATCTCTGCCTGTGGCCAACTCATCTGTCGCCGACTTCGATCCGCTAGAGCGCGAGCGGTTGCGGCAGATGGTGGAGAGTTATCGGGGAGATCGCACATTACTTTCACTAACTGATGATGAGTTGGACTGTGCCCTGGGCTCGTGCGCCGCGAGGGGGGCAACTTGTGCCGACGGTGACCGGGCTGCTCGTGTTTGGTCGCGAACCGATCATCCGCGACCTCGCGCCGACACACGAAGTCGCCTTTCAGGTGTTGGAAGGCACACAGGTCCGGGTCAACGATTTTTACCGGACACCGTTGCTCAAGACCTTTGAGAGGGTGATGGAGCAGTTCAAGGCGCGCCTTGAAGAGGACGAGGTGCAGGTCGGGATGTTTCGAGTCCCGATCCCGACCCTCGATGAGAGAGCATTCCGCGAAGCGGTCGTCAACGCCCTGGTGCACCGCGACTACACACGCATGGGATCCATCCATGTACGTCGAGAAACCGACGGGTTCATCATCAGTAATCCGGGTGGCTTTGTCGAGGGGGTGACTCTGGACAATTTGCTCGTTGTCGAACCGAGGCCGCGAAATCCATTGTTGGCGGATGTTGTTAAGCGAATCGGGTTGTCCGAGCGGACCGGGCGTGGAGTGGATTTGATTTATGAAGGGCTGCTGCGATACGGACGCCCTGCGCCCGATTACTCGCGCAGCGATCGTACTTCGGTGGTCGTGAGGTTAAGCATCGCAGAGCCGGATGTACCTTTCCTGCGCCTGATCCTGGAGAAGGAGAAACGGACGGGCGCGCCGGTAGCGCTTGATTCATTGATCGTGCTTTCACAGTTGAGACATGAACGACAGTTGAGCGTGGCCGAAGCGGCGGTGGCGATTCAGAAAGATGAGTCTGCCGCCCGCACCGTGTTAGAGCGACTGGTTGAGTCGGGGCTAGTCGAAGCGTGTGGAGTCACAAAAGGCCGTGTTTACACGTTGAGCGCGAATGTTTACTGCGCGGTAGGGCAGAGCGCCGGCTACGTGAGGCAGGCAGGTATTGATCCGATTCAGCAGGAACAGATGGTGCTGCAATTTGTGCGCAACCACGGACGAATCACCAGGAAAGATACCGGCGAACTTTGTCGTCTCAATGAAGATCAGGCCAGCCGTTTATTAAGGCGATTACAATCAGAAAGCAAGTTGGTGATGGTTGGAAAGGGACTCGGAGCTTTTTATACGGCTGCTTCATAAGTTAAAAATGCGCGCGTGATTCGGAAACGCGCGCGCGCGATTAATCACGCGATTTAGCGCGGATTGGTTGTGATTAACCTGCGTCTGATAACATAACGATCTTTTCCCATCTTCGAGCTGCCGCGAGCCTGCAGGGCAGGGCGGGGAAGGGCCCCAGCAATTCTCAGTATGAAAGACGGTTTGACAACAAATCGACTTCCTAGATGGCGAATTTCAAAAGCTTCTTGACCATTGGACGGGCAACGCAACCCGCTACGAACTTGTCACTAAAAGCATAAAGAGTCAGTAAAATAAAGCAAAATATGTCACCTCGACCGTTCCTACTCTGGGGTGATTTTCCATGCTCACTGACCAAGAGTTCCTTCTTTGGTTCCGGGAACAGAACCTTCCGTACCGCGCAAGGCTAGTCATTGACCAGATTCGGGCGAGCGAACCAAGCCGACGGGTGCGTGGCTCAGCCGGTAATGTCTGCGGCCGCTATCCCAGCCGCAAGATGGGGCGCGTGATCCAGTTTGAGAGCCACCGTAACGAACTCGCCATCATTCTTGAATACGAGCACAACAACGCAATCTACGAATTTTGGGATCAGCCGCCCCCGATCAAACTTAACTACCCAAGCAAAAACGGCAGGCGGCTTGGAGTTTTACACACCCCTGATTTCTTCGTGATTCATGCCAACGGCGCCGGTTGGGAGGAGTGCAAACCCGAAAGTGAACTTCAGCGACTAACCGATCACAATCCGCATCGCTATTTGTGTGGGGAAGATGGTCGATGGCATTGCCCGCCAGCAGAGCAGTATGCTGCGATCTTCGACCTTACCTATCGAGTGCGGTCATCCGCTGAGATTAACTGGATCTACCAGCGCAATATCCTCTTTCTGGAAGATTACCTGCGCAGCGGCTCGACGCCGATTGACCAAGCAAAGCGGTCATCAATCCGTGCGCTCGTGGCCGAGCACTCCGGAATTACGCTCGCCGAACTGATCGAGAATGCTCCTGGAACGCCTGACGATATTTACGCGTTGATCGCTACCGATGAATTGTTTGTTGACATCTCTGCCGCCCCTCTTGCAGAGCCTGAATGGGTGCGCGTTTTTTGCGATGAACAGACGGCACGAGCCGCCCAGGGACACCAGCCAACGATGCAAGATCTCCTTCGGGACATTAGCACGTCAGGCAATGGAGTGGCTCGGGCACGCTTGGCCCAGGCCAGCCCCGCCGAACTGGAACAGGCCATTCACCGCTATCAGGTTGTCGCTCCTTATCTTCGCGGTGAACCCTTCCACCACGATTCAGCGACGGCGGAACGGACGTGTTTCCGCTGGCTAGCCAAATATCGCGAAGCCGAAGCGAGCTGCGGGGCTGGGCTTATTGGACTCATCCCACACCATCACGACAGCGGCAATCGCTCTCCCAGATTACCGGAAGAGATCCGGCTCTTGATGCAAGAATACATCGAGCAGCATTACGAGGCGCTTAAGCAAAAGAACATCAGCTCAGTCTATGGGGCTTTTGTCCGAGAGTGTGAAGCCCGCTCCCTTTCTCCGCCCAGCTACACTACGTTTTGTACCCAAGTCAAAAAACGGCCCCGTGCCGAACAGATCAAGAAGCGACAAGGAATCAGAGCCGCAATGCAGCATCAGCCTTGCTATCTTGAACTGGCCTTGACCACGCCACGCCATGGCGACCGACCTTTTGAGATTTGTCACATCGATCATACCGAGTTGGATGTCGAGTTGGTTTGCTCACACACGGGGCGTAACCTGGGCCGACCCTGGGCAACCTTTATTTCTGATGCGTTCTCGCGGCGCGTACTGGCGGTTTTCCTCACCTATGATCCGCCCAGTTATCGCTCGTGCATGATGGTTCTCAGAGAATGCGTTGCTCGCCATGTCCGCTTCCCTCAGAGCATTGTCAGCGATGGCGGTCGGGAGTTTGAGAGCGTTTATTTCGACCTGCTGCTGGCCCGCTATGAATGCGTCAAGAAGAAGCGGCCACCAGCCCAACCGCGATTCGGCTCAACCTGTGAAAGACTTTTTGGAGTCGCCAACACACAATTTATTCATAACCTGGCCGGCAACACACAGCTTACCAAGAACCCTCGTCAGGTGACGAAAGCCGTTGATCCAAAGCGTCACGCGGTGTGGACGCTGGCAGCGCTATATGAGCGCCTTTGTGAGTGGGCTTATGAGGTTTACGATACGATCGATCATCCGGCGCTCGGGCAAAGCCCGCGGGAGGCTTTTACACTTGAGTTGCTGAAGGGCGGCGAGCGTCCTTATCGCATGGTCAGTAATGATGAAGAATTCTGGCTCTGGACATTGCCGACCACTAAAAAAGGCCGGGCGCGCGTAGTTCCTGGCAAGGGTGTCAAAATCAACCACGTTTTTTATTGGTCCTCCTCTTTCCGTAATCCCACTGTTGAACAAACTCAAATCCCGGTCCGCTACGATCCTTACGATGCGGGAACCGCTTACGCTTACGTCGGGAAGCGGTGGGTGCAGTGCATCTCCGAACATTACTCGGTCTTGCATGGCCGCTCCGAACGGGAGTTGATGATCGCCAGCGCAGAATTGCATAGAAGAGCTCAACTGCACGCCCGCCAGTTCTCCGTGACGGCGAAGAAACTGGCGGACTTCCTTGCCTCTGTCGAGGCTGAGGAGATCTTGCGCCTGCAGCGGATGCAGGACCGGGAAGCCAGAAAGGTATTGACGATGATCGGAAGTAATTTCACGAGGCGTTCCCCAGAGGGTCCGATGCAAGACGACGATACTTACGACGCCACCGGGCGGCGGGAGCAGCCACCTGCCAAGCCATCAATGTTCACTCTGGAGCCGGATCAGCTCGAGGTTTATGAGGAATACTGAAAATGTCTCAAGATAGTTTTCCCCGAGATCTATTGGTGCAGCCTGCCAGTCAGCGGCTCGCCTACTTTCGGTCATAT
>JAKEHZ010000048.1 GCA_022614735.1 Acidobacteriota bacterium | reverse complement strand
TAGGATCAGTCGTTGTTCCTCACCTCGACGCCGGCAGGCGGTTTAAAGTTGAATTGTTCTTCATTCGCGGGCGCGTTCTCGCGCATGTTCGAGAATAGAAAATCCGAACGCGCACCGTTGCTGTCGACAAAAGAGAGCCGCGAGATTTGCAGATTACCCGAATCAACTTCGATCAGTAACTCGCGAAATTCCTGAGTACGTTTGGGCGTCAAGCGCAAGACCTTATTCCCGGCCCTCGCAGGGGCCTCTTGCGCTAATTCTATGCGTTTGAAATCACGGCGCAGGTTGCCTCGCCCAAGCAAAAACATGAACGGGGCGCGCAGATCATCGGACTCTTTAACAGACGTTCGCGTCGCGAATTTCTCCGAAGGAACATATTCGTAGAACACTTTTCCATTCGAAATGAAAAGTTTGGATTCGGGCGTCGTGTAGTCCCAGCGCATTCTGCCGGGCTTCTTGAGCAGCAGACGACCGCTCTCGCGTCGTGTGCTTTCACTGCGCGAAGTATAGATTTGCGTGAAGTCTGCAGCGAGCGAGGAAAGCTTATTGTACTTCCGCTGCAGGGCGCTGATCAGTTGTTCGAGCTCTGAGGATTGAGCAGAGGTAAAATGCGAAGTGGCCAAAAACAAAAATACAATTGCCAGCGAGAATTTTTTCATCAATTTCATCGCGTGCAATTATAACTCTCCTGCCCAGCTCCCGGCGAACTCTCAGCGTCTTTCATTTCTGGGGTATCAGATAGTAAAGCAGGTCGACGGCAGGAGGGCGCTCGCCGAGTTGGCGGATCATACCGACAGCCTGCCCACGATGCAGCGTCGCGTGATTGATGACGTGCTGCATCTGCTCGGCTAGCGGCAGAGTAAAGGGTTCTCCCTTCAGGTTGCGATAGCTCAATTCACGGTGAATATCCTCCTCGCTCAGACCTTCGAGGAGAGCCCTCCGTTCCGCCTCGATCTGTTGCCAGCGCCCACGAATTGCCGGGATGTCTGCAAAATCATGAGCAGTCCAGATATTAGAATGCGACGTACCGCGCCAGCGCTCAAGCCAGATCCATTCGGCTCCGGCCATATGCACAAGCGTCCCATGGAGCGAGCCGTGGCTGATTTTGAAGTCATGCTTCTGTTGCTCTTCCGTCAGCCCTTCAACCGCCTCTAGCACCAGATGATTTGCCCATTCGGTATAATTGAAAAGTTTTTGAATGTCGTTCAGGTTCATCAATCACTCCTGTTCTGTTAATGCGGATGCAATCCCCCCTGCAATCCTGGCGTTGTTGCGAAGTAGGGCGATGTTCGCCCGCAATGCCCTACCCTCGGTTCGCTCCGCAATTTGCGAAAGTAAAAATGGTGTCACCTCTTTGCCGCTAATTCCCAGCCCCGCTGCCAGGCTGAGCGATTCGTCAATCGCGTCTTTCATCTCATCAGCCGGCACCTCGTCCTCAACCGGTACAGGCGCAACAACGAGCAAAGCGGTTGAAAATCCCAGCCGCCAATGTGCGCGAGCTATTGCGACAACCTGCTCCGGCCCATCAGCGTGTAGATCCAGCTTTAAATCACTCGAACGAGAGTAAAATGCCGGTAATTCATCCGTTTGGTAACCGACAACCGGTACGCCTATCGTCTCCAAAACCTCGAGTGTCTTCGAGAGATCCAGAATCGCCTTCGCCCCGGCGCAAACAGTTATCAGAGGGTAACGCGCCAGCGCAATTAAATCTGATGAGATATCGAAGCTATCGCTTGCGCCGCGATGCACTCCGCCGATACCCCCCGTGGCGAAAACCTCGATGCCTGCCATCCGCGCCAGGTGCAGACTTGATGCGACAGTTGTCGCTCCCCATTTCCCATCAGCGATGACTCGCGCCAGGTTGGCCAGGTTTACTTTCTCGACATCCTCTCTGATGGCTATTTCTTCAATCTGTTGCCGGTTTAAACCGATCACCGCGCGGCCGCCAATGATGCCGATGGTGGCGGGCAGAGCGCCGGATTCGCGCACAGCGGTTTCGCAGGCCTGCGCCGTCTCGAGGTTCTGCGGCGAGGGTAACCCGTGTGCGATGGCCGTGGATTCGAGCGCGACGACTGTCTTACGACGGTTCAGCGCCGCAGCCACTGAAGGGGAAAGTGAAAACATCCGATGGCTTCCTGTCTCTTGAAAAACATTATTTGCTCTCTTATGCTCAGGCGCTCTCAAGCTTAGCTCAGTCTTTAAGATGAGCAAAGTATTTTAGGCAAACCGTTATCCCCATCACAGCTCGCAGTTCATGACGACGCCCAGAAACAATGACAACGACTGGGAGCGCTTGCGCTCCCAGTCGTTGTAGAGGATTCCCTATGAGCAACCAAGTCTTAACCCTTATTCTCGGTGGTGGTCAGGGGTCTCGCCTCTTCCCACTCACGCAACAACGGTCCAAACCGGCCGTCCCGCTCGGGGGCAAGTACCGTCTGATCGACATCACCGTCTCCAACTGTATCAACTCCGGCTTCCATTACATCTATGTGCTGACGCAGTTCAATTCAGCCTCGCTCAATCGCCACATCGCGCGGACATATAGATTCAGCCGCTTCTCCGATGGCTTCGTTGAGATACTGGCGGCAGAACAAACACCCGAAAACAAGAATTGGTTTCAAGGGACCGCCGACGCCGTTCGACAGCTGATGATGCACATCGATGACTTCAGACCGAAACACGTGCTGATACTTTCCGGCGACCATCTCTACCAGATGGATTACCAGAAGTTTCTCGACCGCCATACGGAGAGAGATGCTGATGTAACGGTCTCGGTGATCCCGGTCGGCGAGGCGCAGGCATCGAGTTTCGGTCTACTCAAAACCAGCTATGACGGACATATCGTTGAGTTCCGCGAAAAACCACCGGCCGATCAATTGCCGGGAATGAAAGTGGACACTTCAAAGCTTGGTTTGAGCAAGGAAGACGCCATCCGCCGGCCTTTTCTGGCTTCGATGGGCGTTTACCTTTTCAAATATGACGTACTGCGCGAGATGCTCAAAGAAACGCATTACGCCGATTTTGGGGGTGAAGTCATCCCGGCTTCAATCGACAGCCATAAAGTCCAGGCATTCCTCTTCGACGATTACTGGGAAGACATCGGAACGATCAGCTCGTTCTATCACGCGAATCTCGATATGGCCTCGATTATGCCGAAGTTCAATCTATTCAATGCGGACGCCCCGATCTTCACAAGACCGCGTTACTTGCCGGGCACCAAGTTCATCGACTGTGAGCTCAGAGATTCGCTGGTCTCAGAAGGCTGCATTCTCAACCGCGTCTCGATCAATCATTGTGTGATTGGCATTCGCTCGCGAATCGAAAGCCATACAAGACTCGAAGATACGCTGATGATGGGGGCCGATTATTATCAATCTCTCCAGGAACTGGCCGATGACCGCAAGGATGGCCTGCCGTGGATCGGGATTGGCGAAAACACAATCATCCGCAAGGCGATCATTGATAAGAACGTGCGCATTGGCTCGAATGTGCAGATTGTCAATGAGGCCGGTCTCGAACATCACGATGGCGGGAATTATTTCATACGCGAAGGTATTGCCATCATCCCCAAGGGCGCTACGATCACAGATGGGACGATCATTTGATTGCGGATTGCGGATTGCGGATTGCGGATTTGAAGAGAACAAGTACCTAAATTGCTGAACTCTCT
>JAKEHZ010000318.1 GCA_022614735.1 Acidobacteriota bacterium | reverse complement strand
CACAAAGGGTCAAAGGGTCAAAGGGTCAAAGGGGGATAAATGCCTGATTTATTTCTTCTTTGACCCTTTGACCCTTTGACCCTTTGTGTTGAAACTGTTAGCCGGAAGATGAAACTTGCCAGAATTTCCGTTTGTTCCGTTATTTCCGTTTGTTCCGTTTTCTATTTCTGACTTGTTCATGCGCTTACTTTCATCTCTTTCTCCCCTTCACCCCTCAAGTTCCTGATTGTGTAATGTTGTCTCGGAACCTGGAAACCCGCATCAGCAAAGGCTTCACGGATCGCACGGTTGGTGTCGTAATGAACTTGACCATGATGTTGAGGGGCACAGCACGGTTTGACTTCCAGGACAGGGCCCAGAGGCGTGAAACTCGCAATACCGATCTCAATGGGAGGCTGGGGTAAAACGTTTGGTATCTCGGCGACTCGTTTTCTGATCAAATCAATTGCGGCATTGTGATCGGTGGTATGGTCGAGTTGTACGGAACAATCAACTTTTCGGTATGGATTTGCGGAGTAGTTCTGAATATTGTCGTTCAATATTTTGCCGTTGTTGACATAGGTGCGCACGCCGCTGGAGTTGATTATTGTGACGAATGGACCAACCTCTTCAACCTTACCGGTAACCCCACCGGCGGATACTACATCACCAGCCTTAAATGGTCGCAGGATCATTAAAAAAGCGCCTGCAGCGACATTCGACAGCATCCCGCTCCAGGCCAATCCAATCGCCAGGCCCAGAGCAGCAAGCAGG
This sequence comes from Acidobacteriota bacterium, assembly GCA_022614735.1. Taxonomy (GTDB): domain Bacteria; phylum Acidobacteriota; class Blastocatellia; order RBC074; family RBC074; genus JAKEHZ01. The sequence continues at coordinate 19,887 of JAKEHZ010000318.1, read as the reverse complement.
GCGGCAAAGGTGGTCGTCTCAAACCCAAAGAGTCTTAAGATACTAACGACCAGCAGAATTTTCAGAGTGATGGTCATCGCTGAGCCAACGTAACCAATGATGGTTTTATCCACCTTCTGATTACCCATGGCTCGTTCGGTGAGCTTGACGGCGATCTTGATCAGCCAGTTGCCTACGAACCATATCGCGATTGCTCCGAGGATCTTCAATCCGAATTCAGTTGCCCTTTCGGACAGAAACCGCATGGAGTTCGAAAAATAATCCATTGTCGCTTACCTCCTCTAAAAATAGACAGGATTTACAGGATTTATCAGGATTTTGTGAATTGGGTCAAATCCTGAAAAATCCTGTAAATCCTGTCTAAATTTTCTTTGTTTATGGGCGTCGTCATTAACGACATGAACGACTCCATCGAAAACAGTTGGCAGTTGGCAGTTGGTCCGAAATCTAATTGCCAGCTATCGACCTTCTTGTTGGGGGGTAGCGAAAAGCTGGGTCAGCCAGCTCTTCAATGAGTATCGATAAAGTTGTAGAAGATTATTTTTTCGGGAGACCTAAATTGTCTCAGATTCAATTTTAATTGTAAATCGAGCTTTGTTTCCCGTAGATCGTGGGATAAAGTACAGCACGCAGCAGTGACAAAGCGTGGATAAAAAGTAGAAGGCAAAAAGGGCACTGTTCAGGCGGGAATCAACAACACTACAACTGCTTACGATTTAATGCTATTGCTGAGATTAATTGCCGAGAACAAGTTTCTCAGCAAACGGAGCTGCGAGAAGATTGTTGAGATTCTCTCTATCCAACATTTTAATGATGGAATCCCGGCCGGATTGCCTCAGGGTGTGCGGATCGCGCACAAGACCGGCGATATCACAAAACACAATCACGATGCAGGAATTGTTTATCTGCCGGGACGCAAACCATTCGTGATCGTGGTGCTGACAAAAGGCATCGCGGAACAGCGACGCAGCAACAAACTAATCGCGGACATTTCGCGCACGGTATATAACGTATTAACGGGATAGACGAAATTGAAAATTGTGTAGTTTATTGAAAAAACTCTTTGCCTTTTGTTCTTTGATTCTCTAAATTACCATAAGCTCAGCGTCCTTCGATCGCGCCCCGGCGAATAATCCGGACAGGAAAGCAAGTCAGAAGATGCTCGGAAGAATTATCGGTAATTATCGGATCACTAGCGAGCTCGCCCAAGGCGGGATGGGTACGGTCTATCGCGCGCAACACCTGCATCTACCACGAGAGGTGGTCGTCAAATCCATTCTCCTGACAGCATTCTCCCCATCGGCTCAACGACATCTTAAAGCGCGGTTCCTGCGTGAGGCTTACATCCAATCGCAGCTCGATCATCCGAATATCGTGCGCGTTTATGAGTTTTTCGCTCTTGATGACAATTATTACCTTGTCATGGAATACGTGCAGGGGATGAGTTTGAAGGATCTGATCGCGGGCCAGGGATTGCCATCTACCGCTCAAACCGTGAGTCTTTGCCAACAAGCGCTTTCGGCGCTCGAGTACGCGCATAACTTCTGCTACGTTGATGCATCCGACTCCCGCCAGGTCGGTCTTATTCATCGTGACATTAAACCAGCGAATATACTGCTCGATGCAGTAGGAAGACTCAAGATAGCTGATTTCGGCATTGTCAAGGTGACTGGTGATGAGACATTGACGCAGAGCGGCTTCCAGCCCGGAACTGTCGAGTATATGTCGCCTGAACAACTGCTCGGATTGGAGGTTGACGAACGATCTGATATCTATTCCCTCGGCGTGACGTTTTACGAAATGCTCACGGGACGCTTGCCGTTTCCTCGATCGGTGACCGGTTCCGATTGGGAGGTGCGAAAAGGACACATCGAAAAGGAACCGCCTTCTTTACTTGAGATCTGTCCAGATCTACCTCCTGCCCTGGACGCAATTTTTATGCGGGCGTTAAGAAAGGATCCGAATGAGCGTATTCAGTCAGCAACTGAGTTTATGGAGTCTCTTCGTGAATGCGAAGACATCCTGGAGCAAAACGCTCAATTTCGACGTCCGATAACAGGGCGGTTGACAGAATCTGTGTTCGCTCTTTCAACCATTACGGATCAGACACAAATTATTCCCGAGAGCGATGCGCCACTTGATTCTGCATCTTCGTCATCTTTCTCATCACCGTATCCGGGAGAGGAAGCCATAACGATTCCGATCACGCCGGTCCGTGAAGTAACGGCTGGGGCGGCTTCAATCACTGCTCACAGGCCTCTACCGAGTGAGGTAAAGACAAATCCGGCAAATCGCAAAGTAATCATCTCAGTGCCAGCCTCACCACCGAGAAGGAAGTGGTCGTTAGCTGCTGCTGCTGCTGCAATATTTTTATTGAGTACCGCTGCGGGCGTTTATATCTTCTCGGGTCAACAGAAGGGTTCGACAATGTTGTCGACAAAAATTGAACCTCCGATCTCGTCCCCATCGCCGATTTCGTCGGCGAGTGCTGTTACCGGACCGAGGGTCACTACATCGCCAGTGGACAGCTCGGCATTAAAACAGGCTCGGGCATTAGAACAGCAAGAACGTTATCCCGAAGCGATCCGGAGATACGAAGAGTACCTGCGTCGCAGCCCAACCGCAATTGACGTCACTTCGATCTCGGACAAGCTTGTTGTGCTCAGACAATTTCAAGGGTTAATGACCGCAGCCAATCTGGCGATGGAGGATAAGCGATTCGCGATGGCGCGGCAAAATTACATGGAAGCTCTCAAGCTGCGACCGGGATCGGAATTAGCGAAAACAGGGCTTCTTAAGGTCGAATCAGAATTTGCGACCACCCGACAGCGGAGGATCGATGCTCGTCAATCCGGACACTGGCGTAAGAGGCAGAGGATTTCTCCGATACGACGGGGGGATCTGAATCCAATGAGGTTGAATTAGTAATTTCGCATCTTTCGCTCTTTCTATCGTGTGTTGCGGTCTCTCTTTGAAAGATACTGGTACTAACGGATTTTGTGGTCACAGCGCAGAGATCTTGTCATCTGGCACGCCAAGATCTCTGGGCTGTGACCACAAAATCCGTCAGTACCAGGAAAGATCAGAAAACTTTCACAAAAGAACATTTTCGCAGTTTACTGATTTTCTTTTTGCCTTTTGTCCCCCGATTTTTTAAATTAGTCTTGGCTTTCGACCACAGCCACAGCCCCATAACGGCGAATGCCAGATAATCGCCCCGATCGCACTATGTTCATTTTACAAATGTCTCCCTCCCTAACTTCTATCCACTGATTCTTGATAAAATAGAACAGAAAATAGGGGCCCTGGATGAGGGAGCAGTCTGATCCTGAATATTGAGATGGTAGGTAAAATTATCGGCAATTATCAACTAACTGAAGAACTGGGGTATGGCAGTCTGGGTGTGGTCTATCGCGGTCATCATATACATCAGGCTCGCGATATAGTAATCAAAGAAATCCCGTTGGCATATTTTCCCGTTTCAACCCGTGTCCAGCTTAAAGCACGCTTCCGGCGCGAGGCCTTTATTCAAGCGCAGCTCGATCATCCCGGCATCGTTCATCTCTACGAGTCCTTCGCAAAAGGTGATAACTATTACCTGGTGATGGAGTACATCCAGGCTATTAGTCTGCGAGAGTTGCTCGAGAGTCAGGGGCTTCCTACTCCCGCCCAGGCGGTCTATTTGTGCAAACAGGCGCTCGCGGCTCTCGATTACGCCCATAATTTCCAGTATTTGACCGAATCAGATGTCCAGCGTAAAGGGGTCTTTCACCGCGATCTCAAGCCGGCAAATCTGCTTGTCGACGGGCGTGGAAGATTGAAGCTCACGGATTTCGGAATCGTGAGGATGCCTGACAAACAGAGCATGGCTCCACCAAGTTTCCGACCGGGAACGACAGAATACATGTCGCCAGAACAGATGCGTGGGTCAGAGATCGATGCGCGCTCTGACATCTACAGTCTGGGAATCACTTTCTATGAGACGCTGACCGGAAAACTTCCGTCTTCGCAACCGACAAATAGTTCGGAGGACGATGATCGACGGGGCTATATAAATTCCGCTCCAACTTCAATCCTGGATCTCCGGCCCGAAATTGGCTCCATTCTTGCCTCGATATTCATGCGCGCGATACTCCGTGATGCCACTGAGCGATTCCAGACGGCCGCCGACTTTTTAAAAGCAATCAAAGATTATGAGCGAAACAATGGCGTTTCGGAGGCGATCTCGCCCACATTAACTGAGGAGCCGGCGACAGAGCAGCTCAAGCCGGTGATGATCGCTGAGATTGCAGCGAAATCGGAAGTTCCGATCTTGAATCAGTCATCAATCGCATCTTTAACATCCACGTCAGAACCTCCCATCGCTCTTTCGGAAAATCTGCAGATCGATCTAGAAGATGAGATAGAGCTGGACACGCTGGATAGCCAGCCATATAACGGGACAGTTAATGAGACATCTGCAAATAAAATGATTCCTATCAATCTATTTGAGGGATGGGAAAACAAACAGCAGGGCTCGCGCAAGACTCTCATTGTTATGGCAGCGGTTGCCGTGTTTTTTGGTATCTACATAAGCGTCTATTTTCAGACGAAAAAGCAGCGTCCAGCAGAGACGTCCGCTCCGCGACCTGACTCGAGCGTGACATCAAGTGCAGGTCCTGCGATAACTGCTGTAGACGCTGCCACACCACCATCTAAACAACCCGAGAAGGAAGTCAGTTCGGGCGACATCGGCAAATTACGGCGGGCGGTTGAATCCGACAGTCGGGGAAGATTCAGCCAGGCAATTGCGAATTACGAGGCGTATCTGCGCAGCGGGCCGAACGAGGCTGATAGGGCAGCGGCTAGGGAAGAACTCCAGGAACTCAGGCAGTTTCAGGTCTACGTCAAAGCAGCCAGGGCCGCACTCAAACGGCAAAATTATGCAAGGGCGCGGCGAAACTATAGTGAGGCATTGAAACTTCGCCCTGACTCACAAATGGTGCGGAATGGATTGTTCAGAGCCAGGAAGCGATTGTCTGCCCAACCTGAGACTCTAAAGAAGGAAGAAGAACGTCCTCCGAGTAGCGAATCGAAGCCGATACCTCCGCCAGGATGAAGAGAGAATCAGTTTTCAGTTTTCAGTTTTCAGTGATAATTCACCCCAACTGAAAACTGAAAACTGAAAAGTGTTTTTCATTTCCTTATGGATTGGACGACCGAACGGATCATTGCGCTTGCTCCGGATGCTGCTTCGGCCAAATCCGGCCAGGTGCTTGCGACAACGCGCAAGTGGCTATTGCTTGGATGTCATGAGAGAGCTGCATGGGGACTGTGTCAAGGGAGTGGCAGGGAGCCTTATCAAACGCAGATTGATTTGACTGAGCCCGCTTTTCGCTGTACATGTCCCAGCCGGAAATTTCCCTGTAAACACGCGCTTGGCCTGTTTCTTTTGCTCGCGAGCCAACCGCATGCCTTCACCGAAAAATTGCCGCCTACCCAGGTAGGCGAATGGCTCGAATCACGAGCCAAACGCGCACATCAACGTCTTGAGAAACATACCAGGGCAGAGCAGCAGTCAGACTCCGTCGCTGATCGGGGCGCGCAAGCGAAACGCGCCGCAGCTCGGGAAGTCCGTGTCGCAGCAGGTTTACAGGAACTGGAACTATGGTTGCGCGATCTGATTCGGAGTGGCCTGGCTGCTGTGCAAACCCAGCCACCGGCGTTTTGGGAAAGAGCGGCAGCGCGTCTGGTTGATGCGCAAGCTCCGGGCGTGGCGCGAATGGTTCGCGAATTGTCGGGCATCTCATCGTCGGGCGATGGTTGGCAGGCGCGATTGCTCGAACGGATGAGCAGGATTCAGCTGGTTATCGAAGGATTCAACCGTTTTGGCGAATTGCCAATCGGAACACAGGCTGACATTCGCACGATCATTGGATGGACGCAAAATCAAGATGATCTGCTGAGCACCGAGGGTTTTCGCGACAGGTGGTTGGTACTCGGACAACGAATTGAGGAGGAAGATCGCTTGCGTGTGCAGCGGACATGGCTGCTGGGAGAGGCCGCCAATCGTCCGGCGATGCTTCTTCATTTTGCCGCCGGCAACCAACCGCTCGATGCAGGCGTGGTTGCAGGAACGATGATTGATGCTGAGTTGGTTTTCTTCCCTGGCGCATATCCGCTGCGTGTGTTGATCAAACAGCGCTACGCGTCGCCAGTACAGCTCGATCAGATGTCAGGTTACACAAGTATAAGGGAGGCGAGTTCTGCATATGTCGGGGCGCTGGCTCACAATCCTTGGATCGAAGAATTCCCCATCGCATTAAGAGATGTCATCCCGGTTCGTCGCGGTGGGGATTGGTTCGCGCGTGATTCCGAAGCGTCCTTGCTCCCGCTTGCGCCACGCTCGGCGCATCTCTGGACATTGCTGGCTTTGAGCGGCGGGCGTGAGATTGAGCTCTTCGGCGAGTGGAACGGCCAACATCTGTGGCCGTTAAGCGCAATCGCTGAAGGGCGTTTCGTACAGTTTCTATGAGCTTGTGGTCTGAGATAGTCAAAACGGCGGTAATCGGTAGCGAGCGTCAGGCCTTCACAGCCCCTCGGACTGCTGATTCACTGAGTTCTTTGATCGCACGATTGGACGAGGGTGATCGTGATAGGTCATTGCTCGCCGCGGCGGCGGCGGCGGCTCTTTACGAACGTGCGGGGCGATTACCGATGAAAGACACGCAAGCGTCGCCCGAAGCATGTGTTTGTGATGATCTGCCACCTTGTAGCGCGCGGGCAGTTGAGCATCTCAGGTTGATGATAGGAGGAGGGTATCAGGAGTTGTTACCTGAGTGGTTAACCCGCGTCCGTGCTGCGGGGCAGCGCGTGAGGGAAGAGGTCCTGCCGGCGCTGCTCGAACTCGGGCGCGCCCGATCTGATTTGAGCGATGCGATTTTGCCTGTACTGGGGCATCGAGGTAAGTGGCTGGCAGCACAAAATTCGGATTGGGATGCGATCTTCGGCTTTGAAGACGGATCGGTTTGGGAGCGTGGCAGTCTTGAACAAAGGCGGGCTTTTCTCACGCTCTTGAGGAGGCGAGATCCGGCGCGCGCGCGCCAATTGCTCTTAGGTGTCTGGGAGCAGGAATCGCCGAAAAACCGCGCAGATTTCCTCGCAATATTGGCACATGGCTTGAGCCCGGATGATGAACTTTTTCTTGAGAGCGCGCTTGATGATAAATGGACAATCGTCCGGCGTGCCGCTGCTGAGCTGCTCTCAAGCCTGCCCGAATCGGCTTTTGTCGAAAGGATGTCTGAAAGGGCAAAAAGACTTATTTCATTCCAGAATAATGCCCGGGGAAGGTTTGAAATAGAGATCCTCTTGCCCGAAGAACGTGACGAGGGGATGATGCGGGATGGCATCGTTAAAGTCCCACCCCACTCACAGATTGGGGAAAAAGCCTGGTGGTTGCAGCAGATCCTCAGCGCAGTGCCGCCCAGCTTCTGGTTGCAGAGCGCTCAAAGGACTGTCAACGATTTATTGAAAATAGCGAAGAAGAGTGAATGGAGCCAGGTCCTGTTGAATGGTTGGTGTCGAGCTGCGATCAGTTTCGGCGATGTCGAGTGGATCGAATGCCTGCTCGAAGTATCCAGCAATTACATGCCCGCCGAGGACCTCTTTGCAGCGCTACCGCCTGATCGCCAGGAAGCAATGGTCGGACGACTATTGAGAAAAGATTCTACCTGGTCTTCCTTCAATCAATTGTACTGGTTTTTTAAGAGTTGCCGTCATCAATGGAGTGAGCATTTTAGCTCCGAAGTTGTCAGAGGGTTAAGCAAGCATCACGAGAAATACGTTTTGAAAAATGATATTGTCCTGCGAAACATCATCACGATGATCGTCTGCCACCTCCATCCCCTGATTATTCCGGAGGCGATTTCCGGATTGAATAAAGTAACGAGACAGATTACAAAACGTGCACCGATGCTCGATCATTTTCTGGACATGATTCAATTTCGTAACGAAATGCTCAAAGAGATAGAGAAATGACTGCAATTCTACGTGAACACGCCGAACAACAATTTGCTGAAGAGCTGGCGGTACTGGCGCAAATCGATGAACGCCCGCGACCGCCAAACTGGAATATTTCGCCCTGGGCCGTCTCTACCTATATTCTCGGTGACACTCTCGATAATGGTTTCCTCATATCGCCGAAGTACATTGGGCAACGCAGACTAATCGAAATAGCGATTGCCACGCTGGCGACAGATCGCGCGCTCTTACTGCTCGGAGTGCCGGGGACGGCCAAGACGTGGGTGAGCGAGCATCTTGCCGCCGCGATCTCAGGAGACTCGACCCTCATTGTCCAGGGCACTGCAGGCACCAGTGAAGAGGCGATTCGCTATGGCTGGAACTATGCGAGCCTCTTGGCCAAGGGCCCGACCGGTGAAGCGCTCGTTCCGAGCCCCGTGATGCGTGCGATGCGGGAAGGCAAAATCGCCCGTGTCGAAGAACTGACGCGCATTCCCGCTGACGTGCAGGATTCATTGATCACCATCCTCTCCGAAAAGACCCTGCCCATTCCGGAACTCAACACAGAGGCACAGGCTATCAAAGGATTCAATCTGATTGCGACAGCCAACAATCGTGACCGTGGTATCAATGAGCTCTCGAGCGCGCTCAAACGCCGCTTCAACACGGTCGTTCTGCCCGTTCCCGAGACTGCGGATGAGGAGGTAGAGATCGTGCAGCGTCGAGTTGAAAGCCTGGGCCGCGCTCTGGAACTGCCCGCCGAACCTCCCGCGTTGGAAGAGATTCGACGCGTCGTCACAATCTTCCGCGAACTGAGAGAGGGAAAAACGAGCGATGGTAAAACAAAGATCAAATCGCCCAGCGGCAGCATGAGTACGGCTGAGGCCATATCGGTCGTCAACAGCGGTCTGGCCTTAGCCGCGCATTTCGGTGACGGTAGATTGCGCGCGCGCGATATTGCCGCCGGATTGGTTGGGGCAGTTGTGAAAGACCCTGTGCAGGACCGCGTCGTGTGGTTGGAGTATCTGGAGACAGTCGCCAAAGAGCGTGACGGATGGAAAGATTTATACCGAGCGTGTCGAGAAATTTAAGCCGGAGAAGGAAAACGGAACAAACGGAAATAACGGAACAAACGGAAATTCCCCAGGATTATTCCGTTTGTTCCGTTATTTCCGTTTGTTCCGTTTTCTCTCTTGGATAATATTATTTGCTCTGGTTTAGAGATGAGTATTCAGATCTTCGGAATCAGACATCACGGCCCGGGCTCAGCCCGAAGTCTGCGCGATGCCTTAGAATCGTTGCAGCCTGATCTCATCCTGGTTGAAGGCCCGCCGGATGCCGCTGATGTGCTGTCGCTCCTCAGACATCCTGCGATGCAACCGCCCGTGGCCTTGTTGATTCACGTCTTTGACGATCCGAAGCGCTCGGTCTTTTACCCCTTCGCGATCTTCTCGCCGGAATGGCAAGCGCTGCAATACGCGTTGACACACAACGTCACCGCGCGTTTTATGGACTTGCCGCAAGCGCATCAATTGGCTTTCGAACCTCAGATCTCAGACATCAAATCCGGGAGATATCAGGATCCATTACGACGACTAGCCGAAGCCGCCGGTTACACTGACGGTGAACAATGGTGGGAAATGATGGTTGAGGAGCGTAGTGATGGCTATGACCTGTTCGCCGCCATTTTTGAGGCGATGTCGGCGCTCCGCGAATCATTCCCCGTGATTGATAACCCGATCGAGGCGCAGCGTGAAGCGTTCATGAGACAAACGATCCGCGTCGCCAGCCGCGAAGGCTTCCAACGCATCGCCGTGGTCTGCGGGGCGTGGCACGCGCCGGCGCTCGACATAAACTCGAAATCGACGCCATCAGCGAAAAATGACGCTGCGCAGCTCAAAGGCTTGCTCAAAACCAAAGTGCGGGCGACCTGGGTGCCGTGGACGAACGGGCGATTGAGTCTGCAAAGCGGTTACGGAGCGGGCATCACTTCGCCGGGTTGGTATCAGCATTTGTGGGCAGCACGCGATAATGTTGCGATTCGTTGGATGGTACAAGTCGCTCAGTTGCTGCGGGGGGAAGACCTCGATGTCTCTCCGGCGAACGTGATTGAAGCTATCCGGTTGGCTGAGACATTGACGGCTTTGCGCGGTCGTTCATCACCCGGCCTGACGGAGTTGAATGAAGCGACACAGACAGTTTTGTGCTTTGGCAGCAATTTGCCATTACGTTTGATCCACGACAAGTTGATTGTCGGTGAGACGCTCGGTCAAGTCCCTGCCGAGACGCCGATGCCGCCGATACAACAGGACCTACATCGTGAGCAGAAGAGGTTGCGATTACCTGCTGAGGCTGGTGAACGCACACTCGACCTCGATCTGCGTAGAGCAACCGATCTCGATCGCAGCCGCCTGCTGCACCGATTGACTCTGCTCCGCGTGCCCTGGGGAGAGTCGCAACGAGTAACCGGCAAGGGCAGCACGTTCCACGAAATCTGGCGACTGCGCTGGCAGCCGGAATTCGTCGTTGCGGTGATCGAAGCCAGCATCTGGGGCAAAACGATCCTTGAAGCTGCAACGGCTTATGTGCGAGATGTTGCCGGTGGCGCCGATGATCTGCCGGGTCTCACGAATTTACTGGACCGGGCACTGCTCGCTGATCTACCGGATGCGATCGGTCGTCTGATGGAGAGGTTGCAATCGGTTGCGGCTCTCACCAGTGATGCCACACAGATGATGGGGGCCTTGCCGCCGCTCGCAAACATTATGCGTTACGGTAATGTTCGGAAGACAGACGCGACTATGGTTGGCGAGATCTTGGATGGATTGGTTGCGCGGATCTGTATTGGCCTGCCAGGCGCGTGCGCATCGCTCAATGACGAAGCGGCAGCGATCATCTTCGAGCACATCATCCGTACCAACAGCGCAATAAATTTGTTGCGGAATGATGATTATTCGAAGCAATGGCATAACGCACTCCTTCAGATGGTAGATCAACGCAACCTACACGGCCTGGTTGCCGGAAGATGTTGCAGGCTTCTATTGGATTCGACCAGGTTGGCCGCAGAGGAAGCCGCGCTTCATCTGCGCCTCGCGCTCTCGACTGCAAACGAGCCGGGACAGGCTGCGACATGGGTTGAAGGATTCCTTAAAGGCAGCGGGTTGCTTTTGCTGCACGACGAAACATTGTCGCGTGTGCTGGACGATTGGGTGACGAGGATTCATCGTGAGAGTTTCACCATGATCTTGCCATTACTGCGCAGAACTTTCGCAACGTTTACAACATCCGAACGGAGGCAGATCGGTGAGAGAGTAAAAAGTGGGATGAAAGTGGCGGCCGGGCCAACGTTCAGTCTGCAATCTGCGAGGGCCGATTTCGATCAAGCGCGCGCTGAAGCAGTCTTACCTCTGGTAGCGAAGCTGCTGGGAGTAGAGATTGATTAATGGTGATGAGAGAATAGGAAACAAACGAAAAACAGTTTTCAGTTGTAACTACTCAGCCGGGGGTGCAGTACGGGGAGCGTCAGCGACCTGAGTCTCGGCAAGAGGCCGTTTTATCAAGGATCAGGTCGCTGACGCTCCCCGTACTGCACCCCCGGCTGAGTAGTTACAACTGAAAACTGTTATCGAGGCTTATGTCAATTGAAGACGAACGCTTACGCCGCTGGCGCTTGATTCTGGGCGGTGGAGAAGCAGACGGCACAGGTTTGGAAATACTTGGAGCTGATCTGGCAATGGACAATGCGTTGCGAGCGCTCTATGACTCTGACCGTAAAGGTGGGCTGGACAGTTCAGCTCCGAGTGTAACGCGCTGGCTTGGAGACATACGGAATTACTTTCCTTCGTCGGTTGTCCGCGTGATGCAGCAGGACGCATTTGAACGTCTCGATTTGAAGCGAATGCTGCTGGAGCCGGAGATGCTCGCAGCCGTTGAACCTGATGTGCATCTGGTTGCCACCCTGCTGGCGCTCGGCGGCGTAATACCGGCGAAGACAAAAGAGACGGCGCGGATTGTGGTGCGCCGGGTTGTCGAAGAGCTCGAACGCAAATTGGCAAATCCGCTGCGCCAGGCTGTTATGGGAAGCCTCAATCGCGCATTGCGCAATCGCCGGCCCCGCCATAACGAGATTAATTGGCATCTCACAATTCGTGCCAACCTCAAGCACTACCAGCCTGATTACCGGACGATCATCCCCGAAACGCGCATCGGATATGGGCGCAAACGGTCCGCATTACGCGACATCATTCTTTGCGTTGATCAGAGCGGCTCAATGGCGACCTCGTTGGTTTATGCAGGAATCCTCGGCGCGGTGCTAGCCTCACTTCCGTCAGTGAGGACATATCTTGTGGTCTTCGACACCTCGGTTGTTGATCTGACTGAAGAACTATCCGACCCGGTCGAATTGCTCTTCGGCACGCAACTCGGCGGCGGCACAGATATCAACCGGGCATTAGGCTACTGCCAGGGATTGGTAAGACAACCTCAGGAAACCATTCTGATTTTGATCAGCGACCTGTACGAGGGAGGCAATGCTGAAGAAATGATCAAACGTGTGGCGTTAGTGGTCGCCTCCGGTGCGCAGATGATCGCATTGCTCGCGCTCAGTAACGATGGCGCTCCCAGCTACGATCATCACATAGCTGAAAGCTTTGCCGCGTTAGGAGTACCGGCGTTTGCGTGCACACCTGATCTTTTCCCGGAGTTGATGGCCGCGGCAATCAATCGCCAGGACATTGCGCAGTGGGCTGCCTCTCGCGAGATTTGGACGACACGCAGTAGTATTCTCTCTTGACTTCACCAGCAGCTGGCGTAGATTCACAGCGGCTCTGAACAACCTTCGATTCGGTGACAAAACCTATGATCCAGGAAAACACACAAACCACACAACTCGTCCGCGCACTCAAATTGCGCGATCTGGTCCTATTCAATCTCGTTGCCGTCCTCGGTTTGCGGCATCTCGCCACATCTGCGAAGTTCGGGCCGAGCTCGCTCATCCTGTGGGTTATTGCGGCGCTCTTATTCTTTGTGCCGCAAGGCCTGGTAGTAATCGAGTTGTCATCTCGCTTCCCGAAGGAAGGCGGCATTTACTTCTGGACAAAACGCGCGCTGGGGGAAGGGCACGGCTTCCTGTGTGGTTGGTGTTACTGGATCAACAACGTTCTCTACTATCCAAACCTGCTCATCTCATCGGCAGTGATTGCAACCTACATCATCGGGCGTGGAGAAACCGGCTTGAGCGACAAATGGAGCTACGTTTTGCCTGTTACATTGATCGCTTTGTGGCTCGCTGCAATCATCAATGTCGTCGGTCTCGGCACTGGTAAATGGTTGCAGAACGCCGGTGGCATCGGGACTTACATTCCAGGAATTATCATCATTGTATTGGGTCTCATTGGTTTAGTGACGGGCGAGCCCTCGACTCCAATCAACAATGAAACGATCAAACCTGATTTTTCGAACCTGCCGGCTTTGAATCTGCTCGCTTCCATTGCCTTTGCCTTTGCCGGGCTGGAACTCGCTTCGACTATGGGAGATGAGGTGGAAAATCCACGTCGCAATTTGCCGCGTTCGATCTTCATCTCCGCGCCGCTGATCGCAATCGCATACATTCTCGGTACAGGCGCAGTTTTGTGGTTGGTGCCCAATCAGGATATCAATATCGTCTCGGGTTTTCTGCAAGCCATCTCAAACGGCGCGCTGAGAGTGTCTGAACATCTGTGGTGGCTCGCGCCGTTGTGCGCTGCGCTCTATACAGTGGGTAACATCGGTGGCGTAGGCGCATGGCTGATCGGTCCTGCGCGCGTGGCATTCGTCATTGGTCTGGATCGTTACTTCCCGAAAGGCTTCGGTCGCGTGCATCCTAAATGGCGTACACCATATGTAGCGATTCTCGTGCAGGCAACACTCGCAACAATTTTCCTCTTGCTCTCCGTTATGGGGAGAGGCACAAACGTTGAAGAGGTCTATCTGATTTTGCTCGACACTCAAATTTTGATCTACTTCATCCCTTATATCTACCTGTTCATCGTTTTTCTCATACATCGCCGGAGTGGCGAAGCGGACGAAGATGTAGTGCTCGCGCCCGGAGGTATGCCGGGAGCCTGGATAATAGCTTTGAGCGGGTTGGCAATTACTTTATTTGCGATGATTGTTGCCACAATCCCACCCGCGGCCAGCACTACCCCATGGCTTTTCAGAATAAAGGTAATCGGAGGCGCAGCGGGCTTCGTTCTGATTGGCGGGTTGATTTACTGGCGCGCGAAAATTTGGCAAGTTTCATCTTCCGGATAATAGTTTCAACACAAAGGGTCAAAGGGTCAAAGGGTCAAAGAGGAAGTAACCAAGCCTTTATCCACACCTTTGACCCTTTGACCCTTTGACCCTTTGTGTTGAAACTATTATCCGGAAAACGCATTGAATCTAATACTGGAGGCGTCCATGAAACGAAAATTGTGCTTGATTTTAGTTATAGCCGGGTTATGTATTATCGGTTTGTCAAGTTGCGAAAAAGGCTCTGGCAATTTTCACCTCACGATAGAAAATGATAGCAAGCAGCAGGGCAGCAACCGTTTTGAACGTAACGGATGGATTTACGTGCACATCGAAGGATCGCCGGAGAAGCTTGGCTATCAACACGGTTATTTGCTTGCTGAAGAGATCAATGATCTGCTGCGCGTCATGAAGCCTTTCCTCCAGCATCAATCGAAACGCGATTGGAACTTTTATCGTAACGCATCAGAACAAATGCTCTGGCCGAAGATGGATAAGGAGTACCAGGATGAAATAGATGGGATAGTCGCCGGAGCAAATGCAAAGGGAGTGAAGCTCGATCGTTACGATATCGTAGCGATGAATGGCTTCATCGAGCTGGCATATTATTATGTACCAATGCTCGATAAGGCGAAGGGCCAGCAGGCTTCCACTAAGGCGCCTGGCAATTGCAGCGCGTTTATTGCAACGGGGGGCTGGACAAAAGACCGCCGCATCGTGATGGGACACAATGCCTGGACGGATTATGTTATCGGTTCGCGCTGGAACATCATCTTCGATATCAAGCCGAAGGAGGGCCATCGGATTTTGATGGACGGGTTGCCTGGCGTGATCGCAAGTATGGACGATTTCGGCGTGAATTCGAACGGAATTATGGTTACTGAAACGACAATTACAAGCTTTTTCGGCTTCGATCCCAGCGGAAAACCGGAGTTTGAGCGGGCGCGCAAAGCGCTGCAATACAGTAATTCGATTGATGATTATGTCCGGATCATGCTTGAGGGCAACAACGGTGGTTATGCGAACGACTGGCTTGTTGGCGATAACAAGACCGGTGAGATTGCTTTGTTTGAATTGGGGCTGAAGCAGTCCAGCGTGCGACGGACGAAAGACGGTTATTTTTTCGGATCGAACTTTCCAGTCGATGAAAAGCTCCTCAAAACAGAGACGACTTTCGACGTGAATAATAAGGCGAGTTCACCGAACGCGCGTCGCACGCGTTGGGAACAGTTAATGACTCAGTACAAAGGGGAGATCGATATCGAAGCCGCGAAGAAGTTCGAAACAGATAGCTTTGACGCTTTCGTAAAGAAAGAGGGAGCAAATGAACGATCGCTCTGCGGCGCCGTAGAAATTTCACCGAGAGGCGTACCCGAATGGGATTGGCCCAAGTATTTCCCTGGCGGCACGGTGCAGGCAAAGGTAATGGATGGGCAGATGGCGGAGAAGATGCAGATGCAGGCTGCCTATGGGCATCCCTGCGCTCCTGATTTCATCGCAGAGGACTTCCTCAAACAACATAAAGAATATGAATGGATGCGTGGGTTGCTGCGGGATATGAAGACAGGGGCGTGGACGCAGTTTGTGACGGGGATGAAATAGAGAGTGCGAAACAATCAGTACTGCTAATAATTTGGTGAATTCCTGCAGTCGCTTGACGCGTCGCAAATCGTTTGTTAATTTTTCTGTCTCCTGGAAGTGATATAGGCTCGTAGCTCAGGGGTAGAGCACTACCTTGACACGGTAGGGGTCAGCGGTTCAAATCCGCTCGGGCCTATTATTATTTAGTTAATACTTGCCGGGCTTCAAATTTTATTTTTGCCCGTGAGTTCAACGTCAGCTCCGGAAGAGTTGTCAGATATATGCAGAGACGATTTAGATTTAATCGAACTAAATAGCTGCGATGGACGATGCGTTGCCCGACGCGAACATCGCAGCGCTCTGCTCGACAACCGCTGGCGTAGGACCTTACCTGAAGCGTTTATCCATGCGGGAAGCTTTTGGGACTGTCCACACCGGAAAGCTGGGGAGATGAGATTTGAGATTTGAGATCGATTTCTTGAATCTCAAGTTTCGAGCTGCAGCTTCAGAGGCTGTCAGCTTTAGAGTTTGTGAGACAGCAGTGAGTGAAAAATCAAAAGAATCATCGGAGTTATCGGCGCTCGATTTACTGAAACAACAAGACCGTGAGAGTGCGAAAAGAGCACTTGCCGCACGGTTATTCCGTAATGGCGTCAAGCAGGAAGACCCTGTTGATTTGAGTTATCAGGTCCGGGAGGGCGAGCGAGTCGAGCCGATTACCCCCGAATCGGGGGAAGCGCTCGAAATTTATCGCCACTCGACCGCACACCTGTTGGCTGCGGCAGTTCTCGACCTGTTTCCGGGCACAAAGCTCGGCATCGGGCCTGCTTTGCTCGACGATCCGAAAGGCGGCTTCTATTACGACTTTCAGCGTGATGATGGTGGCCGCTTCACACCGGAAGACCTGCCGAAGATAGAGAAGCGGATGAAGGATCTTGTCAAGCGCAACTTGGAATACAGGCGCTGCGAGATGTCGAAATCCGAGGCCGAGAAGAAATTCGCCGAGATGGGTGAGCCGCTCAAATGCGAATTGATCGAAGAGAAGGGCGGCGATACTGTCAGCTGCTACACGATCGAAGGCACGCCGTTCGTAGATTTCTGTCTCGGTCCGCATATCCCGTCGACCGGAAAGATTAAGGCGATTAAGCTGCTCTCGATTGCGGGCGCGCATTGGAAGGGTGACGAATCACGCGCGCAGATGCAGCGTATCTACGGCACTTCATTCTTTACGCAGGAAGAGCTGGATGCGTGGGTTAAGCAAAAGGAAGAGGCCGAACGGCGAGACCATCGTAAGCTCGGTCCGGAGCTCGATCTATTCAGTTTCAGCGATCCAATCGGCCCCGGCCTGGTTTTGTGGCATCCGAACGGCGCGTTGATCCGCAAGGTCATTGAGCAGTTCCTTGACGGCGAGCTATACAGGCGAGGCTACGGTTTCGTCAACACGCCGCACATCACGCAATCGGAGCTGTTCCACATCTCCGGCCACCTCCTGCACTATCGGGATGTGCTCTATCCGGAGATGAAGGATCTCGAGAACGAGCAGGTTCAGTATCGGCTTAAGCCGATGAATTGCCCGTTTCACATCCAGGTCTACCAATCGCGCCAGCGATCGTACCGCGATCTGCCGCAACGCTTTGCCGAGTATGGCACGGTCTATCGTTATGAGCGTTCCGGCGTTGCGCACGGATTGATGCGCGCCCGCGGGTTTACCCAGGATGACGCTCATATCTTTTGCACTCCGGAGCAGTTGAAGGCCGAGATCTTCGGATGCCTTGACCTGGTTGATTTCATCTTCAGAGCTTTCGGATTTGAGTACAAGACCGAGCTGTCAGTGCAACATCCGACCGACCATTCGAAATATCTGGGATCGGATGAGGTTTGGGAGATGGCCGAAAACGCGTTGGCTGAAGCGCTCAACGAACGCGGTTTGCACTATCAACGGATGGAGGATGAGGCAGCATTTTACGGGCCTAAGATCGATTTCAAGGTAGTTGACGCGATCAAGCGCACGTGGCAACTATCGACGATTCAGGTGGATTTCAATCTGCCGGAGCGGTTCGAGATCGAATATATCGGCTCGGACAACAAGCCGCATCGCCCGATTATGGTGCACCGCGCAATACTGGGTTCGTTTGAGCGTTTCTTCGGCATTTTGATTGAGCATTTTGCAGGCGCGTTCCCGCCGTGGCTCGCGCCTGTGCAGGCGATCGTGCTGCCGATTTCGGATCGATTCAACGAGAGGGCTGTAGCTGTCGAGCGCGAATTGCGGGCAGTTGGTCATCGTGTTCAAACCGATTTGCGCAGCGAAAAAATTGGTAAGAAGATTCATGATGCACAACTCAAGAAAATTCCATTCATGCTCGTGATTGGCGAGCGCGAGGCCGAAGGAAATACTGTTGCAGTGCGTGACCGCGTCAGGGGTGACACGGGCGCAGTGCCGGTTGCGGATTTCAGCGCGCGTTTGAGCGAGTTGGTGCGCACGCGCGCATTGGCGACATAACTACAAACCTTAGGAGGTGAATTTATTAGTAACGGTCATTCAGGCGGGGGCGGTTTCAGGGGGCGCAGAGATCACCGGGGACCCCAGGTGAGGGTCAACGAGCGTATCCGCGCGAAAGAAGTGCGCGTGATTGACGAAGATGGACAACAGCTTGGTATCTTGACGCCGCAGAAGGCCCTCGAAATTGCGCGTGAGCGTGGCTACGACCTGGTCGAAGTCGCGCCCCAGGCCGTTCCGCCGGTCTGCCGGATCGTTGACTTCGGCAAGTATCTGTATGAGCAGAAGAAGCGAGCACACGAGGCCAAGAAGAAACAGGTAGTGATCGAAGTCAAAGAGATCAAGTTCCGTCCGGCAACCGACGAGCACGACTACAATTTTAAGATGAAGCATGCCAGGGAGATTCTGGCCGATGGGAACAAGGTGAAGGCTACTGTTCGTTTTCGTGGGCGCGAGATCACGCACAAGGAGCTTGGAATACAGTTACTCGAGAGACTCGAAAAAGACTTGGCGGAGAACGGGATTATCGAATTCCGTCCACGGCTTGAAGGCATGCAGATCACTGTGGTTTTTGCACCGAAGAGATAGTTCACAGTTCGCAGTCAATTTCATTCTAGTTTTACTGCGAACTGCGAACTGCGAACTGCGAACTAATAAATGGAGGAATAATGCCTAAATTGAAAACACATAAAGGCGCGGCGAAGCGATTCCGCACGACCGCAACGGGAAAGATCAAACGGGGTCATTCGCACGCGCGCCATATACTGACAAAGAAGAAAGCAAAGCGTAAGCGTCAGCTCGACATCGACACGCTCGTCTCCGAAGCGGATCAGAAGCGTGTGGAGGAGATGTTGCCTTACGGTAGAAAGTAATGCTGGGATGCGGCATTGATAAATTGATAAATAGTTAATCCTGCGCAGACGAAAGTTTGTGCTGCTTTTAAGGAGGTGGGGCACATGCCTCGCGTAAAACGTGGAAATAAGCGCCTGGATAAGCGCAAAAAACTGGAGAAGCTTTCGAAAGGTTATCGAGGTACGAAGAGTAAGCTCTACCGCTCGATGAAGGAATCTGTCGAACGAGGACTGAAATTCGCTTATGTTGGACGGAAAGTCAAAAAGCGTGATTTCCGCTCCCTCTGGATCATTCGAATCGGAGCGGCGGCAAGGTTGAACGGGCTCAATTACAGTCAGTTTATGCATGGTCTCAAAGTCGCCGGGATTAACCTTGATCGGAAGATTCTTGCCGACCTGGCCGTCAATCAACCGCAGGCTTTTGCCGAACTGGTGGGTTCGGCAAAGAAGGCATTGGAATCGGGCAAAGCCGCTCTTTAGCCATGATTCCCGAATCGATAATTGCCGACCCAAGGCTCCCGGTTTTGTTACCGGAGGTCTTGGGTCTTTGTTTATTGCGTTTTCATTCTGAGTGTTCAGTCAAGAGAGATGAAGAGGGAAAACGGAACAAACGGAAATAACGGAACAAACGGAAAAATCCTAGAAAATTTCCGTTTGTTCCGTTATTTCCGTTTGTTCCGTTTTCTCTCT